>JAWVEM010000492.1:0-3399 GCA_033856735.1 Blastocatellia bacterium
TGTTCCGTTTGCCATCGTGGATGCCACCACGCTCACGGAAGCCGGATATGTGGGCGAAGATGTGGAAAATATTATCCTGAAGCTGCTGCAGGCGGCCGATGGCGACGTACAGAAATGCCAGCAGGGCATCATCTACATCGACGAGATCGACAAGATCTGTCGCAAGGATGAAAACCCGTCGATCACCCGAGACGTCTCAGGCGAAGGCGTGCAGCAAGCCCTCCTGAAAATCCTGGAAGGAACAATTGCCAACGTCCCGCCGCAGGGCGGCCGCAAACATCCGCACCAGGAATTCTTCCCCGTCGACACTACGAATATTCTGTTTATTTGCGGTGGTGCGTTCGTCGGTCTGGAAAAGGTCGTCGAACGTCGTTTGCGAAACAAGTCACTCGGCTTCCATGCCGAAGTAAAGACCGGCTCGCAGCGCCAGGCCGAAGCCCTGGCCCACGTGCAACCGGAAGATCTGATTCGCTATGGCTTGATTCCGGAATTTGTAGGGCGTCTGCCGGTCTGCGGCGTACTGCATGAACTCGACGAAGCTGCTCTGGTAAAGATTCTCACCGAACCAAAGAACGCTCTGGTGCGCCAGTATCAGAAGAAGTTCGAGTTCGACAACGTCAAGCTGCGCTTCACCGATGACGCGCTGCGTGGCGTAGCGGGTCAGGCGCTACAGCGCAAAGTCGGCGCCCGCGGCCTGATGATGATCCTCGAGGAGCTGCTGCTCGAGGCCATGTACACGCTGCCTTCGCAAAAACGCATCAAAGAATTCGTAATCACCAGCGAAATGGTCGAGCGCCGCCGGGCGATGCCGGGCGAGGGCCTGGCGGGCGTGGATGACGCCGCCGCGTAGTTCTGCCACCAGGGAATCTCTTCCGGTTTCACGTTGTGACAACCAGTAGCAGGTTCTCGACAAATAGTTTACAATCAGCGCAGTTGGAACCAGGGCGAGACGACAAATGCGGCTCGCCCTTATTCACAACCGAGGCGACGACATTGGTTAAACTGCGAGAGCATCCTTATTCGTCGTTTTATTAAGCGCCCCAATCAGTTTTCTCAGGAGTTTCTTTCTCAGAATTCTCGTTTCAGCAATAAAAATCATGGAAGAATATTCAGACCATAGCCCTTCTGACATCGCCCGTTATCCGATGGTGCCGATTCGCGACGTCGTGATCTTTCCTTTCACTAAGGTTGCCTTCAAGATTGGCCGGCCCGGATCGGTCAGGGCACTGGAAATGGCCCTGGCCTCGGATCGGACTATATTCCTGTCGACCCAGCATGACGCCACCGTCGATGAACCGGCGCCGGAGCAGATTTACAGCGTCGGTACCATAGCCCGCATCCTCCAATCACAGCGACAAGAGAACGGCCAGATCAAGGTTGTGGTCGAAGGCCGCGAACGCGCGACGACCGTCCGGGTCGAAAACAATAATGGCGCGTTCACCGCTCTGGTGCGCCGCGCGCCGGCAGTAAATGAAGAAGGCATTCGCACCGACGCACTGGTACAGAAGATCGCCCAACTGGTCGAACAGCATTTGCGCCTGGCGCCCGACGTGCAGCCGGACGCGTTGCAGACCGCGATGCGCAATGCCGATCCGTCACACATGGCCGATGCGCTCGCTTCGCAGCTCCGCATTTCAGTCGAAGACAAGCAGGGACTGCTGGAACTCTTCTCGGCCCAGGCTCGCCTGGCTCGCTTAATCGAAATCCTGGAAATTGAGGTGGAATAACGACAGCTTGATCGGACCATTCAGACGCGCGTGAAGCGCCAGATGGAGAAGGCCCAAAAAGAGTACTATCTCAACGAGCAAATCAAAGCCATCCATAAGGAACTCGGGCGCAAAGACGAGCGCGCCGAGATGGACGAACTCAAGAAGAAGATCGAAGAAGCCGGCATGACCGAAGAGGCCAAGGAAAAAGCCCTGCAGGAATTGCACCGGCTGGAAGCTATGCCGCCCATGTCCGCGGAAGGCACCGTCTCTCGTACTTACATAGACTGGCTGGTTAGTGTGCCCTGGAAGCAAAAGTCGAAAGAGATCAGGGACCTGACCAAGGCTGAAGACGTCCTGAACGAAGATCATTTCGGTTTGGAAAAGATCAAAGAACGAATTCTCGAGTACCTGGCCGTGCGGCAATTGGTGAAAAATCCGAAAGGATCGATTCTCTGCTTCGTCGGCCCGCCGGGAGTTGGTAAAACCAGCCTCGGCAAATCGATTGCCCGCGCTACGGGGCGCAAGTTTGTGCGCCTCAGTCTCGGAGGCGTGCGCGATGAAGCCGAGATTCGCGGTCACCGGCGTACTTACATTGGGGCTCTGCCGGGACAGATTATTCAGATGATGAAAAAGGCCGGGACGGTAAACCCGGTGCTGCTGCTCGATGAAGTCGACAAATTGGGAACCGATTTTCGCGGCGATCCAAGCGCGGCCCTTTTGGAAGTACTCGATCCGGAACAGAACCACATGTTTCAGGATCACTATCTGGATGTCGAATACGATCTGACCAAAGTTTTCTTTATCGCGACGGCAAATGTGCTGCACACGATTCCGCCGGCGCTGCAGGATCGGCTGGAGGTACTGCGCCTTTCCGGATACACCGAACGCGAGAAGCTCGAGATCGCCAAGCGCCACCTCGTGCCCAAACAAGCGGAAGCCAACGGACTGAAAACTGAGCAGTTTGAATTCACGGACGAAGGTATCTCGGAAATCATCCGCCACTATACCCGCGAAGCCGGCGTGCGCAACCTCGAGCGTGAGATTGGCTCGTGCTGCCGCAAAGTCGCCCGCAAGTTCGTGGGTGAGAGTGTAGCCGCGGACTTCAAAGACGAGATCGGCGCTGCGCGCGTACGCGAAATGCTGGGACCGATCAAGTTTCGGCAGCAGGTGGTCGCGGCCGAGAGCGAAATCGGACTGGCGACTGGTTTGGCGTGGACAGAGGTCGGCGGTGAGGTGCTGCAGATCGAAGCCACGCTAACCAAGGGCCGCGGCGCGGTAACGCTAACCGGCAAACTTGGCGACGTGATGCAGGAGTCAGCCCAGGCGGCCTTAACCTGCATTAAATCCCGGGCTGAACGGCTCGGCATTAATCTGGATTTCATTCGCAAACGCGATCTGCACATTCACGTCCCCGAAGGCGCGATTCCCAAAGATGGGCCGTCCGCGGGTATCACTATGGCGGCCGCGATGGCCTCTGCGCTGATGCGCGTGCCGGTCCGCAAGAACGTGGCCATGACCGGAGAGATAACGCTGCGAGGAAAGGTCCTGCCCATCGGCGGAGTGAAGGACAAACTTCTGGCGGCGCACCGCTTTGGCATCGACACGATTATTCTGCCCAAAGAAAACGAAAAGGATCTGCCTGAAGTGCCGGAAGAGGTTCGCAACCTTTTGACCATCAACCTGGTCGAAA
>JAWVEM010000493.1:0-3490 GCA_033856735.1 Blastocatellia bacterium
AGATCATCGCGGCGCAAAGTGAAGGTAAGGTCACGGCTTTGTCCCGGCTCAAGATAAATCTTGGCAAAGCGTTTGACCCGTTTGCCTGCCGGACTGAGCGAAGCAACGCGTTCGCGCACGTAGAGCAAAACCACTTCCTTGCCGCCACGTTGCCCGCTATTGGTCACGGTCACGCTTAGATTCACCTGACCGTTCATCGGCACCTGTTTACGGTCGAGTCGCAGGTTGCTGTAGTTGAAAGTCGTATAGCTCAGCCCGTGACCGAACTCGAACTGCGGTGCGAAAGCCGCATTGCCAAAGCCAGTCGCCTCCGTCTCAAACAATTTATGATCGTAGGTGATGAGACCATTCGGAGTGCGCGGGTAAGTGAACGGCAGACGGCCTCCCGGATTGTAGTCGCCGAATAGCACATCAGCGACCGCCGTGCCTCCTTCATTGCCTGGATTGTAAGCCATGAGAATCGCACCCGCTCCGTCGGCAACACGATTGATTACGCGCGGGCGCCCTTCTACTAAAACAAGCACAACCGGCTTACCGGTAGCTTCGATGGCTGCGGCCAATTTCAATTGGGCTTCACTCAAGGTCAGATCTGTGAGATTGCCGGGCGTCTCAGTATAAGCGCCTTCCCCCAGACAAACGACTGCCACGTCCGCTTTGCTCGCGGCGCGCACGGCTTCGTCAATATTGATTTCCTGGTCAAGCGTCGTGCCGGGCACGTACGCCAGGTTCTTTCCGACCTTAGCTTCGATCGCTTGCAGGATGGTCGGCCTGTCCTTCGGATAAAGATCGGCGTTGTTGCCCTGCCAGACATAAGTCCAGCCGTTGTTCAACGAGAGGAGCGAGTTGGCCGTCGGGCCAGTGACGAGCACTTTGCTGTCCTTCGAAAGCGGCAAGAGGTTCTTCGTGTTCTTGAGGAGCGTCATCGATTCGCGCGCTGCTTGCAAAGCGACCTGTCTCGATTCGTCAGTCCCGATCTTTGAGACAAGCGACGCATCAGGCATTGGCTTCTCGAATAATCCCAGTTCAAACTTAACCCGCAGGATACGCCTGACTGCTTCATCAATGCGCGACATCGGGACTTTGCCCTCTTTCACCAATGACAAGAGGTTTTCGTTGAAGCTGAAATCGTGCGGCGTCATGTTCATGTCAATCCCTGCCATAACGGCCAGGCGCGTCGCCTCCTTCTCGTCGGCGGCCACGTGCCATTGGCTGACGAGTTTCTTGACGTCCTCGTAGTCGGTGACGACGAAGCCCTGAAAGCCCAGTTCGCCGCGCAGGACATCCGTCAGCAGATAGCGGTTGATGTGACCGGGAACGCCGTTAACCTCTGCCGAGTTGACCATGATGGTGTGGGCCCCAGCACGCACCGCCGCCGTGAAGCTTGGGAGGAAATACTCGCGCAGGTAGTTCTCGGGAATCCAGGCCGGCGTGCGGTCTCTCCCAGACAATGGGAAGCTGTAACCGACGTAGTGTTTCAGGCAAGCCGCAACATGAGTAGGCGAGGAAATGTCATCGCCTTCCAGTCCGCGCACAAACGCCACTCCCATGACCTGAGTCAAATAAGTATCTTCACCAAAAGTTTCCCACAGACGCGGCCACAACGGCTGTCTGCCAACATCCAGCACGGGCGAAAAACTCCAGGGGATTCCGGCGGCGCGCGTCTCGGCTGCTGCAATTTCTGCCGCTCGTTGCATCAGCGCGGGATTCCAAGTTGCAGCCATGCCGATCTCCTGCGGAAAAAGCGTAGAGCCTCGCACGTAGTTAGCGCCGTGAATCGAGTCAATGCCGTAGATATTGGGAATCCCTAAGCGCGTCTTCTGGCTGGTCTCCTGAATTTGGCCGATGATCTCGCGCCACTTCTCGGCCGGCAGAGCCTGATTGTTTACATTTTGAAAAGAGCCGACGCCATATTTCAGGATTGCTTTCTCCAATTTAGCAGGGTCGATTCGAGTGTCCTGATCCTTGCCGGTGGTGATCGTGTCGATCACCAGATTGGTCATCTGGCCGATTTTCTCTTCGAGCGTCATAAGCGCGAGCAATGCTTCCACACGAAGCTTCTGCTCGCGGGTTGGTTTGGTGGAAACGTGCGTGGCTTGCTGAAGGAAAAGATCGCTATTACGGAGGTCATCGGTCTGAGGCTCGCGGTTGTCCTGTATGAACGCCTCGGTTCGTTGTATGGGCAGACCAAAGCTCTGCACACAGAGGAAGCCTGCCAGTACTGGGGTTATTATTCTCATGTCACTCCGTTAGTATTGTCGCCGAAGAACGCTTCTATTTAATTGCCGCTATAGGCAGGGAGTTCGCGCTCGCGTGCAGTTCATGCTCGGAGAACGCTCGGTCTCTGATTTGAACTCAAAACGACACCTCCAACTTCTGATTGAAGACGGAGCCCTACCTAATGGACTGAAAACTTGAAGGTTATGGCGCGATAGCGCGTCATATCACGCATCACTGCTCAGTAAGCCGAGATGAGAGGGCGAAGCCAGTAAGCTGCAATCCTCGACGATAACTCAAGTAGGTTACGGTGCTCTACGCCCCCGAACGTTCCTCAGTAGATTCTAAACTGAAAATTCAAGAGTTAGCTAAATGTTAGAAACGTCCCCCACATGCTCCCGATTTTGGGTCGCCGGAAATGTCAGCCTCCATGGATGACATTCCAAGAACCGTCGGTGACGGCATCAGCTAGTCTTTACCAAACGATTACGGAATCAGTATTTATCGGCCTAGCGGTCGTCAAGGTATCGCTTCAGCTGGTCTGACATCAACACGTCCGCCACCATCTTAGAGACACCTTCCCGTCGGAGATCGCGTAATGTTATCGCCGTGAAAAGAGAGGCTACCAATTGTAATTCAATGGAACTTCGCGGCATGGATAGCACTTTACCGCACTTGAAGGACTCAGGGGAACGCTTATTGGACCTTTAATGGACCCGCGATCGTTATTTGCGAGAACAGCCAAATTTCGTTACCCGGACCACGGATTTTAAGCCCGTTGCGCGGGTACTCACAACACTTTTCTAGGCGTTACCAAGTGGTATTTACCGACGTTTCAGCCGTCAAAGCAAGCGACAGTCTCGCTTGGTACCAACACGTATCCCTTCATCTTCCCCTCATCCGGGTAAGCCACATGACCGCATTTGTGGCCACCCTTTTCTTTGCCGAGCGCCATCGGGTGGTTAGCATTTTGCGCGTGAGGTTTCAATTATTCGGCGAGCACTCGATGGACGAAAGCGACGCCAATCGATCCTATCGCGACACCGATTGTCGTCGAGGCTGGCGGTGAGGATGGGGTTAGTTTTGTCAAATGGGTCAACCCTTTACCCCTTTACATAAAAAGGCTTGCGCGGGTTCTTCTTCATCCGCTCAGCAATTCCTTCTGCCAGCCATTGGTAATACTCGCCTGCGAAAGGATCGGACCGCTGTTCGCGTATATCCAAGAACATGCCTTTACTTTTCTCCCAGGCGGTTGTTACGAACGAACCCAGCGTTT
>JAWVEM010000494.1:0-3393 GCA_033856735.1 Blastocatellia bacterium
TCTGGGACACACCCTGGCGGAAATCGCCGCAGAGAAAGCAGCAATCATTCGGCGCGGCGTGATCGCGATCGTTGCTCCGCAAAAGGAAGATGCTCTCGAAGTGATTCTTGATAGGTGTGAATCAGTCGGCGTCAAACCGCGATACGTTGAGCGGGCGCGCTACGAAAACATCTCGACGGGTTTGCGCGGCCGCCACCAGATCGAAAACGTCTCGACAGCCATTACTCTGGCCGAAGCTTTGCGCGAACGCGGTTTCAGGATCAGCCACGACGCGATCATTCGCGGAGTCGAAACCGTCACGCATCCGGGACGCTTGGAATTGTGGGACAGCCAACCGCAAATTCTCTTTGATGGCGCGCACAATCCGGCGGCCGCTCTCGCCCTGCGCTATTACCTGGAAGAGTTCATCAAACAACCCATCACGATGATCTTTGGAGCGATGCGCGACAAAGCATTGTCCGCGATGGCGGCGACGCTGTTTCCGAAAGCTGATGAACTGATCCTTACTGAACTCGATAACCCTCGCGCTGCCACCGGCGAAATATTGTTATCAGCCGTGCCTGCCGGCTTCGACAAGGCAAGAGTGCGGGTCGCATCATCCGCGGGAGAGGCCGTGCAACTCGCGAGAAAAGTAACCCCGGAGGTTGGTCTGATTTGCGTGACCGGATCCCTGTATCTGGTTGGCGCGGTCCAACAAGTACTAAATGAACCTTCCGGCGTTGCTCATGAGCGCCTCGGACACTAAACTGCCCGTGACGCAAGCCGCAAGTTAACAACTTGCGCTACTTATTATGTCTGAAGCACCAACACCTGAGTTCCTGGATTCCAAGAAGGTCTTTGAAGGACGTGTCTTCGATGTCACGGTAGACACGGTGCGCGAGGGCGACAAGACTTATGTACGTGAAGTTGTTCATCATCCCGGCAGCGCGGTCATTCTCCCGGCCTTTGACGATGGCACCATCGCCCTGGTACGTCAGTACCGGCATCCGGCGGTGCGTTATCTGCTCGAACTGCCTGCCGGCACGTTGAACGACCGGGAGAGTCCGGAAGAAGGCGCCGCACGTGAACTCGAAGAAGAGCTGGGCTTCGTCGCCGGAAGAATGGAAAAGCTTTCTGAGTTTTTTGTCTCGCCCGGCTTTTGCGAAGAAAAGATGTGGCTGTATCTCGCGACCGATCTCACCGAAACGGCCCAGCGCCTGGAAGACGATGAAATGATCGAGGTCGTTCGTCTGCCCATCGATCGCGCTTTGCAAATGATCACCGACGGCGAGATTGAGGACGCGAAGACGATCATAGGATTGATGCTCGCCGCACCGCGGATTGGGATCTCGGCTTTCGCGCCTGATTATCCGGCGGTGTGAAGCGATCCTAGCCGGCGGCTTTGTCTCGCTCAGAGGGAGGCGTAGCCTTCCCGAACAAGAAGAGCCGATCGGAAAACCTGAGGCTTTCCGCACATCACGCGGCAAAGCCGCGAACGGTTTGGGCTCGCCTGGGATATTCAACCACATGCAGGTTGTTAGGGCGGCATTCTTTGGAGTATCTTGCTGGCGCAATTACCGCGGGCCGGATGCCCACGAACTGACGACAAGACTCCGCCGCTTCAATTATGAAAAAACTTACCATTCTCGCCTTTTTACTCAGCATCTCTTTCGCCGTCACAGCTTCGGCCCAGCAATCGCTCGATAGCATGCTTGATCGCGAAATTGCGCAACTCGTGAGCACCTACAAAACGCTGCACGCGGCGCCTGAGCTTTCGCATCATGAAGAGAAAACTGCGGCCTTCGTGGCGTCGCAGCTGCGCGCGCTCGGATATACGGTTACTGATCGCGTAGGCAAGTATGCCGAGCCAGACTGGATCAGTTACGGCGTTGTGGCGGTAATGAAAAATGGTGCGGGACCGACGGTTCTGGTGCGCACGGAACTCGACGCGCTGCCGGTCGAAGAGAAGACCGGCCTGCCCTACGCCAGCACAGTGAAAGCTAAGAACGATGCCGGGCAGGAAGTTAGCGTGATGCACGCGTGTGGTCACGATATTCACATCACCACCTTTCTGGGTACCGCGAAGATGCTGGCTGTCTTAAAGGATCAGTGGCACGGCACGCTGGTTATGATCGGCCAGCCCGCGGAGGAAACTGTTAACGGCGCTCGCGCGATGTTGGCTGATGGTTTGTATACTCGCTTTCCCAAGCCGGACTTTGCCCTGGCGCTGCACGACAGCGCAGATGTCGCAGCCGGCACAATCACCTGGTACCCGGGTTATGCGATGGCCAGTGCTACCTCAGTGGATCTCGTGATTCGTGGTCTGGGCGGCCACGGTGCGAGACCTGAGGCCACGAAGGATCCCATTGTCCTCGCGTCGCAAGTAGTCGTGGCGCTGCAAACCATCGTCAGTCGCGAGAAGTCTCCCCTCGATCCGGCGGTGATTACGGTCGGGTCGATTCATGGCGGGACGAAACGAAATATCATCCCTGACGAAGTAACGCTGCAACTCACAATTCGCACGTACAAAGAAGAAGTGCGTCAGCAGATTCTGGCTTCGATTGAGCGCATCGCCAAGGGACTGGCTCTGGCTGCGGGTGTTCCGGAAGATCGAGCACCTATACTCAGAGTGATCGAAAGCGAGAACTCGCCTTCCACTTACAATGATCCTGAACTGAGCGAACGAATAGCCGCCGCCCTGGGCAGAACCATCGGAAAGGAGAAAGTAATCAAGGCCCAGCCGCTGATGGTTAGCGAAGACTTTGGTTATTTCAGTCTCGATCATCAGATTCCGGCATTCATGTTCTGGCTGGGCGCGGTCGAGCCGGCGAGAGTCGAAGCGGCCAGAAAATCCGGTAAGCCTTTGCCGTCGCTGCACTCGAGTTTGTTCGAACCACTGCCGGAACCAACGCTGCGAACCGGGATCAAGGGAATGACCGCAGCGGTAATGGAGCTAATGAAGAAGTAAGTTAGTGGCACCGACTTCAGTCTGTGATTCGAGCGCTAACCCCAGATCAATCACAGACTGAAGTCTGTGCCACTAAGATCTTTCATCTCTCAAACAAGTCACAAGGAGCGTCGTTTATGGGTAAAGGGGATCAGCGTTCGCGGCGCGGCAAGATCCATCGCGGAACTTTCGGGCGTCGTCGACCTAAAACCAACAAGAGCGCCTCGAAGCCCGTCGCGCCAGTAGAGAGCGCACCGAAGAAGACACCTCGGAAAGAAACCGCCGCAGCTGAGTAGACTTCGGATATGAGATTGTTTTTCGCACGCGAATCGGGGCGAAGCGTGGCTGCTCGGGCTCCGCATTTTGAGCTGGGCCGTCGCGGCGAAGCGCTGGCCATCGAACATCTCGAGCGCGCCGGTTATCAGATCGTGGCGGCAAACTTCAGCGTGCCCATTGGCCGCAATACG
>JAWVEM010000495.1:0-4212 GCA_033856735.1 Blastocatellia bacterium
AACACACCGACGGTCCGGGCCTTGAACCCGGCGCCCCGCTGGTAGATTGTCTCAAAGCAGCTACGATGCAGGCGAATCGAAACATTCATTACAAGAGCCTGGAAGACAGCCGTTGCAGCGGCATGGGGGCGACGCTAACCGGCGCCGCAATCATAGGCGACAAGCTCGATTTGGTGCAGGTCGGTGACAGCCGCGCTTACGTCATACGCGGCCAGCAAATCCGCCTGGCCACGAAAGATCAGTCGCTGGTGCAACAACTTGTGGACGTGGGCCAGATCAGCGAAGAAGAGGCTGAGACCCACATGTTTCGCAACGTGATCCTGCAGGCGCTGGGGGCGCAGACCGAGTTGGCTCCGGCCACCGGTCGAATTCAGATTCGACAGGGTGACATGGTGCTGCTGTGCAGTGATGGACTTTCGGGGAAGCTTCGGAATGAAGAGATCCGCGAGATCGTCGCTAAGGCGGAAGGAAACCTGGCCGCTGCCTGTAAGGCTCTGGTCGATCAGGCCAATTATCGTGGAGGCGAGGACAATATCACCGTGGTGCTGGCGCGATTTACCGGCGAAGAGCTGCGCGACGGCAGGGACGATCGGATTACCGTCGAACTACCACCCCTCGACGAAGACAAGACC
Source organism: Blastocatellia bacterium (assembly GCA_033856735.1). Taxonomy (GTDB): domain Bacteria; phylum Acidobacteriota; class Blastocatellia; order Pyrinomonadales; family Pyrinomonadaceae; genus UBA11740. The sequence goes on from JAWVEM010000495.1 coordinate 633, forward strand.
CTCGATGAAACTGAGACCGATCCGCGTTGATGCACACCTCTACTGTCCCAACTCTCTTCCACGCCAATCCCGGCCCTGCTCAACTCGTCTAACGTAGATTGAAGCACCCTGCACCCGCTCGACTTCGACGCGGTCACCTGCTTCCAAAGGATCTTCGCCTTCGGTCGGATACGCTGTCCAGGTTGAGCCGAAGACTTTGACCGCCCCTTCATTGAGTGCGCCGCGACTGGAAGAGACTACCGTTCCAACTTTCCCCGGCAATCCTTCGACTCCTGATTTCAGATCGCCGCCCGTCTTCTCGCGGGAAAAATATTGCACGAAGATCGTGCGCGAGGCAGCCGTCAGGCCAATCGATACCACAGCAAAGATCAAAAACTGCGCCGTCATGCTATGGACCCCCAGCAGTCCGGCGAACGCCGCCGCCAGGGCGCCGATGCCAAACCAAAGAAGGACAAATCCCGTGGTAAAGATTTCGGCGATGATGAGGACCGCGCCGAGAATGGTCCAGACAATCCAGAGGTAGTTTTCCATTAAAGTGGCACAGACCTCAGTCTGTGATTAATTCGTCGGTAGGTGGTTATCACAGACTTAAGTCTGTGCCACTATCAACCCTTCAGCACATTCTTCAAGACAAACCAGATATTAGCCGGCCGCTCGGCCAGGCGCCGCATGAAATAAGGATACCAGTGTTTGCCGTAAGGGACATATACGCGCATCCGATAGCCGTCACGCGTTAGCTGATCCTGCAAATCGCGGCGAATGCCATAGAGCATCTGAAACTCAAATGCATCCTTGCCGATGCCTTCGCGCTGCGCGAACTCGATCGTGGCCTCGATCATCTTCGGGTCATGCGTCGCAATTCCGTGATAGACGCCGCTGGCTAAAAGCATCTGCATGACGCGGACGTAGTTATCGTCAACGTCCTTCTTGTCGGGATACGCAACTTCCGCCGGTTCGTTGTACGCGCCCTTGCAGAGGCGTATGCGTGCGGGAATCTTCAGCAGGTCGCGCGCATCGTCCATCGTCCGATAAAGGTAAGACTGCACGACAATACCGACATCGTTAAGGCCAAACTCGGCTCGCAGACGTTTGAAAACATCAATCGTCGACTGGGTGACGTGCGAGCCTTCCATATCAACGCGGACGAAGTTTCCCCGGCGGGCGGCGTCCTCCACGATGCGGCGAGCGTTTCGGTAAGCGAGTTCCGGATCGATTTCCAGACCAAATTGGCTCAGCTTAATCGAGACATTCGAATCAATCCCGGTTTCTTCGATACGCGCGAGGACATCGAGGTATTCACGGACCTCGGCCTCGGTCTCATCAATGCTGCCGACCGATTCGTTCAGATGATCGAAGGATGCGGTACAGCCGCGGGCGTTTAGGTCGCGAATTGCCGCGACGGCTTCGTCGATGGTTTCGCCGGCGATAAATCGGGTGGTGAGTCTTTTGAAAAGGCCGAACTTGGCGGCAAACTCTTTCAACCAATCCTGTCTGGACAGGTAAATCAGCGCGCTTCGGGTGACCATTGTTCGATGATGATTGCTCGCTATGATACTCTTGCTTGGCCTTCTAATCCCTGAACAGTTTTTGTTCGCTTGCAGGTCTCGATGCGCTGGAAACTGCTTGTCATAGCCGCTCTTGTCGCGGCATTCATTGGTTGTGGACTCTGGTCCGCACTGGTCATCGGCGTCTTCGGAAATGCCCGGACGCTCGCTCGCAACGATTGGGTGCTACTTTCAACTATGGTTCTGCCACTGGCGATGGCTGTCTATTCTGGCATCTTTGTGTATCGCCACACCGCGCGGAGACGAAAAACTCAGGCAACGATTACCGTGATTCTCGCCCTCCTGCTTAGCCTGGTTGCCTACCTCACGGCCTGGACTATCCTTCCGGACAGACTTTATATTCCGCGCACTTATGAAGTACGCCATGCTCGCTAAACTCAGCTGATTCCCTCTGATTATTGGGTCGCATGCCATGTTAAAGACTGGATCCACGAAATCACACGAAGCCGCACGAAACACGTTCTGTAAAGTCACGTCAGGGAACTTCACTAGCTGTAACTGCTTCCCTCGGTCCCAGACCAATCTCTTTCTGCATCGGCTTCAAAGCATCGATCACGAATCGAATATGCTCCTCCAGTTCAACGCCGAGTTCCGTCACGCCCTGATGAATGTCGTCGCGATTAACTGAGCGCGCGAAATGCTTATCCTTCAGCTTCTTCTTAACTGAAGAGACTTCCATGTCATCAAGACTGCGGGACGGCCGCACCAACGCACAGGCGACCAGGAAACCGCACAGCTCGTCCGTCGCAAACAAAGCTTTCGCCATGTCGGTGTCGCGCGGCACGCCGGTGTAGGTCGCGTGACCCAGTATGGCCTTGATAATTCTCTCAGGGTATCCGCGGCCGCATAGAATATTCGAGCCGGTGAATGGATGCTGATCGGCGGCCGGAAACATTTCGTAATCAAAGTCGTGCAACAAACCAACCAGTCCCCATTCATCTTCGTCGGCGTCGGGCGGGCCGTAACGTTTCGCGCACGCGCGCATCGCGGTCTCAACCGCAAGCGCGTGCTTGCGCAAGCTGTCACCCTTGGTGTATTCGCACAACAACTCCCACGCTTCCGTACGATCAGGCATAGTCGAAACTCAGTTGAACTTGTTTTGGATGGCGCTGAAAAACTAACACGGGCGCATAAGGCGGGACAAGTTCACTTTGGAGTGCGCGGGCAGAGCGCAGCGGCGACAGCGCTTTGGATGCGACGACGCAGAATGATGTCCGGCCCAGCCAAAGAGGCGTCGCCGCTGCGCTCTGCCGCCGCACTCCAAAGCTATCCACCGTTGCGCGACCGGTAACCGGGCCGCGCGCGAATCGCGATGTCCTTGCGCGAGGTCTTCACTTGAATCTTCCGATAGGCCCCATCGTGATCTCGGTTAATCGGGTAATAGCCCAACAGGTACTGCGTGCGCAACTCATCAGCGATCGCCGCGAACGCCTGCGGCAGCGCGCCGACGTTGTCCGCGCGATACACCTGCCCGCCCGAACGGTCCGCTATGTTTTTTAGATAACTGTCAGCCATCAAGTACAAGTTATTAAGCATGCCGCTTATTGAGTCGTGCCCGCGCCGGTCGTCGGTGGAGCCCGGATCAGGCATCGTGCGTGTCGATGTCTGCGGTCCCGAATCGGGGAATGGATCAGTGGGCGAGCCCTGCGGGCTCCGACTTCTGCCACGACCCAGAAGTACCGAAGGCGGTGGAATCGGCAGCGACGACCTCTTTTGCGTTGGGACTGGAAAAGGATCGTCGCTTGGGAAAGTTGTCTGAGTAGTACCTGTCGGACCTGTCCGAATTACGCCACTGGTAGGCAGCTCTACGCCGTTTTGCTCTTCCGCCTGCTTCCGGGCAAGCTGTTCAGTGAAGGCCCGAGTGTCAAAGCGGATCGGATAAACGATTACGCCCGACTCGTCCAGGTCGTGGGTCGTGCTGTCGAAGGTCGAGCTATCGCTGTGCCAGTCCACGCCGTCGGTAAAAAGAACGATGGCCTTTCTCTGCTGAACCGGTCTTAACATGTCGAGCGCCA
>JAWVEM010000496.1:0-3584 GCA_033856735.1 Blastocatellia bacterium
CGAGTCCAGATTGTCGAAAGGCGCAGCCAGTCAAGCGATCATCCGATCCTTTTGGGGGTGCCGGAGACGCATTACCTGAAGTGTGTGATTGCGCGGGTGATTGAATAAAGAAGGCCCGCAGACGAACAGCCTGCGAGCCTTCCAGTGATGATGTCGTTGCTTTAGAACTGCATGCCCGGATCGGTTTCGATCACGACCTTCGTCGTGTAGTCCTTGCCGTTGACAGACAACTTCAAAAAGTAGGCGCCCGGTTCCATGGCGGGGCCAATGTTGAAGAAACCGCCGAAGCCGCCGCCACCTCCTCCACCACCGCCGCCTCCGCCACCACCGAATCCAGGCGGCAGGTTGGCGGGCCGAGGCGGAGGATCTCCGCGCAAGTTCCATTGAATGCGATTGATCCCGATTTCTTTCGTGCCGACGATGTTGCGAACTACTTTGCCTGTATAGTCAGAGATCGTGATCTTCACATCGGTTTCAGGCACGGTCTTAAGGTAATAACTGATCGCCGTCCCGGGCTGCGGGTTATTGCCGCGATAAAGTTTCGCGCCGCCGGTGTATCGTCCCAGGCGCACGTCGTTGAGCCACTGTGTTCCCGGACGAACATCAAAAAGAAATGCGTCCTTGTCGAGGACCTTCGCGGAAGTCAGTTGTTGCAGCGCACTGATGTCGTCGAGGATGTATATGCCGCGCCCATGCGTGCCGAGGATGAGATCGTTGTCGCGAGGATGAACCAGAATGTCGTCCACGCGAACGGTGGGCAGTCCCGACATGAAAGGCTTCCACTCTTTACCGCCATCGAGGGAAATGTAGAGACCAAACTCCGTGCCCGCGTAAAGCAGATCCTTGTTTTTCGGATCTTCGCGCACGACATTGACGGTGCCCCACGCCGGCAGGTTGCCGACGATTGAACTCCAGGTCGCGCCATAGTCCCTGGTCACAAACAAGTACGGCTTCAGATCGTCAAACCGGTGACCGTCAACCGCGAGGTAGCAGGTGCCCGCGTCATAGTGCGAGGGCTCGACGCGATTGATGTGGTACATGTCGCCGATGCCCGGCACATTTTTCGCGACGTTCGCCCAGGTAGCGCCGCCGTCTTTGCTTACCTGAATATTCCCATCGTCCGTGCCGACCCATAAGACACCCGGCATGAACGGAGATTCGGCGATCGTCACGATGTAACTAAAGCTGGTGTAGCCATCGTTCTTTGAAGCCATTGGCTCGGTGCCTTTGACACGCATGATCGAAAGCTTATTGCGGTCGACGTGCTTGGTTAGATCGGCGGAGGCTGTCCAGGTATCGCCGCGATCGAGCGACTTAAAGAACCTGTCGCCGCCGACGTACAGAATCCGCGAGTTGTGCGGCGACATCACGATCGGCGTGTTCCAATAGAAGCGAAACTGTTCGCCCGGTGATGGAGCCGGAACTATGTTCGAAGTTGCCTGGCCTCCGAAACCGCCGAACCCCTGCTGTGCGGCGAACGCGGCCAGCGCCACCTGCGGATCCTCGGGCGTGGGGGAAGGTGACGCGCCCGGTTGGCCGGCGCCGCGTCGACCGCCGCCACCAGCTCCACCGCCTCCACCTCCGCCGCCGCGACGCGCCGCTGCGCGCGGACGAATGCTGACGCTGCGGCCGGTACGCAAGTCAGTTCGACTCATCGAGCCGTTTTGCGATTCGGAATAGACGATGTTGTAGTCATTCGGGTCGGCCTGCGAGTAGAACCCGTCGCCTCCACCCGTGCGAAACCAATCGGCGTTGGTGATGCCTGCCTGGCTGCGTGTCTGGCTCGGGCCACCCCACGATCCATTGTCCTGCAAGCCGCCATAGATGTAATACGGTTTACGCATGTCGGCAGCGATCGCATAAAACTGTGCCGCGGGAATGGTGTTGATGAATTCCCAGGTCGCGCCTTGATCGTAACTAACGTCAAGGCCGCCGTCGTTTCCGATCAGCAAGTGATTGCCGTTCTTTGGATCGACCCAAATCGCATGATGGTCGCTGTGCGCGATTCCCTGTTGCAGCGACGTAAACTTTTTGCCGCCATCGGTCGACTTACTAAAGTTCAAGCCCCCGACAAAAACATTTTCCGGATTGCTGGGATCGACACGAAGCTGGCTGTAGTACATCGAACGATTATTTTCGGGGCAGTTGTTCGCGTTGAAGCAGGTAGCGACGACGCGCCAGGTTTTGCCTTTGTCATCCGAGCGCCAGACGCCGGACTTTTTTGGATCGGGCGGAGTTGGTGTCGGCGAAGCGGCCGGGCTCGCGGTGGCGACGGGAGTTGCGGACGGCGTCGGGGTCGGACTAGGGCTCGCGCCACCCGGAGGAGCTTGCTCTTCACCGCCCGTTCCCACGCTGGCTCCGACTTCGATCTGCGCATAGAGCACGTTTGGATTCGATCTGGAAACGTCGATTCCGATTCTTCCCAGCAAGCCTTCCGGAAAACCATTGCCCTGTAGCTTCGTCCAATTCTTTCCCGCATCCGTGGTTTTCCAAACTCCCGATCCCGGCCCGCCTCCATTAAAACCCCAAGACGTCCTGCGACGCTGATAGGAAGCCGCGTAGAGCGTCCTGCTATCGGATGCGTCCATCACCAAATCGGTAAAGCCCGTGTCTTCGTCGATGAACTTAACGTTGTTCCAGGTCCTGCCGCCATCGGTGGTTTTGTAAATTCCGCGCTCTTTATTCGGTCCAAACAGGTGTCCCAGCACCGCGACGTAAACGATGTTGGGATCCCTTGGATCGATAACGATGCGGGCGATCGTTTGCGAATTCTCCAGGCCCATCTTCGCAAATGTCTTGCCGCCATCGGTCGATTTATAGATGCCGTCGCCAAAGCTCGAGCTTTGGCGGTTGTTGGCTTCGCCGGTTCCAACCCAGACGATGTCCGAGTTGGACGGCGCGATGGCGATGTCCCCAATGGAAGCAGTCGAATAGGTATCGAAAATCGGTTGAAAGGTCGTGCCGTTGTTGACGGTTTTCCAAACTCCGCCCGTCGCAAAGCCCACGTAAAAAGTATACGGGTTCCCATCCACCACGGCGATATCATCGATGCGCCCGCCCATGCTCGCCGGTCCGATACCGCGCCAGACGAAACGCTTTAGCATGGGATCGTTCGACCAGTTAATCGGCGTCGGTGTGGGACTCGGAATCGGCGTAGCGGTCGCGCTTCTGGTTGCGGCGGGACTTTGAGCGGCGGCCGGCGACGGGGCCGGAGTCGGGTTTTGTGCATGCGCGCCAAAGGCGCCCAACGCCATCGCTCCGAACAGCAGGGCGCAGATTGCGACCATCAGCCCGCCAAAGTCGCGAGCAGAATGAGACTTCTCTTTCATTTAGGGAAACGTCCTTTCAATCGAGTTGTAATAGAGAAACTGCAGGTAGTAAAACTGTCGTCGCAGACAAAGGTAACAACTACGAAAACGCTCGCCCGCTGGAATTGGTTACACGCTCTCTCTCGAACCCACTATCAGGGCGAGAACATTTATCCGATCGCCCGAGCTTAGTCAAATGAATTTCGACCACGGAGTAGCCCGTCACCAGAAATCCGTTTTGCAAGTGCGACCGGAAATTTATTCGTGGACCTCTGA
>JAWVEM010000497.1:0-7295 GCA_033856735.1 Blastocatellia bacterium
ATTGGCGCGCGAGATTCTGCCCTGGCTGATTGGCAAGACGACCGCCCGTTTGTTCTATCGAAACTGGCAGCATGCGAAGGATCTTTTGCCTGAGTATCCGGAGTTGCACCTCGATCAATACTCAACCGATGATGCGGGTTGGCAGCAAGAGGAAACTGGACTGGTGATTGCTGCTCCCATGAAAGCGTCCCAGGTTGAGAACTGGGTTCGCCAGCAGAGCACAACGTTTTCAAAGTGTTTGGATCTTCGCGGTGACGCGGCAACTGACCCCATCTCGCTCCCCATCCCGGTCATAAAGTTGTCCGAACTCTTCGACGCGCTCCGCGCTGAGCGGCAAAGGCTGGAAGGCCGGGTCGACGGCGCGCGGGCCGAAATCACACATCTGGTCCAGCGTCAGTCTCAACAAGCACAGTTCCGCCCGTTCGGATGGGAAGACTTATGCGCGTGACGATAGCGTCGCGCCGCAGCGATCTGGCCCGCATCCAGGCCTACCAGGTTGGCGCAGCGCTTGAAACCGCGCACCCGCAGATCGAAATCAACTATTCCTTTCACGAATCCCTCGGCGATCGTAATCAAAACGATCCGCTCTGGCAGATGCCGGAGAAGGGGGTTTTCACGCAGGACTTTCGTGAAGGCCTCCTGCGCGGCGATTTTGATCTGGTAGTTCACTCCTGGAAAGATCTGGCTATCGAGGAAGATCCGGAGACAGAGATTACAGCCACGCTGCCGCGGGCAGATGCGCGTGATGTCTTACTGGTGCGCGAGGAAGGTTGGCGGGAAGTCGAGCAGACTGGAGTGATGACAATTCTTACGTCATCGCCGCGACGCAGCTATAACCTCGATCCGTTTTTGCGGGATGCTTTGCCGGCAAAGCTGCGCGAGCTGAACTTCGTTAATGTGCGCGGCAATGTGCCCACCCGCGTACGCAAGCTCTTCGATCTGGAAGTCGACGGCTTGATCGTGGCTAAGGCGGCGCTGGATCGTCTACTCGAAGCGAATCAGGCCGAATTCGCCGCGACTCAAGGCGAGTTGCGCCGTTTTCTCTCCCGATGCCAATGGATGGTTCTGCCTTTGCGCCAGAATCCTTCGGCGCCTGCACAAGGAGCGCTGGCGATTGAAATTGTTCGAGCGCGCGCCGATATTCGAGAGCTGTTGGTCCCGCTTAATTGTGCCGAAACATTTGCCGCTGTTACACGCGAACGCGAGATTCTCCGCAGCTACGGTGGCGGTTGCCATCAAAAGATTGGCGCCAGTGTCCTGCGCCGCCCGTACGGTGAAATTACTTTCCTGCGCGGCTTGACCGACGATGGACAGGTGCTCGCTGCCTGCTCGTTGAATGCATCACGGCAGCGACCACCTCCCATTCAGAGGGAGAAGTTGTGGCCGCTTAGTGCAGCAGACTCAGACTGGTTCTCGCGCGAGCGAATTCCGGCAAGCCTTCCGGAAGAGACTTTCGCGTTGTGGATCGTCAAGGCTGATGCTTATGATTGGTCCCCCGTCTCGCGCCCAATCGTTTGGACCAGCGGGACGCGGACGTGGAAGAAGCTGGCGCGGCGCGGCAACTGGGTCAATGGCTGTGCTGAGAGTTTAGGTGAGCAGGAGCCGCCCAACCTCGAAACCCTGGCCGGTCGGAAGTTGACGTGGCTTAAGTTAACCCACGGCGACGGTTATCATGACGGTACGCTGCCGACTCTGGCCACCTATCGGCTCGTGCCGACAGATAGCCCAGTGGATCTGAAAGGCAAGAGCTATTTTTTTTGGAAGAGCGGGTCGAGCTTTGAGCATGCGCTGTCGCTCAATCCCTGGATCAAGTCTATGACTCACTTTTGTGGCCCCGGTAATACTCAGCGCATCCTGGAGAGAAACGGAATTCAGCCTCATGTGTTTCTCGATCATGGGCAATGGTTGAAGGAGATGTCTTTGTGATGAAGCGACTGATGCGCCTCAGAAGTTCGCAACACCTGCGCGACTTGTGCGCTGAGACTGAGTTCAACCGCGCTCAGTTGATTCAACCGTTTTTCGTGGTTGAAGGTTTGGCCGCGGAAGAACCGATTGCCGGGCTGCGCGGGAACGTTCGCCATAACGTCGCCTCGGCGCTCAAGCAGATCGAAAAAGACCTCGCGGACGGCGTTACACAGTTCCTGCTTTTTCCGGTGCCCGCGGAAAAGAAGGACGGCAACTTCAGTCACAAACTGACTAATGAAACTATCTCTGAGATTCGGCGGCAGTTCGGCGATAGTCTTTGCCTGTGGATTGATACCTGCCTCTGCTCGTACACGACGCACGGCCATTGCGCCGTAATGAATGAAAGAGGCATAAACCTTTCGGCGACGCTTGATGAGCTAGCAAACTCCGCGGTCGCTTTTGCGGAAGCCGGCGCGGATGGCATCAGTCCCAGCGACATGATGGATGGAAGGGTGGCCCGGATTCGCGCGGCGCTGGACGAGAAGGGTTTTGCACTGGTTCCCATCATGAGTTACAGCACAAAATTCGCCAGCAACTTTTACGGTCCGTTTCGGAACGCTGCTGACTCAGCGCCGCAGTTCGGTGATCGACGTCATTACCAGCTCGACGTGAGGAACCGCACGGATGCGATCAATGCGAGTGTTCGTTGCGCGGAAGAAGGCGCGGACCTGCTGATGGTCAAACCGGGTATGACTTCGCTGGACTTGATCAGTCCGATTAACCAGCAGACCGGCCGTCAGGTCGGCGCTTATCAAGTGAGTGGAGAATACGCCGGGCTGGCGTTATTGGCTGAGCAGGGACTAATAAAGTTCGACGAGGCGCTGTTGGAAACGTGGCACGTATTCAAGCGCGCGGGCGCGCAGTATATCGTTACGTATGGCGCGCGATACGCGAAACGACTGGGAATTGGAAAATGACAACTCCCTCTCCCTTTGGGAGAGGGCTGGGGAGAGGGTACTACGATGGCCGCGCTATAAACCCTCACCCTAACCCTCTCCCAGAGGGAGAGGGAACAGAAACAAGCATGAATCCCAAACCGGCAACTTTGGCTACCGACGATCTCTCTCGCGAATACTTTGAGCGCGCGTTGCGTGTGTCGCCCGGCGGCGTCCACAGTCCCGTGCGCGCATTCAAGGGAGTCGGTGGCACCCCGATCTTCTTTCGCAGCGCGCAGGGAGCGACAATGATGTCGGTCGATGGCCGCGAGTACATCGATTTCTGCCAGAGCTTCGGTCCGCTGATGCTGGGCCATCGCGATCCGGACGTCGCCGAAGCGGTGCAGGAAGCGATCTCGACGGCTTGGAGTTTTGGCGCGTGCGAACCATATTCGCTGGAGCTGGCGGAATGGATTACGTCGCGACTGCCGTGGGTCGAGATGCTTCGTTTTGTATCTTCCGGAACCGAAGCAGTGATGAGCGCTTTGCGCGTGGCCCGCGCCGCGACTCGACGAAACCTGATAGTTAAGTTTGAAGGTTGCTATCACGGTCACTCGGATTCTTTGCTGGTGAAAGCCGGCAGCGGTTTGGCCGGCGCGTCCGCGAGTTCAAGTGCCGGAGTCTCAGCGAATGTTGCCGGTGAAACTCTGGTAGCCGCGCTTGATGATGAAGATTCAGTGCGCAAAGTCTTTGCTGAACATGGTAAAGACATTGCCGCCGTCATCCTTGAACCTTTACCCGCTAACTATGGCTTGCTAATTCAGCGCCGGGATTTCATTGAAGAGACGGTAAAGATCGCCCGCCAGCACGGCGCCCTGGTGATCTTTGACGAAGTGATTTCCGGATTTCGTGTAGCCCTTGGCGGCATGGCGGAAGTGCTTGGGATGACTCCGGACCTGGTGACTTATGGCAAGGTGATCGGCGGTGGATTTCCAGTGGCTTGTTATGGGGGCAGAAGAGATTTGATGGAGTTTGTTGCGCCGGCTGGACCGGTTTATCAGGCAGGCACGTTGAGCGCGAACCCGGTGGGCATGCGCGCGGGCTTGGCAACGCTGCAGAAGATCGAACGGGTCGGCGCTTACCAGGTGCTCGAAGATAGAACGAGCGCCTTCTGTGATGGATTGAATGTCGAACTGAAACAGCGCGGTCTGCCGTTCCGGCTAACACGAACTGCCTCGATCTTCTGGCTGCACGCGGAGACAGCCGACGTGATTCGGCGCATCGATCAAATTCCTCAAGAGCATTCGAACGCTTTCGCTCGAGTCTTTCACAACGCAGTGTCGCGCGGCGTTTATCTTGCGCCGAGCGGTTTCGAAGTGAGCTTCATGTCGTTGGCTCATGATGACTTGTTGCTTGAACGAGCGCGTGACGCAATCCTGGCGGCCGTTGAAGCTGCGCAGTAACTTCCTCTGCCAAAGGGAGAGGGACGAGAAAATACTTTGAGTACTGGAACCAAGCGCAATCGGATCGTAATCGCCCTGGTCGGGCTGTGGGTCGTTTTTACCGTGACTCTATCCGGCTGGTGGCTGGTATTTGGTCTGCGGCAACTCGATCTGCTCAATCGTCTTAAGCTCGAGGGCGCGGCGGACTTTCATCGGCACTATCAGATGCTGCTGTGGGAAGGCGGTATCCTGATCATCTCTTTGATCGGCGGCGGCCTGGCCTTGTTCTACTATGCGCGACGTGAACAGAAGCGGCACGCGCAGGTCGAAGAATTTTTTGCCGCATTTACGCACGATGCCAAGACCGCTCTGGCGAGCCTGCGCCTGCAAGCCGAAAGCCTGCGTGAAGATTCTGCCGGGAGCGAGCCCAACCCCCTGCTGGATCGTCTCTTGGGCGACACGCTGCGGCTACAATTACAGTTGGAAAATTCACTCTTCCTGGTAAACCTGACGCGGGGGACTCTTTTTCTCGAACGGATGACGCTGAGTGACCACGTCAACACTTTGCGTCATCACTGGCCTGACTTGATGATTACGCAAACCGGCGATGGAGTGATCATGGCGGATGCGCGCGCGCTGGAAAGCGTCCTGACAAATTTGATCCACAACTCTGTTATTCATGGACAAGCGTCCGCGGTTGACGTACTGGTTAGGCACAGCAGCGCCGGTCGGTTGGTTGTACGCGTTAGCGACAATGGTCACGGTTTTCACGGCGATCTCAACCGGCTGGGCAAACTGTTTGTGAGGCACACCCGGGGCAGCGGCAGCGGCGTCGGGCTTTACATTGTTCGTCAACTGCTCAAGCGCATGAGCAGCACGATCAGTTTTTCTGACTCCAGCACGAGCGGTTTTTTGGCTGAGATCAATTTTCCGAACGCCGGAACTGCGGACTCGATTCGGGCGGAGCGAGCAGGTTATGAAGCGACTGTTGCTGGTCGAAGATGATCGCTCGCTGGGAGCAACCTTGCACGAGCGGCTGTTGCGCGAGTCGTACGACGTCGCCTGGGTCGAGACCAAACAGCAGGCGCTGAAGAAGCTGGGCGAGGGCCTCTGGGATCTGATCATCCTCGACATCGGCTTGCCGGACGGATCGGGATTTGAACTGGCGCGTCAGATTAAAGGCAGCACCCCGGTGCCGATAATGTTCATGACCGCGCTGAGCAGCGCCGAACATCGTTTGGAAGGATTCGAAATTGGCGCCGAGGAATTTGTTCCCAAGCCGTTCCATTTGCGCGAACTGCTGTTGCGCGTCAAGCACGTTCTCGACCGTTATCCGGTGCATCATCAAGTCGCGTGTAACGGCCGGGTCATCGAATTGGAGAGCCGGGTAATTGTCCAGCCGGATGGACGGCGAGAACATCCAGCCGCCCGCGACTTTGATTTGCTGCAGCTTCTGATCACCGGCAGTCCAGGTGTCATCAGCCGCAATCAAATCCTGGATGTGCTGTGGGGAGAAGATAAGTTTTTGAATCAGCGCACGATTGACAACATGATCGTCCGCCTGCGGCAATCGCTGGGGGACACCAACAGCACGTACATACGTTCGGTGCGAGGCATCGGGTATCAATGGTGCGGCGATGGTGAGTAGTGGCACAGACTTCAGTCTGTGATCCCTGAGTCGAGCGGAATCACAGACTAAAGTCTGTGCCACTGTGCTAGTGGAAATCGAATGACTTTATCCGCAGTCAAAGAGAAAATCGGCAATGCGCGTTTTCAAAACGCGTTGGCCCGGCGTAGCCAATCTACGCCGCCGATATGGTTGATGCGGCAGGCGGGCCGTTATCACAAACACTATCAAGCGCTGCGGCAGAAGTATTCCTTTATGGACTTGTGCAAACTGCCAGAGTTGGCGTCCGAAGTTGCCCTGGGTCCGGTGTCGGATTTTGATTTCGACGCGGCCATTCTATTCAGCGATCTCCTTTTTCCGCTCGAAGCGCTGGGCATGGGTTTGGAGTACACGGATCGAGGCCCACAGCTTGGCTGGGGTTTGAATGAGCAGACTTTTGTTCGACTGCGTTCAATTGAAGATGCCTGGCCGAGCCTGCTGTTTCAGGGCGAAGCGATGCGCGCGACGCGTGATCGTCTACCCTTGGATCGCAGCTTGATTGGCTTTGTCGGCGGCCCCTGGACTCTGTTTGTTTATGCGGTCGAAGGTTCGCATAAGGGATCGCTTATCGAATCGAAAAGACTGCTGTCGTTGTTCCCGCGATTTTGCGAAACGATGGTGCCGCTGCTGGCGAGGAACATCGAAATGCAATTGGATGGCGGCGCGGAAGTCGTGATGATTTTTGATACGGCCGCCGGTGAATTATCACCCGACATCTTCAAAACAGAAGTCGTGCCGCAACTTCGGGCGCTGACCTCGAAGAATTCGCGACGCATAGGCTACTACTCGAAGGGCACGCAGCCCGCTCATTTGCGTGATGCGCTTTTTACTAATGGTGAACTGGCGGGAGTGGGGATTGATTCTCGTTGGAATATGACGGAGGCCTTCAATCTCTTCCCACGCGGTTTTGTTCAGGGCAACTTCGATCAGGCTTTGTTGTTATGCGAGCGGAACGAACTGAAGCAGCATCTGACTCGCTATCTTGAACCGCTCGCGGAGCAAACAAGGCCTGGTTGGATTTGCGGTCTGGGCCACGGCGTTTTGCCCGGCACGCCCGAAGACAATGTCAGGCTTTTTGTCGACACAGTTAGAGAGGTAATGCAGTGACTGATCTTTTTGCCAAGTACGACGTTCCGGCGCCGCGCTACACGAGCTATCCGACCGTTCCTTTCTGGAGCGATTCTCCCAGTCCGGAGCAGTGGCTGGACGCAATCAGGAACGCATGCGCTGACGAGTCGAGCAGTTGGTCGCTGTATTTTCATCTCCCGTTCTGTGAAACGCTCTGCACTTTTTGCGCCTGCAACACCGTCATCACGCACGATCATGGGCGCGAAGAAACTTACATCA
>JAWVEM010000498.1:0-3530 GCA_033856735.1 Blastocatellia bacterium
TGCGCTTTGAAGTTCGGTTTTTGTCATCGGTAGCCCTGGGTTATGCCAGAAACCGGTGATCCGCGTCACCCAAGTTCTTTTAAACCTCAAAATAAACCACCGCCGCCGCCCCACCCCGCAAATCTGAACCATGGCGAAAAGGCGGTGGTCAGTCCGAACAGAAGCAATCCGTTGGAGCGCCTCCAGAGTACCCACGAGTTGCCGTTGCTCTTCCAGCGATTTAGTTGAAATCGCCCTCAAAGAATAGACGTGATCGAAACAGATAAAACGATGAAAAGCGAGCTGGAAGACTTCAGCGGAGATACGGACGAAGACCTGGCCGTATTGGTGCAGGAGTACAGAGCGACGATTGCTGATTTGACCGATGAGATTGAGGACAAGGAAAGAAGGCCAACGGATCTGGACGAGGTGATGCGTGACGCAATTGACACATTGAAATGGGAACGAGACGGAGAGCGAGAACGCTTAGAGCAGATCGAAACGGAGCAGTTACGAGCATGGTCGCGTCGTCGTATTTCACAAGCGATCACGCGGTGGGTTCAGGCCTGGCGAACAATGGGAAGTTTCCCGACGTGATCATGACGGAACCGTGATCGTTCAGCGTCACGGACAAGAGAAACCGCTGGATCTGGACACAGCCCAGAACTTTGAAGTCTACGCCGCGGCCACTACTCCAGTTGCGCCAGGCGACCAACTGCGGATCACTTCCAACTTTCGATCAAACGGCGACCGGTTCATCAACAACGAGCTCGTGAAAGTCCTATCGCTCGACGAAGAGAAGATGGTTGTGAGTCGCGGCAACGGCAAAGAAGCCGTGATTAGTCGCCGGGATCTGGTGCATGTGGATCAAGGCGTCACGGTAACGAGTTATTCGTCGCAATCCAAAGGCCCGGACCAAATGCTGTGCTCTGCGCCCGTCCGATCATTCGGCGCGGTCGATCGGAAACAATTTTACGTAACCATGTCGCGTGCCCGTCGATCGATGCATCTTTACACCGATAGCATAGACGGACTCCGACAAGCGGTCTGTCGAACGGGAGAGCGGTTGTCGGCGGTGGAGCTCGCGAACGATGCAGAAGCTTATCTGCAACGGATGCAAGAGTTGCTCGCCCGCAACACGTTCCAGGCGAAGCGAACGGCCAACCTTCAGCACGGCATTGAGCCACCGCTCGGGCCTACGCTAGAACAAGAGCAGGATAGAGGTATTTCGATTTAAGAACTCAAAAAGGAATTTTACCAATTCGGACTTTCAGAGCGGAGAATTAAGATCGGGAGTCAAGATTAGGCCAGATAGCTCTGACTTGGCCGCCAGAATCCAAGGATCTCAACCGCCTCAAAGTCAGTCCGGCTGCGAGCGAGTGCCAATGTTCGATGATCTACTGACGCGCATTGCCCCCACAGAGAAACGGAAGAAGGAGGGAGCGTGACACAAGCGTCGAAGCGTGGTAAAACCTAACAATGAAAGGAGTTACCAAGATGCCGACACTTGATTGGTCGCAATGTTCGGCCGTCGAAAGCGTTCCCGGTCGCCTGAGCGGTGCATGGGTGTTTCGCAACACGCGCATGCCCGTCTCCGCCGTATTCGAAAACCTCGAAGCCGGCGCCACGATCGACGAAATCGTCGAGCAATTCGACATCTCGCGCGAACAGATCAACGAGGTACTTGAGTTTGCCGCCCGCAGCCTCGATGCTCCAGCTCCAGCGCCGGTCGGCTCCGCCCTGGATGCTCATTCTCTTTGACCATGTGACGCCGAAGGGCATCGCCCGCGCGCTTGTCGGTCATACGGTCACGAAAGCCAAAGATCGCGGTTGGGATACTTTCAGCAATGGTGACTTGCTCGCCGCGGCCGAGGCGGCTGGTTTCGATGTCTTTGTCACCGCCGATAAAAACATGCGCTACCAGCAGAACCTGGCCGGCCGCCGCATAGCCCTTGTCGTCCTCGGCACGCCGCAATGGCCGGTCGTAAAATTGCATCTCGAAAAAATAGCCGCCGCCGTAATCGCCGCCACACCAGGAAGTTACACGGAAGTGAAATTTGAAACGGGGCACGAAGGCTCGTAAACAAAGGTTTCTGCGTCTCCTCCGCCTCATCGGCGGAAAAACCGCCCACCATGAAACCGACACTCGGCCCCAGTTACAGCGTCTCGGCGGCGCTGAAGCCGACACTATTGTCACCGGGTCCTACCGATTGAGGGTTGCATGGGGCGCCCGCAGGCCAACATGAGGAGAAGACACGAAACGGAATTTTATGCACGCCAAGCGTCAATCCTCCTCGGGAACAACGCATGTCGTTCAGGCAACGATCGGTCACTTACGTTAAAAGTTTTCTTCGCGCTTTCACGAGGGAGAAGAGGTACCCAACGTGCTTTAAATTCCGTTTCGTGTTTTCTCCTCTATTGGCGTCAATAAGCTGACGGGCATAAACTCCGCCGCGATCAGCATGCCGACGCAGAGCGCCATGGATCCGACAGCGCTCCATGTCTGCCGCGGAGAAAGCTCTTTTTTTTCATCTGGTCATTCCATCTTGTACTCGCCAAAGGCGCGCGGGGCCTCAGGAGATCTTTTGTAGAGGCGAAATCGATCGGTTACTTCAGATTTTCAGTGAAAAGGACGTGAGTTTATCGAATGGGATGAGTTCCACCCGGTCATAAAGGATCACCCGTGATGAAGACCATGGGACGAGGAGAAATCCATCTGGCTGCCGACTTCGCGGCCCGAACTGGGCCGCTGCTATGCGCGATCGCGTGTCGTCGCCGCGAGAGCACGCATCTGCAACGCCTGCGGGCTGTTCTCTGGAATCATGCGGTTTATGCCCTGATCTGCCTTCATTAGAACGAACCGTCCGTTGACTTGGACAGCATTTCGTTTGCGCGCACCTCCCGCAGCCGCTCCTCGATCGCTGACGTAATCGTGCTGAGGGCATCACTTCCGGCCACGAAAAGCTTCGGAGGATTCTGCATCGCGGCGATTTTGACGAGCGCGTCACCTAGCTTCGCTGGGTCGCCGGGCTGCGTGCCGTGATATTGCGACCACATGTCCTCGGCCTTTCCCTCCGGCGCGTAGTCCTCGATGACCTTGCTGACCCATCGGATGTTGTGCGCGTCGAGCAGGTCCGTCCGAAAGAAGCCTGGTTCGACGACGGTAATCTTGATGCCGAACTTCTCCACTTCGGCCGCGACCGACAGAGAAAGACCTTCGACGGCAAACTTCGTCGCACCATAGGCCGCGCAGTGCTTCAGCCCGACGACGCCGGCGACCGAACTGATGTTGATGATCTGCCCCGAACGCTGCTGCCTCATGACCGGCAAGACGGCATGCATTAGGTGTACAACGCCGTAGAAGTTCGTTGCGAACTGCTCTTGCATCTCGGCGGTGGTCATCTGCTCGAAATTGCCGAGCAGGCTGTAGCCGGCGTTATTGACCAAAACGTCAATGCGCCCGAAACGCTTCATCGCCTCGTCGACAGCAGCTTTGGCCTGTGCCTCGTTGGCCACGTCCAATTGCACAAATGCGATGTTCTCCTGCGCAA
>JAWVEM010000499.1:0-5220 GCA_033856735.1 Blastocatellia bacterium
ATACGAAAAGCGGCGACAAGTCGCCGCACTCCAAATGTCGCGCTTCATTAAGTAAGTCCTGGGCCGTGCTCGTCTTGACCTGACCTGCGCTGCGGCCTAGCATGAGTAAAGCATCCCCCAACAACCTGAATAGCACCTAACGGACATACGAGGAGGTCTGTCGATGGCTGATGAAATTGGAAAGTGTGCTCATGGGGCCTGCGACTGTTCGCCCGAAGAAGGCAGCAAGTACTGTAGCGAATACTGCCGGGAGGCTGAAAAATCGCACGTCATGGAGATCGGATGCGGCTGCGAGCACGCAGCGTGTCGCTAGCAAGCGCTGAGTTTGCGACTGTCGGATCTATCGGACTTAACTGAGTCTTAACGTCTCTGTCAGCGGCCGTCGTGCTGGAGAACTGTGCGTCGGCCTGGCTCGAAATCGCCTATGTCTTGCGAGCCCTTCGGAAGGAGCTACCTCGTCTCTACCCATGGCAATCACTGAGTGGCAGCCGTCCTCAGTCGCGTTGACAATCGCGAACGTGCTTTGTTAGCGTGAGGCGTCCTAAGAAGGTTACTGATAAACGTGCCGGCGATCGACTCAGCGCCGGCCTATTTGATCGTTGATGCTGAATAATATCGCCGGTTCCCCGACCGCCAAAGTACGGCTGGCCATCACGCTCGCGCTTTCCATTATTCTTCCCCTGGCAACGGCGTGTCACATAGTTCATAAACCCGTCGAGGTCGAGAAGCTGCTTACTCCTCTCGCGCAGGCGGACACTACGCAGCTGATCCGAGTAGTCAACAGCCTGACGGCGACGCGTTCGATCCATGGCAAAGTAGACATTCAATTCGAAGACACTTCATTTGCCACCTCCGGCATCGCGGAAAAATATCGCACTGCCGACGGCTCGATCACGTTGCAGCGTCCAGCGAGCGTTTATTTGGACGTCCAGGGGCCGCTGGCTATCGGAGACATCGCCCAGATGACTTCGGATGGGGAACACTTCCGGATCGCAGTTCTTCAAGGTGATGAGAAATACCGCCGCTTTGTGCGCGGAACCAACAATGCCGTTTACGCAAAGCTGGATGTGGATGGCAGCTCGAATCCGACCGCGAACTCGAACAAAAAGGGGAAGTCGAATTCAGAGGCACAGGCGGTGAACGCGCTTTCGAACCTGCGGCCACAGCACCTGACTGACGCTTTGTTGATTCGTTCGATCGATGCCCATGCGCCGGGTATAGTGTATGCGCAGAGTGAGTTCTTTCAGTCCGAGAAAGATCCGGCCAAGCCCGAAAGCAGCAAGCGAGTCGTACGCGGCTATTACTTCCTGGAGGAGTTGCAAACTGGCGGCGATGGTACGGGGCGTCTGCTAAGGCGTTTCTGGTTCGATCGAGTTAACGGCATCCGCCTGGCGCGTCTGCAGACCTTTGACGATCACGCCGCGTTGGTAACCGATATTACCTATGGTGACTTGAAGAAATTTGGCGCCGGAGGTGAAGCGGTTTTGCCGGGGCAGATCGGCATAACCAGGCCACAGGATCACTATAAGATCACCATTACATACCAAATGCCTGAAACCGTAAATATCGATCGCGAATATCCATCAGAGGCATTTGTGCTCGAGAATAAATGGACCTTGCGTGAAGTCGATCTGGATGCTGAGAAAGGGCCTGCGCCCCCGAAGAACTAGCAGCCGCTAAGTGATGAGGTCAGTGCCGGGAGCGGTACCGACCGGGGTTCAGGCTTGACGATCTCGTCCGTCGCATGGGTTGAACCTGGGTCGTTATCCCGACGCGTCGGGTACTGATCCCATCCCCACACTCGCCAATTAAAGACACTAAGCAGAAACCCTTCGGTTAGGCTTTCCCCACGGCTTGTATTAATATTCACCGTTCGAGAAAGAGACCCCCGTTTCTGTGGATAACTTAGTTATTTCAAATATTCGCCAGCGCCCGCTCCGTTCGGCTATTAGTGTGCTCGGGGTGGCGCTCGGTGTGACCCTGGTGATGCTTTTCACCGGACTGTCGCGTGGGATGTCCGATGATTTGCAGCGACGTTCATCGAACGTGCGGGCAGAGATCATCTTTACTCGGCCAGGATCGTTCCAGGCTACTTCCAGTCCGGCCAACCTTAGTACGAAATACGTCGACATGCTTAATAAGCTTGAGGGTGTTGAGGCGGCGGTGCCCGTCATTCGCTACGTCTATCCAAGTGGAACATGGGGAGTGGATCAGGTCGAAGGAGTTGACTGGGACAGGTTCGCGCAGATGAGTAATGTTCGGCTGGTCCAGGGTCGTGGCCCAAAAGCAAATGACGAAATCGTAATCGACGAAACCAAAGCCAGCCGCAACCATCCCGTGGGTACTTCTTTGAAACTTTTCGGCGAAAAGGAGCTTAAGGTCGTTGGAATTTTTGCGCCTGAGTCCGGTGCTCGAGCGAAGCTAACACTGGAAGCTATGCAAAGCTTTCTCGAAGCCCCCGGCAAATGCAGTTACATCCTGGTAAAGTGCAAGAATCATGTCGATGCGACCGCCGTAGCGAAGCGCATTAACGAGAATCTTCCTGGAAATAAAGTCCAGAGAACTGCCGATTTCTTTCCCAGCATCGAGAATTCCATTCCGGGCCTGGCTGTCTTCATGAGGGTCCTGGTCGTGCTGGCGGCGGTGGTGAGCGCGCTGGTGGTCATGCTGGCTATGCACACGACCATCACTGAGCGCACGCGCGAGATTGGTATTCTCAAGGCCATGGGCGCGTCGCGCCGCTACATCATCAGCGAGATCGAGAGAGAAGCTCTGGCCATCAGTTTCATGGGCCTCTTGGTCGGTTTTGCGCTGGCGGCCCTGGCTGGTTTCGGCATTCATAAGGCTACCGGCCTGATTTTTGAATTCGGCGGATGGTGGATGCTGACTGCGGCGCTGATCGGATTGGCCGGCGGCGCTCTGGGTGCGCTCTATCCGGCCGCCCGAGCGGCCAACCTGGATCCCGTGACGGCGCTGGCTTACGAATAAGCTGAAGCTTACGCAGTGCTCATGGGCTCCTTCGAGTCAGCCTGCCGGCGCCAGAGAGCTTTTAACAACTATTGTCGGATTAATAGCACAAGTGAACATAAGTGATCGCTTCGGCCATCACCTTTCTTAAATGGCAACTATTCTAAAAGCTGAGAGTCTCGAAAAAATTTATCGCGTCGGCAAAGTCGATGTGCCGGCTCTGCGTGGAATTGACCTGACGGTTCAGGAAGGCGAGTTTTTGGCCGTGATGGGCCCGTCCGGCTGCGGCAAATCGACCATGTTGCATCTGATGGGCGGCCTTTTGACGCCCA
Organism: Blastocatellia bacterium; assembly: GCA_033856735.1. Classification (GTDB taxonomy): domain Bacteria; phylum Acidobacteriota; class Blastocatellia; order Pyrinomonadales; family Pyrinomonadaceae; genus UBA11740. Next base: position 3,300 of record JAWVEM010000499.1, read on the forward strand.
CCAAAGGACGCATCATCGTCGATGGCGAAGACCTGACCGCGGCTTCCGATTCCAGACGGACGGACATCCGGCGGCGCAAGATTGGTTTCGTGTTTCAGCGCTTCAATCTGTTTCCAACTCTGACTGCGGAAGGAAACCTGCGGCTGGCCGAACGCATTCATGCGAACGGTTCGGACGATCCCGACAGGCGTCGCGAAATCCTGCGCATGCTGAAGTTAGAGGACAAGATGCATCACAAGCCACTGGAACTTTCCGGGGGCGAGCAGCAGCGCGTGGCCTTGGCCCGGGCGGTCGTCAACCGGCCGGCGATCGTGCTGGCTGATGAGCCGACCGGCAATCTTGATACTGAGAATTCAGCATTGGTCTTGAAAATGTTTAGAGAGTTGAATGACCGCTTTAATCAGACCATCATCATGATCACTCACAATCCTGAGGCCGCCGCGGCGTGCCAGCGCGTCATCCAAATGCGCGACGGCCACATTGTCTAGCCCGCAGCAACCGTTTGTTCCCAGGCAGAATCTCTTAACTCCAGATCGGCATGGGCGACACGGCGTTCTGGAACTGCATTTGCCTCGACAAATGGTTAGCGTCCGGTAATAATCACGCAGACGACTGGTGGGAATGATGGGTTTCGTAGCCGATACCGCAAAGAAAGCAGTCTTTTGGACGTATCCGCGGACTTCGTGGCAGTGGGACGTGCTGTGTGTATTGATCCTGATTTTCATTTTTCTGACGCCTAAAAGCTGGTTTGAAAACAGCGCTTATCAGCGCACTCATATGGGGCAAACCACTATCGTGATGGGTACCGATGTCATTGGCACTCAACTAGATAGAGTGGAGATCGAGCGGCGCGCAAAAGAGTGGGCGGGTCGGCCTGCCGCACAGGTCGTCAAGGTGCGCGAGCGACATGACTCATCGGGGAAATTAATCGCCTACGAGGTTGACATTCGCTGACCATGCTTTATAATTTTCCAGCATAATCGGCCTGGGGCGCGATAAAGGTTTGAGCGCACTCAAGGCAATTCATGGGGCCCATCAGGGCCTTAAGTTTTAGGAGCTATGATGAAAAAAATATTTTCCATCAGTTTAGTTATCGGGTTGATCTTAACTGCCTTTTCCATTCAATCGGGATCTATCGCCCGGGCGCAAGGTCCCGGCTTTGTCAGTTCGCTGTATAGCCGAATGGAAAAGAACCAAAAAAGCCTGAAGAGCTTGCGCGCCAACATCAGCATGCTGAAATACAATGCGCAGCTTCGCGACGAGGACAAGTATCAGGGCGTCGTGCTTTACATTCCGGGAGCCGCCGGCAGTAGCAGTGCTTTTGTCCGCCTGGAGTGGACTCAGCCTCAGCATGAGATTCTGGCAGTGGCGAATGGCAACTACAGCTTATATCGTCCCCGACTGAAGCAAGTGTTGGAAGGCAGGACCGGAGCGATTAAGAGTTCAAAGGATAGCGATGTGTTGGCGCTCATGAACATGTCCGCGACGCAGCTCCGGACCAGATTCGGCGAGCTGCAGGACATGCGCGATGAAACGCTCTGGGGCAACGTACACACGACGCACTTTAGAGCTTTTCCGAAAATGGCAGCCAGTTATAAGTATATCGAGGTTTGGGTTGATGACGCCGGAATGCCCGTGCAAACGAAGATGGTCGAGAAGAACGACGACTCGACCACTGTGCGTTTGACGAACGTCGAAAAGAACCAACCGATTCCGCTGGATCAATTCAAGCTCAAGCTGGATTCGGACGTGAAGCGCCTGAAAGGCTAGATCTACCCTCGAACTTAAATCGTGAAGGGCTTCGGGAAACCGAAGCCCTTTCGATGTTTGTGGCAACTCGGTTTAGAGTTCAAGCTTCAGCTTGGGCTCAGCAACGTAAAAGGTTGAACTCTGAACGCAAGCTGCCCCGTTACCGGGCCGC
>JAWVEM010000500.1:0-7853 GCA_033856735.1 Blastocatellia bacterium
GGATTCTTTTGGCTGTGCCCGCAGTCAGAGACGCCCGCCGACCCGCTTCATATGAAGGAATCGACAACATCGAAAGTGCTTGCAGGAAGATAAAAGGCTAGCCGTCCCAGTGAAATTCAAAGCTGTCTTATTGATTGCCCGGAGCAGTCCTTAGGGCAGGAGTCGCAGGTCGTCGCAGTCGGTCCACAATCCATGCTCCCAATAACCAAAGAGCACAAGCTGCCACCATCGCCACTGAAAACCATTTGCCGTACAGCCCATCGGGAGAGAACTTTTCCGTGGCGGCGTGCAGATTCTCACTATTGGGTAGGATGCCCGCTTCAGCAAATTCATGAAAGGTGAAGATGGCCACCTGCGTCATAAACAGCAACAGGAAAATTCCGGTGACCTGGAAGAAACGCTTGATGTTAATCAAATGTCCGAACTGGCCCCACGCCCAAGCCATCGCGATTGCCGCCACTAGTCCCAGCAGGGCGCCAGAGAACAGACGCGGACTGCGAACCTGCAGCAACATCAGCGACGTCTCCATGCCCTCACGGGTGATGGTTAATACAGTGAATAGAAAGACTCCCAGCCACGCAGCCAAGCCAGACCGATGGATAGAAACTTCGCCCAGCCGCTCTTCCATCTTCTGTTTCAGTTTCGGCCCGGTGCGCCACATGTAAACCACCAATGAGGCGACCATCAAGATCGCGATCGATCCAAGAATGGCTTCACGCATCGCTTCATTGCCGAGAAATCCGGCGAACGTCTGACCGAGATGCTGTTCGATCCATTCGCCGTTGCCGGTTTGCATTTGAAAGAGCAAGTAACCCAGGCCGCCGCTAACGCTGAGGGCCACACCGATGGCCCAGTAGACAGCAGGTACAAGTTGGCGCTGCCCGGATTTACGCAAGTAAGAGAAAATGACGGCTACGAGCAGGAACGATTCGAACCCTTCGCGCAGAATGATGATGAAAGATTGAAGCATAATCAGGACTTGGCTCGACTGAAAGAAACTCAAACCGCCTCAACGGCCGATGTGCAGTATGCCCCAAATTGAAAATGATTGTCAATATCGAGTGATGCATTGCCGGAAGCCCGAACGTGGGTGAGGGTGGCTGGCCTCCTTGTTCAGGCCAGCTCAACCTTCTGGTCGGGCGTTAACACCGTGATTATTCAGAGGGGCGGTCGAAGATTGAGTTGATTACGTAAAACGCGATCATGCCGCCGCCGATGACTGCGCACGTCGCCACGGTCCGCCAAAGTACGTCCGTTCCGGCAAAATTCCAGATGGCGAGCAGGCAGGCGACGACAGCTACCAGGATGCACGCGCTCGTAGTCCAAAAAGAAATCTTCGTGACTACGCGCGGATTGACGAAGCCTCTCCTCAAGTTCTTCTGCCTCTTTTCCACGACTGTCGCGTCCGCATTATTGCGCAGCAACCGGAGTAATTAACAGGTCGGCTCGAACCAGGCCGAACTGAGTAACAGCCGAAATCCGCAAAGGCAAGTGACGCTCATCGTCGCCGAGCCAGATGCGCAGCTGCATCTTATCACTCAGCGGATCATCGGTTGTCAGCGTCAGCATGATCGCATCAATCTTTTGGCCGCCCAGCTCTATCGTTTCCCGCCGCTGAGATTTCACTAGTAAGGTGCGCGGTTGGGTGGTTGCCATGATCGATATGGCATTCTGTCTCGGCGGCCAGAGATCAAAAGTGCGAATGGAATAAAAAGCTGAGATCAGATCGTGCGTGCCCACGGGAATCTCGATCCGCTCCTTTGTATCGGCCACCGCCGCCCCTCGATTCTGATCAAGACTATAAGCACGATTGTAACGGTACCTGCCTTCTGCCAAATGCAATTCAGTTCGAAATGGAAGCAGTGTTGTTGGGTCTATGTACGAAGTGATTTGATCAGTAACTGGAAACACTCGTCCTCCCGCGCCCGTGGTCTGCGCGGTTACTGAAATTAGTAAGCCATCCCGATTGAAATATTGTCCACGCGATTTCAAGGCAAAGGTAATTGTGCCGACGGATTGCTGCGGACTGGTAGAGAGAAAAACCTGATAGGTAAGTTGTTCGCCGATTTTGAAGGGAACGTCTTTCAAGGGTAGCCCTGAACCAATTCCTCCCGGCGGCGTCTGCGGGCCTCGCGGCGTGGGATTCGTCTTGACCGGGTGATCATTGATACCAGGCTTGATGGGCTGAGTAGGGCCACCTTCGGGAATAGTCAACTCGGCGGCGGCCAACTCGGCGCGAATCTGACCTGCTTTCAGCTTGGCGGTAATCAGTACCGGCACATGTCTCTCGTCATCGCTGAAGTAGACGCGCACGTCATAGTCCAGCGACTTAACACTCAACCGAGTCACAATCGTATTGAACGAGCCGACGTTCGTCTTGAGCCGCTCTCGTCCAATAACTTTGACCTCGGCGTTGTACTGGTCGCCATCGTGAACCACTGTCAGGAAAAACGAAGAACCATCCGCCAGCGGCAGAGCGCGTACACGATAGACAGCTGAGAGCAAATCGTACGTCCCCGGGAACTCTCCCATTCTTACCTTGGAGGGAATTGCATCGGTCCCGGCCGGTTGATTGTAATCGCGCTCGGCTTGCGAGGTGCGGCCTGCTTCGCGCACCACCTGCTGCGCGCGATAAGGCAAACCCGTCTGAGGGTCGACATAAGTAGTGTAGTCGTTATTGATCGAGAGGAGCGCCACGTTTACTACCCCGACTGTTTCGACGTGGGCGCGCAGTTGAATCCCGTCGCGATTGAAGAGCGCGCCGCGGCCGGCCACAAAAAGCTCGAGATGCGCAGCGCCGACGAAATGAGAGAAATCAACGTTGTAGGTGAGGCGTTCGCCCACCCTATAAGGAGCTTCGTTAAAGGGCGCCTGGGCCGTTTCGCTCTTTTGCTGGGCCGCAGTTGTGCAGGTGAGTGAAACCAGCAGGGCCATCAATTGCGCAAGTTTTAGTGAGAACTTCAGCTTTGAGTGCACCTTCGAATCATAATGGTAAGTTGCTGCATGGCGCAACAACCCCCTCCAACTGCACGCCTTCTGCTCCGTTTGGTTCCAATGATCTCCGAAGGAGCGAGAGGGATTGTTATAGAGCTTCATCGATCTCTGCGACGATTGCCTCGGCCGCGGCGACAGGATCTGGAGCATTTAGAATTGGCCGCCCCACTACGACATAGTCAGCGCCGCTTCCGATCGCCTCGGCTGCGGTTAGGGTGCGTTTTTGATCGTCGCTCATCGCACTACTTGAGCGAATGCCGGGCGTCACAATCAAGAAGTCCGGGTTAGAAATTGTCTGGCGGATCAATTCTATCTCCAGCGCCGATGCGACGACACCGTCAAGTCCGCAGTCCGCTGCCGCACGCGCCCATCGGGCAACCAGAGAAGGCGGGTCAAGACTGAAGCCAATCTGCTCGGTGCTCGTTTGATCAAGGCTGGTCAAGACTGTAACCGCGATTACTTTTGGTTTGGCGAGCCCTTCGCGCTGAGCGATCTCGGCCACGGCTTCCGCCGTCTGCTTCATCATTGCAGCGCCACCCGATGCATGCACGTTAAAGATCGACACACCGAGGCGCGTCGCTTCAATGCCGGCCGCGGCGACAGTGTTGGGAATGTCGTGAAATTTCAGGTCGAGAAAAACCCGGCCGCCGCGGGCAACGATCTGTTTGACAACGTCAGGGCCGGCTGCGGTAAATAGTTGCGAACCGACCTTGAACATCCCGACAACATCGCGCAATGCCTCGAACAAATCGAACGCGCGGCCAGCCGAGTCGACGTCGAGAGCAACGATTAGTTTGTCTTTCGCATTAGTGTTCATAGGAAGAATTCAACGGAAAGCCGCAAAGCCGCAGCGCGGCTTAGCCGCCTGATGTGCGGAAAGGCTCTGCCTTTCCCGGACTTTGGGATCTAGAGGCGGCGAGGCTATGCCGCAGCGCGGCTCTCGCGAGGCATAGCCTCAAAACAGAAGAGAGAGCGTTGCGGAATGGCAGAGCCTTTCCGCACATCAGGCGGCCGAGCCGCTTCTCGCCATAGTCACCAGATTGAAATAAGCTTCGCATCCTTAGGCGAGGTAATCTAATCTCGAATACTAAACCCAACTGCTTCGTCCAGCGTTTGGAAACCTTCTCGTCTTAGAATCTCCGCGAGTCCGTCATTAATTCGCCGGGCCACACTCGGCCCTTCATAGATGAATCCAGTATATAGCTGAACCAGACTCGCTCCGGCGCAGATTTTTTCCCAGGCGTCCGCAGCCGTGAAGATTCCGCCCACTCCAATGATCGGCAACTCGCCCTTCGTCAACCGATAGATCAGCGAAATCACTTCGTTGGATCGTTGACGCAGAGGCGCTCCGCTTAGCCCTCCTGCGCCATAGGCTTCGATCTCAGCCGGTGGGGTCCTAAGGCCGTCGCGCCTGATCGTCGTATTGGTCGCAATCAGTCCACCGATTTTCAAACGGGTGGCGACATCAACAATTGATTCAATTTCACCTTCAGATAAGTCGGGAGCGATTTTCAACAGCACAGGTTTTGGCCGCGGATAGGAATAACGTTGCGCCAGTTCGTTGTTTCTCTGCTGCAAACTCTTGAGTAACTCGGCCAGTATTTCCGGCCGTTGCAACTCACGCAAGTTAGGCGTGTTGGGTGAGCTGACATTAATCGCGAGGTAGTCCGCTACTTCATACACCGCTTCGAAGCTCTTGAGATAATCAGGGATCGCATCGTCAATCGGCACGTCACGGGACTTGCCGATATTCACACCCAGCACGCAATCGGGCCGGCGGCGGCGAACATGTTCCGCCAGATTCGCGGCGCCGCAATTATTAAATCCGGCGTGATTAATGAGGGCGCGATCGAGGGTCAGACGAAAAAGGCGCGGACGTGGATTCCCGGGTTGTGGCGCGCTCGTGACCGAACCAACTTCGATTGAGCCGAAGCCGAGCGTCGCCAGGGCCTGCGCCGCCGTTCCGTTCTTATCGAAACCTGCCGCCAACCCCACCGGATTGGGAAACTCGAGTCCGAAACGCTGCAGCTTGCCAAACGGTTCGCGTCGATATCTTTGACTCGTGACGTGTCGCGCGACCCCGCTGCGCAAACCGTTGGAGAGGAAACTCAGCGCGAACTCATGCACTGACTCTGGCGGCAGCCGGAACAGAATCGGACGAACGATTGAGCGATAGAGTGACAAGTTTTCAGGTGACGAGCCGGAGCAGGAGTTTATCGCGTCCGTCTGGGGCTTGTCACCTTTTGGGGTTGAGCGAGTCTGGTTCCGGTTTAGTTTTTCTCAGCGCCTTTCGTATTTGCTTCGCGTCTTTGCGTGAAACAAAGTCGAGTGAAGAGGGATTTCGCGCAAAGGCGCAGAGTGGAATCGAAAGCCGCAAAGGGGAATCAGGACACTACGGCGCGAATAGTGTCCTGATAAATTCGCTGCTTACTTTTAGCTTTGGAAAAACGATCCACGAGTCACACGAAATTCGGGCGAACAACAACGGTTTCGCTTCGTGTGTTTCGTGGATCGCTTTATCTCCTACGCCAAACAACTCTCCGATCTCTTCCTGATTACCGAACCGCTGACGATACTCTGCCGAAGTGATGAAGCCCTTAACCATGTCAGCGTTAACAAAGTTACCGTTGAATTGATTGAGCTTCGTCAGCCAGAAGTCGTACCCCGTGTAATCAGCGTCCGGCAGGTCGTTCGGGTTGCGTCGCATGAACCCAAAGTACTGCATCAGAACAAATGCCCGGTTCGATTCAGCGGCGACCAGAGCCGGATGCTCTGCGATGGCTCGTAAAGCCTGAGCCCGGGTCTTGCTCGCCCCGTTAAGATCGCTGACCAACTGATTGCGTTCCGCAGTCGATAGCGGATTGCCGGCATTCGTATTCAGCGTGTCGACGAAGTTGGCGGCGCTCATCCCACCCGGGTAGGCGGTTGTGAACCCGGGCCGTAGGACAAACTCGTCAACAAACGCGGACTTGTTTGTTTCCAGCGCGGTCTCCCATCCCGCTTGTCCGACAAGTACGCCCAGCCCAATCTTTTGCGTATCGGGCAGGAACTCGGCGAACCGAACCACTGGAACGGGCAGCGCATGGATGCCGCCGAGTGTGGAGGAGCCGGTTGAACTTCCATACGCAGTCTTGTAGAGCCGTTCGACCAGATAGCCTGTCTGCTGAAATTCGATCGACAGGAAAAACGCGGCGGCCACGTTTACGCGCCGCTGGCTGATGCAGGTCTGATCGGCACCACAGGAGGTGATCTGGTTAGTCCAGAAGATTAGCCCGGCGCTATCAGGAGTGCGATTGAGGAAGTCGTGGTAAAGCTGTTCCACAAACGCGCCGGCGTTATCGACCGAATTGCCAGCCGGCACAATGTCGTCGTCGTTAATGGTCAACGTCGCCGTGCTCTGCGCGCCAAGAACTGATCCAGAACCGGGATTGCTCAGGAGTAGTTGTAACGTCTCTGCGCCTTCTATGTAAGTGTCGTCAGTAACGAGTACGTTGAATGTCCTGGTGGCCTGGCCCGGGGCAAATTGAAGCGTGCCCGCTGCGCGAGTGAAATCGCATCGCTCACGCGCCAACCCGCTAATCGTCGAGCAGGGAACGTTGACTGATGGAAGACTGCCATCGTCGGTGACGTAGTCGACCGTTGCCGCCGCTGTCGTGTTTCCGGTTCGAGTTATGGTTATGGCAATGCTGCGCGCTGCCTCGCTGACGGAATAGCCGGCTGTTGAGAACTGAATCACCCCGCTTGACGGGCTGCTAACGACCTGGCCACCGCTTAACCCGCCGTTGATCGGAAGATTGTTACTGTCGCCGGCATACTCGGCCGTGATCGCGTGCGTCCCGATGGTTAAGAGTGACGTGCTCAGCGTCGCTATCCCCGAGCCGTTTAGCGATATGGTTCCCAGAGTGTTGGCCGCATCTTTGAAGGTAACAATGCCGGTAGGCGTTCCCGCCGCGGACGTAACAACGGCTGTGAAAGTTACCGCTTGATTGAGTATGGACGGGTTCAGACTTGAGCTGACGCCGATCGACGTGGGCGCGTTGGTGACATTGAACGTCCGGTCCACCGGCACGGCCGAGTTGTAGTTTCCGTTCCCAAGTTGGGAAGACCTCACCGTAACCACCCCTACGCCCGTCAGGGTGACGACGTCCGCATTGCTGGTCGCCGGGCCACTGAAAATTGCAAAGCTCAGCGGCAAATTGGAAGTCGAAGTACCCGCGACGTTGAAGGGCGCGCTACCAAGCGACCGGTTACTTAAAGCGCCGAAGACGATCGTTTGATTTGCCTTCAGGACATTGATTGATGCGTTCTTCGAAGCGTTGTTGTAGTTGGTGGTGTCGGTCGGCACAAAGTTGACCGATAGAGGTTGAGCATTGCCGGCATTGAGCACCGTGGTCGCACTCGGTAAATAAGTTAAGACACCTGGAACGCTGGCCGTAGCATTCAGTTGCGTGCCGCTCAGAGCTGCCGGGTAAGTGATGTCAGATGGATTGCTCCAGATAATAGTTGGCGTTGCCCGCAGGACGTTGATTGAAACGTTCCGCGAAGCGTTGATGTAGTTGGCGGTGTCTGTCGGCACAAAGTTGACTGACAGAGTTTGAGCGCTTCCTGCACCGAGCACTGTGGTCGCAGGCGGCGTGTAAGTTAAGACACCTGGGACGCTCGCAGTCGCATTGAGTTGCGTCCCGCTCAGAGCAGTCGGATACGTGATGTCAGACGGATTGCTCCAGGTGATAGTTGGCGTAGCCTTCAGCACATTGATCGAAACGTTCTTCGAAGTATTACTGTAGTTGGTGGTATCGGTCGGCACAAAGTTAACCGACAAAGTTTGGGCGTTGCCGGCATTGAGCACTGTGGTCGCA
>JAWVEM010000501.1:0-3124 GCA_033856735.1 Blastocatellia bacterium
GGATGAGTTTGTTGGAGTATGCGCTCCAGAGAAGGCTCAGTATCCACGCCGATTCCGGTAATTCGAAAGGTTTCGTCTGACCAGAAAAGTTCTCCGTCCGGAATACTCCAGCCAAAACTGCCGGTGCGGCTCAATTTCTGAGCTTCCGCCAGATAGGCCCTGCTTCGCCTCAGATCGTCTTCGGCAAGTTTGCGATCGTGAATGTCCGTGTTCGTTCCGTACCACTTGAGAATATTTCCCCGCTCGTCGCGAAGCGGCGACCCACGAAAGAGGAACCAGCGATATTCTCCATCGAAGCGTCGCAAGCGCGCTTCGGATTCGCCTGGCTCGCCAGAGACCAACCTTGCGCGCCAATGGTCCTCTAACTCTTTTCGGTCATCCGGATGAACTGCAGCCGTCCACCCCCAGCCCCTTTCCTCGCCCTTAGGGGGTTCAGGCAGCCCGTGATACGCCCGCAAGCGCTTATTCTCGATTTCAACCGAGCCGTCTGGCCCGGTGACCCATGCCAAGGTTGGAATCGTGTCGATGGTGGTGCGTAGACGCTCTTCCGATTGCCGGAGCGTCTCTTCCCGGTTGCGCAAAGTATCGTAGAGATCCCGCAGCTTCCACGTCGCTTCGTTGAAGACCCCGCTGAGGTGCGCGAGTTCATCCTCCCCGATCACTGGGACTTGATGTTGAAATTCACCTCGAGCCAGCGCTTTGGACCCCTCTACCAACCGTCCCAGTGGCTCCGTGATACTGCGTGTGATCGCTATACCCAGGCCAGCGGCAATCAGCAGCGTGAGGAATCCCGTGATTGGAACTGCGAGAAACATTCGACGTTCCGCACGCGCAATGTTTAACGCGGCCTGCGTGCGCTGTTCTCCGACCTCGCGGGCAACATTTTTGAGCAGCTCGGAGCTCAGCGATTCTAGCGGCTGAACTTGTCTCTCCAGACGGTAACGCACAGCCTCCCACTCTCCCGATGCGGCCAACGCCCTGATTGCATCCAGTTGTGACGGCAGCGTGCGCTCGATGGATTCAAGGGTCGGCAGAACCGTCGGGTCCACCTTAACCTCTGGAGGTAAACGATTGAAGGCTGCCTGGGTGCGCTGTACCTCGTCTAGAAGGCCTGTCCGGAGGGTCTCCGAATCCTTCTGCAGCCGGGCAGAGTCTTCGGACCGTGCCGAAACACTAAGCCTTTCGTAAACTAACAGGAGACCGGTGTGTACGCGCAGCACTTCGATTAGCTCTTCGTCTACGCCGTTCAGACGTTCCACTTGAGCACGGATCAAGTGCAACTGCCAGAGGAGGACGCCATCGCCAACCAACATCAGGACGATGACGAGGATAAAGCAGAGAGTCAGGCGGCGATGGATGTTGAGACGGTAGAGGAGTGGACTGTTCGCTGTCGCATGCCTCAGCCATCCGGTCGGACTGTTGGTACGAGTCATGCATTACCTCTAGCTGAAGCGCACACGGCACGGACTCCCTTCATCGAAGGGATTGCCGGTTGCGCGCTAGCGAACTTGTTCCGCGCTCTTAATCCTTGGGGCCACGAATCCGGCCTGGCGGTCCCGTCTTGAAACTAGTGATCCCAAGGAGTTCTTTTTCCAACCCCGCCGCAGCTTGCGGCGCGCTGGTTTTGCCCATCAAAACCGAATGCACTGCCCCGATATAAGCGTGACTCACGTCTTCATATTTCTGTCCGGAAACTGTAGAGGGTCGACTCACCACGCCGCTCCCCAGTTGGTGCTGCCCAATGTCAGCAGAACCAGAGTGAGTCTTTAAAATGGCGGGCCACTCCAACTGCTCAAGCGGTGATTCGGAATGCGAGCGAACCGCCTCGAACTGCATCTCTCTACGGACAAGAAATCGGACCAATTCCAACGCCTCAGCGGGATGAGCTGCCGATCGGGAAACTCCGAGACCAAATCCACCCAAGGCAGAGACCTGCGCAGCCTTACCATCGGGGACACTGCTGATACCAATCCTGTCTCGAACCGCCGGCCCGCAGATGCGCCTGCTCGTCGATGCAGGCCCGCACTTATCCTCGACGCTCAGAAAGTAAGACCGAGCCCACCCACGATAAAAAGCTGCCTTTCCTAAGTAAAAGGCGTTGATGGCGTCCCATTCCTCATAGGAGATCACGCTGGGAGATGATATCCGGCCGATCCAGTGAGCAGCGCGTTGCCAGCTGCGGATGGCGTCAGGATTGTTCACGCTGATCGTGCTGTCACCTTCGATGATACGCCCGCCCCCCTCCCCGACCTGCCATTCCAGCGTATTGCAGGTCAAACCTTCGCCCGCCGCACCCGGCCATACAAAACCCCAAAAATCTTTTTGTCCTTTGGCGCGTTCTCCCTGCTGGATCCTGGCGGCCATTTTCTCGAGTTGGTCCCACGTCCTGGGTGGTGTCCCATACCCATACTCTCGAAGAAGATCCTTTCGATAAAACAAGACTCCTATATCGGCAACGTATGGCACGGCGACTAGCTTCCCATTGACCGTATAGCTCGCGACCACATCAGGGTCTACCGAAGAGAGTTCTTTCACAAAATATGGTTTGAGGTCGATCAAATCCTCACTCAGGGTTCCGGGCCAGATCACATCGACGCCAGACACATCCGGACTGGAGGCGCCTTTTCGGAGCAGTTCCCGCACGAGGCCTAGCTGGTCAAGGGCGCTCTCCGGAGCCGGCAGATGCTTCACCCTAATTCCTGTTTGCCGCGTGAACTCTTGCAGACTTTCGTCCGGGAGCACGTTGCGTTCCGTCAGGTCGTGCGACCACTCTGGATCTAGAAACGTGATCGTTACCGGTTCATCGGAAGATGGACGCGGACGATTCAGACCAAAAGCAAGCAACAAAATGCCCACTATTCCGGCGATCTTTGTCCAACCCGGCCGCCCAGGGAGAACAACACCGATCTTGCGGTTCGATGCTTTCAAGATTCTCCAGCTCCGATTAAATCGATCGCCACGCAAAGCAGGCACGCTAAGTTTGGCGGTCGCCCGACAACCGGTCACACGGCTTTCGTCAAAAGCCCTGACGCACAATCGTTGACGCGTATTTCGAAAGGCCCGTCACGAACGTTCCCTCACTGGCGACACGCTGCCTAAGAGCACCAGGTGGTCATGCTTTTTC
>JAWVEM010000502.1:0-10516 GCA_033856735.1 Blastocatellia bacterium
TCAAAAATCCAGCAATATCTATTTTTCTTATATGGGGACGCAACTTGGCGGAGAAAAGATCCGGGATACAGCGAAACTGCTTGGCTTGGGTGCGTACGACAGCCTCAGCGGCGAAGGCCAGGGCCGCCGCGAGCCTGAAATCTGGAATGCCAGCAGCAAGGCCATTCAGAGTGGCATTGCGCCAACCGAATCCTGGCTGAAGGCGGGCCCGCATTCGACGCGCTGCGAATTAATGTACGAAGGATATGGTCAGGGGTATGCATCGCAGATGACGCCTTTCCAGATGGCTTTGATCATTTCCGCGGCAGCTAACCTCGAAGGCAAGTTGATGAAACCGAAAATTGAGGCTGCCCGGCCACCGGAAATGTTCAGTCAGGTGCTGACGCGCGAGCAAGCGAGCCAGATTCGCGGCATCATGAACATGGTGACCGAAGGAGGCACCGGCACCGGGGCGATGGCGCCGGTCAAGGCTGCCGGTATCCGCAGCGGCGGCAAAACCGGAACCGCGCAAAAGGCCGTGCCCGTCATCGATCCCAAGACCGGCCAGCCGCAAAGGCGCACTGTCATCGAGCGTGATCCGAAGGGCAAAATTATCGGCCAGCACGAAGAGATCGTCATGGCGGACAAACTTCGAAGCGATGCCTGGTACCTGAGTTTTGCTCCCCTCGAAAAACCCGTGATGGCGATGGCAGTGTTGCTTGAAGGCCCGGGACCGGGCATAAGTTTTTACGGCGGCAAAAATGCCGCGCCAATTGCGGCTCAGTTGATTCTGAAAGCGAAATCGCTGGGATATTTTGGAGCTGACAGCCAACAGCCTGCGCCGCAACCGGCGACGCCGCGCAACCGAAACAGATGATCAGTTTTTTTGGTCCTGCAGTCGTTACGCCGGCACGAATGAAACAAGAATGAGAAATCGCCTGTCATCACATTTGTTCGTATTGCTCGCGTTGATCGCGATCGAAGTGGTCGGTTACGTTGCGATTCACAAGGCTGCCTTAATCCGCGGGTATGAAACTTCGTTGATTGGCGCGGTGCGCGATCTCTTAATCTACCTGCCGCTTATTGTCGTGGCGTTCTGGCTGGTGCGCGCCAGAAAGTTCAAAGGCAATTGGACGCTCTACACGACGGCGATTGTGCTCTTCTCGGTTGGCTTGCTGGTTCAGTATCGGCTCTACAGCGATCCGGAATACAACACGAGAAACAAGGCCGAAGCCCGGCAGGAAAAAACCGACACCCTGCGGATGCGCTATATCAATCAGAATTACGACGCCACCAAACGACAGATAATGGGCTTGCCGGCGACACCTCCGCCGGCGGATGTAGAAGCGCCGGCGAAGGAATCAAGCTACAGTCTCAGCAATGCGCTGACCTCGAGCTACACCTGGATCCCGATCTTTTCACTTGTCGCCTTTGCGCTGGCTTTCTCTTTCTGCGCCAGCGATCGCTTTCTGTTGTGGATTCAACGCAACAGCTTCATCATCGTGCTCTTGACGCTAGTTCCGCTCGCGGTCGCCATCGTCAGTTCGAGTGCCGGCAAAGCGCTGGGCAACACGACGCCCTGGGAGCCGGCGAAGGTCCCCTTTCTGCTTGGCTTTGCCGGAATTCTGACGGCCCGCTACAAGGATCTGGCGCGTACATATTGGGGTATTCCGAGGGCCCGCGACATCGTGCCTCTGGTCGTCATGGCGATGATTCCGTTCATTCCTTTCTTTGCCCTGAAAGACTTTGGCCAGATGCTGATCTTCAGCGGTGCTTACGCGACTCTCTATCTGGTCGCGGTCCGTCGCTGGCCACAGTTGCTGGTCTTCGTGGGCTCAGTGATGCTCGTGATTTCGATTCTGGTGGTCGGCGCGCTGCCCCGCGATGTGCAGGAAAAGTTTCCGCTGCTGCCCACCCTGGCGCGGCCAATTCAGCACGCGCTGCCCGCGCGCATCCAACAACGATTTCATTTGTGGTTGGACGGCTTCGATCCGCCTTCACCGGATGAGGCCTGGTGGAAGAAGGACTTTGACGACGCGTTGGCGAAAGATCCGCGCATGAAAGAACTCGCGGAACAGAGCGAGGCGATGAAGAAGAGTGTCAACACAGACATTTGGTTCGACAAGCTGGCCTTTCAACCGGCACAGGCCATCTTTGGCATTGCCTCGGGAAAGACAACCGGACGCGGTTTGGGGCTCGGCTTTCCGGAGGTAATTCCGATCGCTGACTCGGACTATGTCTATGCGGCAATCGCTGAAGAAATGGGTCTGGCGGGCGGCGCGCTGGTAGTGCTGGCCATCATCATTCTGGTGATCGCCGGGATTCGCACTTCAATCGAAGCGCGTGATATGTTTACCAAGCTTTGTGCCGCCGGTCTGACTGCGTTTATCGGGATACAGGCGCTGGTAAATATCGGCGGAATCACGCGCGCGTTGCCCATGACCGGAATAACTCTTCCGTTTGTCAGTCACGGTGGTTTTAGCCTGGTCACAAGCTTTGCGATGCTTGGAATGTTGATGGCCTTTTCTCATCGTAATGCTCAGGACGCGAAAGCAGTTGCGCGCGTCAAGAATGAACCTGAGAGCGCAGTCGCCCTGGAGGCGGTCCAATGAGCGCACCGACACCTGCAGATAAAATTCACGTTGGTTCCATTAGCGATCGCGGCCTCAGCGAAAAGCGGCCGATGAATGAGGACTCGTTCCTGGCCGATGCAGGACGCGGCATCTTTGTGGTCGCCGACGGCGTCGGCGGCGCCGATGCCGGCGAAGTAGCTTCGCAGAAGGCTGTGGACGTTCTGAATGATGCCTTCCGCCACAAGTTCGCCGACGGAGAAGACGTTGAAGATTTGATGGAGCTCGCCATTCAACGGGCCAATAGTGCGATTCATCAAATGGCGAAGGAGCATCCGCGGTTCTCGATGATAGCCACGACCGTGGTCGCGCTGCACCTCGACGGCCGTCGCGCGACGATTGGTCACGTCGGTGATTCCAGGCTCTATCGTCTGAACCCGGAGGGCAAACTCCTGCGTGAAACCGACGACCATTCAATCGTCGAAGAAGAAGTCCGCGCCGGGCGGATGACGCCTGAGCAAGCGGCGAATCATCCCAGCAAGAACGTAATCAGCCGCGCCCTCGGCGCCGAAGAGTTCGTCGAAGTCGACATGAAAACGATCGAAGTCGACGAAGGAAATTCTTTTCTTCTTTGCAGCGACGGCATTACCCGCCATCTTCCTGATAATGAACTGCGCGAGTTATTGCTCAGTGGCCGAAGCGCAGAGGCAATTTGCGCCGAGATGAAGGATCGCTGCTATCAGCGCGGCGCAGAAGACAATCTCACCGCGGTGATCGTGCAAATCGGCAATCCCCCGGCCGCTGTGACCCTTGACGAAGATCGCACGGTATCGCAACAACTGCCCGCACCGGCGGCTACGGCCTCGGCCCCGCCGCCCGCGCCCACCGCCACCGAGACGCGTCTGACCCCTCCGTCCCGCATCGCTTTTCCGGGTCCCGTCACTCCTCAACAAGTCCAGGCCCAACTCGCAGCCGAGGCCAAAATTCGTTCGGGGGGCGGCCGGGCCGTGCTGCGTTTCTTTGTCTTCCTGTTGTTTCTGGGTGTGGGCGCGGGAGCTTTCTATGCGGGCATGAGATATCAACAGGGACGCCTCTTCCCCGGGCTCTTACCTGCTCCGAGTATCGCCACTCAACCGACTCCAACTCCGAGCCCGGTTGATACCACGGCTGCGCTGGAACAAAAACGCCTCGCCGTCGATACCGATCCGAAAAAGTGGCTGACGGAGAACGTGACACTGCCAACCGCGACTGATTCGAAGGACCCGGAATTTCTTTATCTCTACGGCCGCGCCTTAATGCTTACCGGGAACCATCGCGATGCGATGCAAGCGTTCGAACTGGCGGTCAATAATCTTCGTACGGAAAGCAGTGGACGTTTGCCGTTCGGCTCCGAGGTAAAACTCGCCCAGGCGGCTGCCGCTTTAAAGTTAATGAAACAGTCTCCCGCAGGAAAGTCGCAGGAAGCATTGATGGCTGAGCAAAAGGCCGCGCACGCGCTGGATGAAGTGCTGGGCTTAAAGAGCGAGGCTCCGCCTAAGTGATCTCAACAGTCGATGACTGAACTAAAGCTCTTACAGTGCAGGGTCGACAGCCGCTATGACATTGAAGACTGTCTGGGTCGCGGCAGCTACGCCGAGATTTACATGGCCCGCGACGGCGCTGCCACCGACGAGCGTTTCCGCAAAGTAGTTATCAAAGCATTGAACGTTCTGCTCCAGGGCTATCAGGATCCTGAGCTCGAAAGTACGCTGATCCAAAACTTTCAGAACGAGGCAGTCGCGCTCGATCGGGTGCGGCATCCGCACATCATCAGTCGCCTGGGCCATGGGACGGCGATTGACCTGACCGGTACCCCATTCCACTACATCGTGCTCGAATATCTCGGGGGCGGCGACCTCGCATTGTTGTGTCGCAAAGGGCCGCTCGAAATCGATCGCGCCCTTTTCTATTTACAGCAGATCTGCGCTGGTCTGGCGCACGCACACGCATCCGGCGTGATTCATCGCGACATCAAACCACAGAATCTCCTGCTCACCGCCGATCATGAAATATTGAAAATCGCAGACTTCGGCGTGGCTAAGATCGAAGCCGCCGAGGGCGCCATTACGCGCGTCGGTACCAATATCTATGCGGCCCCCGAACATAATCCCCTGGTCCAAACGGCGGCGCTGGATACCGGCTCACTACTCGGCGTGCAAACTCAACTGACGCCGGCGGCCGACATCTATTCGCTGGCCAAGACCGCTTATACGATGATCTGCGGCGTGCCGCCGCGCGCTTTTGCGCATCACCCAATCACGTCTCTGCCTAATCCAATGTCGGCAGAGTCCTGGGCGCCATCGCTGGTGCGCGTTCTGGAGCGCGCTACCCAGACGCGACCGGGAGATCGCTACCAAAGAGTCCAGGATTTTTGGGACGAACTCAGCGACGCGTCACTTCCCGTCACCCAACCATTGAAAGTCGCGCAGGCGCGCCGGCGCATCACTTCCGATCTTAGTCTGGAAGCAGAAGTGACCATGGCCGCGCCTCCCAAGCCGCGATTCGAAACCTCGCGCGAACTGCAAAAGGACCTGGCCGCCAACGGATCCGCCCGGCCGAAAATCGTTGTACCCATCGCCGGGCAGTCAGTCCACGTTGTGCCACCGACGGTCAGCGTCGCGCAGGGTTTCGCCGCTCCTCAACAAATGGGTCGGGTAAACGTGCCCGTGGCCCGAAACGGCCAGGTCGCGCGAGCGGTCGAGGCTAAGGTACCGGCCAAAGCGAGCCGGCGCGGCCGGGACTTCGTCGTCGGAGTCGCTCTCGTGTTATGTTTCGCAGGGTTGTTGGTGGCGACGGGAGCCTATGTGCGTTCGCGGATCCTGACCCGCACGGCTGAACAACAATCTCCGCCGAATGGAATTATTGGGCGCGAGGCTTTGACGACGACTGATCTAAACTTGCGGGATGGGCCGAACGTCACCAACGATCAAATCGGTCTGGCCGAAGCGGGGTCGAGAGTGCGAATCCTGAGTGCGAACAATAATTGGTGCGAGGTGCAGGTGATACAGCACTCGCGCCCAAAGGACGAACTGAATTCCGCGGATCGCGGCTGGGTAAATAAGAGGTTCTTGAAGTTTGATTGAAAACCCGATGTGGTTTAGAGCAGGGACTAAGTCCCGGAGGGGCCGCGCGGCCACTCTAAACCGGCATTCGTTTTGAGGAGTAACGAGTGGGCCTAATAGAATCAATCCGACGCTGGATCGACGGTGAGACGACCGACGACATTCTCGAAGAAGCTGACGAGCATGCGAAGCCGCGACGCGTTTGGGAAGAATTTTTGGTAAAGATCGCGCGCGAAGTTGAAGCGTGCATGCAGCGAGAGATGTTCACCCCGCCGGGCGGTATGACCTACATACCCCGCGAATATATCGTCTACCTCAGTAATGACGACGATAAGGAATGGCAGGGAGACAAGCGGCGGGGACTGGAGCAGGGACTGTTTCACGTGTTGTCCGAACGCGCGCGTGAACTGGCGGGCTCAGTGCAGTTGCAGACGAAATCCTTTGCCATCGAGTTACGAGTCGACGGGACCTTGAGCAAGGGTGAGTTTCGCGTCCAACCGGTGTGGGACGAAAGCGAAGCGGGACACACAATGGTCACGGTTCGCCCGGTGACGACCAACGTCGGAGCCGCGCCGGCTGAAGCTACCGCCGGCACTGGCGAGGGCGAAGGCGAGGGCGACACCGCCGGACTGGTAGAAACTGACGCCGGTGATGTCACCGTCGTGCGTCCGCGCGTCGTCGATCTTTACTCAATCGAACTCTGGCGTGAAGGCGTCCGGCAATCAGTCGTCAAGATTACTAAAGCCGAGATCACCATCGGTCGCGGATCGAGATCGGTAGCGGTGGATATGCCTCTGAAAGGCGATCCGGAAATCAGCCGCGTACACGCGACGCTGACCTTCGACGATCAGGGACGCTTCTGGCTGACTTCCAAAGGCCGAAACCCAACCCTCGTTTCCGGCCGCGAGCTCCCGCGCGAAGAACGCACCCTGGTTCAACCGGATGAGAAGATCGGTATTTGTAGTTTTACGCTGAGGGTTCAACCTAAGTGATGTTCTCGACAAGTAGAACCAACGACATGAGGTTAGTCACGCAAAATCCATAGGTAAGGGCTCCTGCTCTGTTTCCGACACTCCCCGGTCAGTCCAAGCCTTCGCTCGTTTACTCTTGAGTGACTGGCCGGAACGCATTACCACCCGATCACTCCAGCGTCGCACGAAACAGGCCGCATAGTTATATCTGTGAGAAGCGCCAAAGGCGCAGAATGCAAGAGCTGGGGCAACGCCCCAGGGTGGGCTACGATGCAACATCCGAGCGCTGAAGGCGCGGCATATGTCTGCTGCCAATTCCCCTGTCGCCCCGCTGGGGCCCTATCATCTTCGCGCGGCTCGACCCAGGGCGCTGCCCTGGGTATTTCATTTCGCGCCTTCGGCGCTTCCAATCAACAAGAATTTTGAGTGGAAGGAACGCTAATTTTCAGTGACCAGCAGCCTTCGCCGCTTTCATGTCACCGTTCCCGTCGAGGTCGGAGATTAGTTGGGTCAGCAACGGACTGACGCTCTCGACGTTGTCGTAATTCTTTACCAACAACTTCATCAAGCGTTTATCTTTCGAGGTGCCGTCGATCTCTTTCAGGAATGCCCGGCAGAAAGCGCAGACGACGGCGGGCTCGAATTGAGTTCCGGTATTGACCCGAAAGTCTTCCAGCACGTCCGCCAGCGGAAGATGTTTACGATAAGGCCGGTCGGTAGTCATCGCGTCGAATGAATCCGCGAGGGTGACTATCTTCGCGCCCGTGGGAATCTCATCGCCTTTCAGGCCGTCAGGATAACCATTTCCGTCCAGCCGTTCGTGATGATAGCGGGCCATCAAAGGAATGTCGGCGTAGGGATGACTGATCGGCGAAAGGATTTCGTATCCTGCGGCCGGATGCCGGCTCATCTCCTTCGATTCCTTCGCATTGAAACGTTCCGGCGAGTTGATCACGTTGAGATCGACGATCAGCTTTCCGATGTCGTGAAGATAACCCGCGATGGCGATACCTTCGACCGCGTCGTCGGTCCAGCCCATTTCACGCGCGATGATCTCGGCGTACTTGCCCACCCGCACGGAATGACCCTGGGTATATCTGTCTTTGATATCGATGGCCGCGGCAAAGGCATGCACGGTCTCTTTGTAGATTGCCCGCAGGCCATCGTACAAGCGTTGGTTCTCGTCCGCCTTATGCTCCAATTCCTCCAGCAGCCGATGACTGTGAATTCCGACGCCGAGGTGGCGCGCCATCGTGCTGAGGATTTCGAGATCTTCTTCAGTAAACTTTTCTCCGGTCGCCTTCTCGCCGAGTAAGACCACGCCAATCAAGCGCTCGCGCACCACCAATGGGACGAGCAAACTGATCTCGATGCCGGCAAACGCAGCCTTTTGGCCTCCAACAAACATGGCCGCCTCTGTCCTTGATTGATCGAGCGAGAGCGACGAGCCCACATTCAACAGGTGTTCCGCGTGGTCGTTTGAGAAAGGCAGCAGCACGCGGTCCTGAGACTCACCGAGGCCCCGCTCTGCGACCAACCTCAGGCCACTTGCCTCTCGATCGTACTCGGCGACGGCGCCGCGCCTGATGGCAAGTGAGCCCAGCAATAAATGAAAAGACGCCCGCAGCATCTCTTCAAAATCCCCGGTGTCAGCGATCTCCTGGCCCAGATCGGCCAGGGCAGCAAACGCGTGTAGTAATTTTTGGGTGTCTGTTTCCATACGTCTTTTTTTGGAGTGCGCTGACTTGTCAGCGCTCTTGAAGGAGAGTCGCGTTCTCTCCGATGCCCTCCCTTACGGTCGGGCTTCTGACAAGCCTAACTCGCGGTCGAGCTGCCGGCTGCGTTCGCCTGCGGATCTACCAGTGACAAGGCTTCGGTCTCGTCTGTGACTATGCTGACGTGCCTGTTTAGTCCCAGCATCTCGAATAGCTTCGCACTGTGGCTGTTTACATCACAGAAAATCAGGCGTGCCTGGTTCTGTTCCGCGGCATCAATCACGCCCATAAGAATCGAGACCCCAATGCTGTTTACCAGCTCGGTGTCTCGGAAGTTGATCACCAGCGCCCGGCAACCCGACTCAAGCTGGCGCTTGCATTCGCGCTCGATGCGCTCGCCGCTCAGCTTGTTCAGATAATCGCTGGCATAGATGATTGCCGTGTCGCCAATGCAGCGCGCCTGCACCGGAGTTTCCCCGGATGTGTCCGCCATGCTCAACTGCGCCTCCTTACGTGGCACAGTCTAGCACAGAGGTCACCATCGTTCCCTTTCATCTTTGAAAGTTAAGTCTAGCCTCGACGCCGACCCAGTAACTTATCGCTCAACTGTCCGACAAAATAGTCTTGAAGGAGGCGACAGGAAGGATAGAGACCTAACACTATTTCACGTTCTTCGAGACTTCTGAATATAAATGAGGATCGAAGCAAGTATGATGCTGTAGACAATAATGCCGAGAAATGGTTCTAGAGTGCACTCTAGGGTGGAAGTCGTCTCTCTACTATGGTCGAAGGTAGTTGATTGACGGAGTAGTCGTTGGACGTAACTGTGGAGTAACGTCCCAATACAATTAGAGACACATGTGGCCCCCAGTCTCCGTGAATGTTGAGACCAGCTCGGATTGCCCCACTTATCCTTGCCAGGAGACTAGCGTTGATCGTGCGCCGTGGAAATGTTGCGTACCCATCACTATCCGTGGTCAGGGTTTGCTCGTGGCGAGCGGATTCGATCGAATGGTGCTGCCATAGCTCACTTACTCGCAGAGCGGCAAGGGGCGCACCAGATTCGTCGACAACTTGCACTTTCCACTCGGGAACTACAGTCGTTTCGAAAGGGTAGAGTAGCGCTGCCAGTAACAACCCGAGAAATGCCATCACGACTGTGGCACTCAGCAACCTCTTCCTATTTGATACTGTCATGTTTGACTTAATGTAAGGGCCTGCCTGCTAGTCCGTGCAGCACCCGCAATCTCCAAAGATCTTACCAAATTCGTCTCGAGCCATCTTCTTGATCCTTTGAAGTCGTCCCGGATCGGCTAGTAGCGCGCCTCTCGTTTCCTTTCTGATGTGATTTGCTGAACGGATTCCCCAAATCTCATTGCGTATGTGGTTCACGATTGGATCGCCTCCCGGTTCAGGAAAATCGTGCCAAATTTGAAAACCTTCATGTGCGGGCGATGTCATATCCGTAAGAGTGTGCAACGCTATTCCAAACTCCCGAAGCGCGCTCGATGGTATCTTTCCATAGCCGTCCTTACACCCTTTTGGATAACCGTTTCGCGCTGCTTGCTCATGATCCGAGATGAATTTGTTCGCGGCGTCTCTGGCGTCATTCACCGACTCGTCGGGCCCTCTCATGCCATGTTGATACGCAGTATCCTCGCCCCAATTATCGCTCCGGTCGACCCAGGCGCTGGCGTCCTTAAGTGCCTGCCGCTGCGAGTTGTCCAAGCAGCCTTTGAAGGCCTGGTCAATAATCTCGTTATGCGCCGCAGGAACCCACAGGCCGGTCGGATCGCTGAAGTTAACGGGGTTATTATTCACATAGGCGTACCAGTTGGAGCCCCCAGAAAATCGAACTGGGTCTTCAGAAATGAATCGTCCCAACTGTGGATCGTAGAAGCGCGCGCGGTAGTACATCAAACCCGTCAGCGAATCGCGTTCGCGGCCGGTGTAACCGAAACGGGTCTTGGCGCTGCCCGCAGAGTTGCCATAGGCATCGTACGTCTCGCGTTCGACTAAAGCGCCCTTTGAATCAGTTAGCGCCGCAGTGCTGCCCAAGTGATCCTTCGCGAAGTAGTAAAGCGTGGTGCCGGTTTTTTGCCGAATCTTGTTGTCAATGCCCGGGCCGTTGAGATATTCAGTGATGACGTTCGTGCTCGTCTTGTCTTGAGCTACATCTT
>JAWVEM010000503.1:0-3860 GCA_033856735.1 Blastocatellia bacterium
GCGATTCGCGACTCAGTTTTTCTCAGACAAAACTTCCAACACAGACAGCACGCCTAAGACCAGCAACAGACTCACCGCTACGTAACGCACAACTCCGGGAGCGACACGATCCCGCAGCCAACGGCGAATGCCTCCGCCAAGGAAAGCTGCCAGCGCGCCCTTCGTGACCATCGCGGCCACCGCGCCCAGCCATACCACGAATGGCCGGTGATATCTCGCCGTCAGTGTTGCCGCAGTGATCTGGCCGACGTCGCCCCATTCTGACAAGAAAATCGCCGCGAACGAAACCGCCGCCGCCTTTGACGATCGATGTTTCTCTTTGGACTCAGGCGCTCGATCAGATTTACGCCAGAGTGCCACGGCCACGCCCAGAAAACTGATCGCGGTGACGGTAGCGACCAGCGTCCGCGGCAGTTTTGCAACCGCATCGCCGACCAGCACAGCTACTCCCATCTTGGCCATGAAAGCGATCGCCATCCCCAACATGATAGGCGCAGTACGATAACGCGCGGCCAGGACACCGGTAGTGTAGAGCAGCTTGTCGCCCACAATCTCGGCGACAAAGACCGCCCCGAAAGTAGTGAAGAGGATTAGAATCACGTTTTCCAATTGCCGCGGAAGCCGCCGCATTCTAAGATGCGGGACTCGACTTCGCAAATGAGTTTCTTACGAGGGCTACGGCGGCTGGTAGTAGCGGGAGATGGATCATAGGCTCGCGTATCAGAAGCCCGACCGTCAGGGAGGGCCCGTCTCATCATGATGCCCTCCCTGACGGTCGGGCTTCTGACACTATTCTTGCAATCGAATGCGGTATCCTCGCATGTCCAGTAAACGATGAGCGAACTCTTAACAGTTACCGGCGTCACCAAGTATTTTCAGCAGCGTTGCGTGCTCAGTAACGTAGGTTTCACTGTGCGGCGCGGCGAAGTCCTCGGACTAATCGGCCCTAACGGCGCGGGCAAGACGACGCTATTCGACTGTCTCGCTGGGCTAATGCCCCCGGACGCCGGAACGATGAAGGCCGCCGAAAAGATTCTGCCGCCGGGGCGTCGCAAAGAAACTCTCTTCTACTTGCCGGATGGAATTCTTCCGTGGGCCGAGCAGACAGTTAGCTGGGCTTTGCACTTCTTTCAAAAACTCTACCGCCCAATTCTGGCGGTCTCGGCGCTGGTTCAACCTTTGCGCCTGGAAGAGATTATGAAGTCGCGCATGTCCTCGCTGTCCAAGGGCGAGCGAAAGCGTCTGCTACTCGCTCTGGGATTGCTGACTCCGCATGACCTGCTGCTGCTTGATGAGCCGTTCGACGGGCTGGATCTCAGGCAGACGCGCGACGTCATGGCACTGCTAAAAAGTCATGTGGCAGGCGGGCGCACGCTGATGATCTCGATCCATCAACTCGTCGATGCGGGCAGAGTGTGCGATCGCCTGGTGATGTTGAGTGCGGGAAAAGTTGTCGGCGAAGGAAGCATCGATGAGTTGCGGGCGCAAGCGAATCTCTCCGCCGGCGGAGTCGAGGAGATTTTTCTTGCGCTCACCTAAGAGTAACTCTTCCCGTTTAGAGGGCGGATTTGTCCGCCGGGAGGTTGGGACAACTCCCAGGCCTACGCTGCTGCTCCAGTTCCTGGCCAAAGAGTCGCGTGAGTTACTCGCCTCGCGGTCTTACTGGCTTCTGCTCCTAATGATTGGACCGTTGGTCGGTCATGGTTTCATCACGGCAGTAGGTTTGTACGCCGAAGCCAGCGGCAGCGGTGGCGGGCCCGCGGCGCTGGCGCAAGGCCTCACGCCTTTGGATGGCATTCTGGTGCCCACGTTCGGCGCGTATGATTTGGCCGCGACGTTTCTCTTTCCGTTCGTCGCGATTCGCATGATCGCTGCTGAGAAGCAAAGCGGCGGCTTGAAGTTGTTGCTGCAACTTCCCGGTAGTCTCGCAATGAAAGTCAGCGCAAAGGCGCTGGTGCTGCTCGGTGGTTGGATCGTTACGTTGCTGCCCGGGCTGCTGGCAATCGTCTTATGGAAATCTTACGGGGGCCATCTGTACGCTCCGGAAACGCTGAATCTGTTGCTGGGCCATTTGTTGCGCGCGATGTTGAGCGCAGGCCTCGCGGTGGCCGCGGCGGCGTTGGCAGAGAACGCCGCCAGTGCCGCGATTGTGACGCTGGGCATTACTGTAGGCACCTGGGCACTCGACTTTATCGCGGCCGGGCGGGGCGGGTTTTTGCAGCAGTTGGCTGCGTACACACCCACCGCTACCCTGCGGTTTTTTGAGCACGGGCTTTTGCGATTGAATATTGTTCTCGCGATGTTGGCGATAAGTCTCGCCGGTTTCGCACTGGCTGGTATTTGGTTGCACACCGGCCGCACGTGGCAATTTCGTTTGCAGTGGACGCTGGCGCTGGCGCTGATCCTAACTTCCGTCGTGGTCGGCGCTAACGGAATGCGCGCAAGTTGGGATGAGAGTGAGAACCGGCGCAATTCTTTCTCTCGGGCTGACGAAGCCGCGTTGGGCCAGATCGCTCAACCCTTAAGGATCACGATAGTACTTTCTCCAGAAGATCCGCGGCTGAGTGACTATGAACAAAATGTCTTGCGAAAACTACGAAGAGTTTTGCCGCGACTCGACGTCGATTATTCCAGCACCAGTCGCACCGGTCTTTTTGAAAAGCCCGAAGACCACTACGGCGAAATTTGGTATGAGATGAACGGCCAAAAAATTATGGAGCGCTCGGCTATTGAAGAGATCGTTCTTGAACAGATTTATAAGCTCGCGGGTATCAATCCTCCGGCGCGTTCAGAGGAAAATGCTTTCACCGGTTATCCTCTGACTGCCAGGGCGCGAGGGGCGGGATTGATCTTCTATGGACTGTGGCCGCTGATAACGATCGCGGCGTGGTGGGGGCAGAACCGCGCAAGGTAAAGTGCTTGGTTCAAACCGAGTTTTACGATTGCTTTAATCAGGAGATGACCATGAATTCTCGAGGATACCTAACCGCACTACTTCTAATACTCTTGCTGGCGATTCCAGCGACTGCGCAACGAATCAGCAGAGGCGGATCGGCTGCATCGGGAACTGTTCGGGTCGACTTATCTCGCGAACGCGCGGGCCGCGAATCGACAAAGTTTCTCGCCGTCGTCGGCAACTGGTCGGTCGTCGACGATGGTGGCAAGAAAGTGCTGGGCGTCGATGGCCGCGCGTGGTTGCGAGGCCAGCCGGCTGGCAGCCTGGCTGAGAAAGCGCGCGCGATTTACGGATCGCGCAACGAAGAGTTCATCGACAACGTGAAAGCGTGGGCTTACTTTCCGTATGCCGTCGCCAGAGACGTACCGGATTTTCACGACGGCGACATTAGTCTTCGTTTCAAGATTGTCGCCGGCCAATTGGATCAATGCGCCGGCATTCTGTTCAACTTGAAACCCAACGGCGACTATCTCACCGTGCGTTTTAACGGCATGGAAGACAACGTCGTGCTCTGGACATTCAATAAAGGCGTGCGCAAGTTCGTCAAGAAAGGTTCCGAGAATGTTCCGCTGGCCCGGAACCAGTGGCACACTTTGCAAATCTCACTTCATGGAACGAATTTGCAGGCGTCACTGAACGGCAAACACCTGCTGGATTACACGCTGGCTGAACCGGTGTCAGGAAAAGTAGGAGTCTGGGCCAAGACAGATAGCGTGAGTTACTTTGATGACTACACCGTGAGCCGGTGACTTGGAGTGGAGGGGTTTCTTATCCCCTCTCTCACTGGGAGAAGGGTTAGGGGAGAGGGTGCGACGCTTAGCGAGATTATTTTTTTGACGCTGCTCGTGCTCCGCAACACAAGCTGGTCACAGTGGGTTTGCGCTCAGGCACTCTCCTAATGGGA
>JAWVEM010000504.1:0-4242 GCA_033856735.1 Blastocatellia bacterium
TGGACTTCGCCGACCGCTTTGCCGGCGTGTTCGTTCGCGGTGACGAATTGGATTTCAGCATCAGAATGCAGCAAAAGAATGCGGAGCAGTTCTGAGCCGCCATAGCCTGAGCCCCCAAAGATTGCAATCCTAAGTTTCATTGGCACGACACCACTTTGGTACGAAACCGCTTGCGGTAACAAGCGGGTTTTTTACAACCAGCGTTACCTGGCTACCGCCGGCGGTTCGGTATCCAGCAATTAATCTCAGCTATGCGATCGACGCTTTCAGCTCGAACTTATCTCGAATAATCTCGAACAGCTTCGGCCCATTCCGTCGAGCATTCGCCGCGCGCACCCCGAACTCATCCTGAATATAGTCCTCGCCCATTTGTGAATCGGTAACCGAACCCGCAACGAGATCGACGTCAATGCCTCGGCGGCGGAACAACTCGATCCCGCCCCACGCGCCAACATAATCCGAGGCGCAAAACACCAAAGCTGTCATCGCTGCCCGAAACTCGGCGTCTTCAAAAATCGACTCGACCGAATAGCCGCCGAGAATGCCATCGCCAAGTTCGATCACGATTAGATCCGGCGCGCTTTCATTCAGGCGGCCAATGATGGCCTTCGCTACGGGCGCCAGGTCACCCGCTCCAACCGTCGAAGGCAAGCCGCAATCAAGAAAGCTCGCAGTAGCAATCGCGCCGTGATCGGCCATATTCAAAGTGTCGCGCAGGCAAGCGATGCCCGACAATTTAGCCGCCGCCACGCGCAGTCCCGCACGAGTTCCCTGTTGAATGATCTCAGTCGCCGCATAGGTCTTGCCGCTGTTCATACAAGCACCCGCAATTACCACGAGCGGCGCCGTTTCTCCGAGCTTCTCGCGCAAAGGTAAAGCGACATCGGCGATGTTCTTCGCCGCGCCGTGGTCATCGCAGACCAGGCCAATCACCTTAACTTTGATCGCGTCGTTAAGACTCGAGTGATGGCCGCTGCAACTTCCAATCACACCGCCGAGGTTAAGTAGATGAAGTTCATCGCCGGCCGCCAGCGTCGCGGGCACGTCGCCGACAAATCCTTTCAACGCACGCCGACGACCGAGTACACCCACCAGCACGTCGCCGGGGTTAACCTTCGCCAGCCTGCCCGTCGGCAATTCGAGCATGTTGTAGGTCGCGTTGTCCGTCAGCACGCGCACTACCACCACATCCCCCGCGCGGGGAGCGCCCTTTGCATCTATGACATTTAAGGTGCGAGAGAGACCAAGCGGCGACGTCGCCGATCCGATCTTGTCTACATCGATTATTCGTGTCTGCTCCATAGTCGCACCGAATGTTTAGAGGCGGTACTGCCCGCCCATAGCCGTACATGATCGCCCGGCGGGCAGTAGCCCGCCTCAGAACGATCCGAATCAAGTAGTGCGGCCTCTCAATCGCAGTCGCAAAGCATTCAACTTAATGAATCCTTCTGCGTCGCGCTGGTTGTAAACCGTGTCTGCTTCAAACGTCGCGATACGTTCGTCGTACAGAGAATTCGGCGAACGCCGACCTACGACAATCACGTTTCCTCGGTACAGCTTGAGACGGACATCCCCCGTCACCGGCTGCTGCATTTCATCAATCATGTTGCGCATCAAATCAAATTCGGGCGCGAACCAGAAGCCGTAGTAGACATTCTCGGCAAACTTTACCCCCAGCGAATCACGCAGGCGCACCACTTCGCGATCCAGAGTAATCGACTCAATCGCGCGATGGGCCGCTTGCAGGATCGTCACCCCTGGCGTCTCGTAAACTCCACGCGACTTCATCCCGACGAAACGGTTCTCTACCAGATCCACTCGCCCAATTCCGTGCTCGCCGCCAATTTCATTGAGCTTTGACAGCAGCGCAACTGGATCCATTTGCTCGCCGTCAATCGAGACAGGTTCACCATGCGCGAATCCGATCTCGACGTATTGGGCTTCGTCACGCGCGTTTTCAGGCGAACGAGTGATCTGAAAAATATTCTCAGGCGGCTCAGCCCAGGGGTCCTCCAGAATTCCTCCTTCGTACGAAACATGCATCAGGTTGCGATCGGTTGAATAAGGCTTATCGATCGTTGCGCTGATTGGAATTCCGTGAGCCTCGGCGTAAGCAATCAAGTCCGTGCGCCCCTTGAATTCCCAATCGCGCCACGGTGCGATCACTTTGATGTCCGGCTGCAGGGCATAGTAAGTCAGCTCAAA
The DNA here is from genome assembly GCA_033856735.1 of Blastocatellia bacterium. Classification (GTDB taxonomy): domain Bacteria; phylum Acidobacteriota; class Blastocatellia; order Pyrinomonadales; family Pyrinomonadaceae; genus UBA11740. The sequence goes on from JAWVEM010000504.1 coordinate 2,206, forward strand.
CCGCACCTGATCGTTGCCTTTGCCGGTAGAGCCGTGAGCCACTGCATCGGCGTTCTCTCGGCGGGCGATTTCAATCTGCCGCTTTGCGATCACCGGCCGCGCCAGCGACGTGCCCATCAGATAGACACCTTCGTAAAGCGCGTTCGCCTTGACCGCAGTCCACACATACTCGCGCACAAACTCTTCGCGCAAGTCTTCGACGTAGAGTTTCGATGCGCCGGTAGACTTCGCCTTCTCTTCGAGCCCATCCATCTCCGCGCCCTGCCCCACGTCGGCACAGTAACAGACAACTTCGCACTGGTACTGCTCTTTGAGCCAGTGGAGCATTACCGACGTGTCGAGTCCGCCGGAATAAGCCAGAACGATCTTGTTGATTTTCTTATCAGTCACTTTTGTTTCCCATCGACTTCTTTGGAGCGCGCCGGCAGAGCGAAGCGGCGACAGCACTTTGGATATGTCTCCCCCAAACGCTTAGAACCGACATCGCGCGCCTGGTCGGACAGTCGCCCGACTCTAAACACTCACTCGCAATTCAAAGCGGTGTCGCGCTTTCCTAGCCACCGCATTCCAAGTTCATCCGAACAACTCCCAGATCTTCTTCGTCACAATTCGTTGAGCCTTCTGTTCGCGTACGGCGATGAAGATCGTGTCTTCGCCTGCTAACGTCCCGACGATTTCCGGAATGCCCGCATCGTCAATCTCCACCGCGACTGCGGAAGCACGGCCCGGCAGGCACTTAGCGATTACCAAAGCGTCACCCGCAGAATCGAGACTCAACAGTCCGCGCGTCGCAGCCCCATTCGCCTGCGGCAACGCGTACGAGCCGTGATGCTTCACTACCCCGAGCTCTTCAAGGTCTCGGGACACGCTTGACTGGGTCGCGCCTACGCCCGCGCGTTCCAGATGCGCCCGCAGCGTTTCCTGTGTTCCAATCCGCTTCGCGCGAATCAGATTAAGCAGTTTCTTTTGCCGCTCTCTTTTCAACATAATCAATTGCCAAAGTTTAGAAGCGGGCTATTGCCCGCTTGGTCGGGCACTAGCCCGACTCTAAACCCAGATGAAGCGAAATGCATTTAAGTTGCATTTTTACCGCATAGCTGCATAAAATAGCGTTAGTTATGCACTTTAGTCAAGTACGGACTGGCGCCCACCCAATCAACCCTGGGCAGCCGGGGTAACTTTGCGGCAGAATGATGAACTTCGAAGCGAACAAATTATGAGTGAAAAGCTGAACAGCAATCTTTGGGGCGGACGTTTCAAGGGCGAGGCTGATCCGGGCTTTGCCGAGTTTAACCGTTCGTTTGGGTTCGACCGCCGCTTATTCGAAGTTGATGTGCGGGCGAGTATCGCTCATTGCGGGGGCCTGGCGGCAGCGGGAGTCTTGACTGAAAACGAAGCCCAACAAATCAGCGCAGCCCTCGCCACTATTTTGGAACGCGGACGATCCGATGCCGGTTACCTCGACGGGCCAGACGCCGAAGATGTGCATTCGTTTGTCGAGGCGCGTCTGGTTGAGATGATTGGTGACGCCGGCCGCAAGTTGCACGCGGGCCGCAGCCGCAACGACCAAGTCGCCACGGATTTGCGTCTCTGGCTGCGCCAGGAAATCGATCTGATTTCGAGCGCGCTCAGCAACGCGCAGCAAGCCCTCCTGGATCTCGCTGAAGCGAATCGCGCCGCCGTGATGCCGGGATACACGCATTTGCAGCGCGCCCAGCCGGTTTTGCTTGCTCACTGGTGCCTGGCTTATTTCGAAATGCTGGCCCGCGATCGCGAACGGCTAACTGATGCGCGTCAGCGGGTCAATGTGTTGCCGTTGGGATCGGCGGCGCTCGCCGGGACTTCATATCCTATCAATCGCGATGCTGTTGCTGATGCGCTCGGCTTCGAAGCGGTTTCTCGCAACAGCCTGGACGCGGTGAGCGATCGTGATTTCTGTATCGAAGTCGCCGGCGCGGCGGCGCTAATCATGCTGCACCTCTCTCGTCTCGCGGAAGATATCATCCTCTACTCAACCACCGAGTTCGGCTTCTTTGA
>JAWVEM010000505.1:0-2687 GCA_033856735.1 Blastocatellia bacterium
GAAATCTTCACGCCATAACCGAGACCATCACCAACCGGCAAGACTTCGGCGCGCAGTTGCGGATGATTGACGAAGTACTTGTTGAACTCACGCAACGCTTCAGTCGACGGTCGCTGATCCGGCGAGCTAATCTCACCCGCGACCTGCCCGCCCCACAAGAGATTGTCGCAGATCACGACGCCGCCAATCCGCAGCTTTGGCAAAGCGAGATCGAGATAGCCGCGATACTCTTCTTTCACCGCATCAAGAAAAATGAGATCGAAGGTTTCGTCAAGCCGCGGGATGACTTCCAAGGCGTATCCCTTTTCGATCCGGGCGCGCGCGCGTAAACCTGATCGAGTTAGATAACCCTCCGCGGCTTTGATCATGTCGTCGCTGGGATCGATGGTGATGACCAACCCGTCTTCGGTCATTCCCCGGGCGAGGTGAATAACGGAATAGCCAATCGCCATGCCGCACTCGAGCGCGCGCCGTGCCTTGATCGCGCGGGCAGTGATTTCCAGAAACAGCGCGACCTCACGATCAGCGATGGGCACGCGATGCTCGGCTGCGTAATCTTCCATGTCCGCGAGTAGTGGATCACCAGGAGGCAGAAGCTTATCCAGGTACTCTGCCTGATCAAGTTGAAGGATGGCGTCTAGTTTTGCTTTCATAAGTATTTCAGCCTAGCTTTGCTCCATCGAAAGAATATTCGCTGGGGTCTTCTTGCCTTTGTCCGTTCGATCAAAGTCACTGTCAAAGCTAATGATGGTCAATCCATTCTGCTCGGCGGCGACGTATTGATAAGCGTCGTCGAAGTCGAGTTTGTACTTATCGATCGTTTCAATTAGCGTGCGAGTCTCGCTCGGCTTGATCGAAACCACATTTACCGCCCCATCAACGAACACATCCTGAACAAAATCAGGCAACGCTTCGCTCCCTGCCAGCCGTGTGAGGATTACGCAGATGGAGTGGAAGGCGAAATCAGTAATAAAAATGTCATGAGGTGACACCTGGTCCAGAAATCGACCGACTTGATCGGATTTGTCCTGATTAAGTAGCCGCTCAAGCCAAACGTTGGTATCCACGAGGTACATCAGTCCCCCCGCCAATCCAGCGATTTCTTCTGAAGTTCGAGCGAAGTGAACTGTTCGCGGTAATCTGACAACGCACCCGCCCAGCTCTGGCGCAGGTGCCGCGGTGCCTTATGGCGTTGCCTTGCGAGGAGAGACTCGACAAAATCCCTCACCTTAGCCTGAGATTCCGGCGGGAGCTCTTTGAGTAGCTGATCGAGCGGCTTCATTTCGGTGGCCATAGTCTTTATCAATGAGATGGGTTAGAAGAACTCAAGACTCAAACATGGAGTAAAAATATCACTCTTGTCGATCTTTGTCCCGCATGAATTAGCCTGTTTCGGACTTATCCTGCGATCCAACCGCCACATACCGCCGGCCCAGTCCCAGCTCTCTCAACTTATGTTGCAGCGATTGTCGATGCATGCCCAGAACCGCGGCCGCGCGTGTTACATTGCCGCCGGCTTCTTCCAGGCAGCGCGCGATGTAGCGTCGCTCGAACTCGCGGCGGTCATCGCGAAAATCTGAGGTGTAGGGAACGAGTAGATTGCCATTCGAAGCGACTTCAACCGGGGCAATCGGAGTTCTTTGCGGAGGTTCTTCGTTGAGATCGAGAGCGTTAAGTTCGGCGCCTTCCGACATGATCGACGCGCGCTCGATCGCGTTGCGCAACTCGCGTACGTTGCCTGGCCAGTCGTACTCGATCAACTGCTTCAGCGCGTCGCGTCCAAGGGGCCGTTCAGGTAGACGATGACGTTCGGCAGCCTGACGGGCAAAGACTTCCGCCAGGACGGGAATGTCTTCGCGTCGTTCGCGCAGCGGACAAATTTCTATGGTCACGACCTGCAAACGGTAGAAGAGATCGGCGCGAAAATTTCCATCGGCGATTTCTTCTTCCAGCGCCCGATGCGTGGCACTGACAATTCGCACATCTACCGGAATTGATTCGTCGCCGCCCAGCCTTTCAATCCGCCGTTCTTCCAGCGCTCGCAGCAGCTTCGCCTGCACGTTGGCGCTCATGTCGCCAATCTCATCCAGGAAGAGCGTGCCGCCGTTGGCCTGTTCGAATTTTCCGCGCCGGCGCGCTGCGGCCCCCGTAAAAGCGCCCTTTTCGTGGCCGAACAGCTCAGATTCAATCAGCTCAGTCGGCAGGGCCGCGCAGTTCACGGCGACAAATGCGCCGCCGCTGCGTAGGGTGCTGCGATCGTGCAGCTCGCGCGCTACCAACTCTTTGCCCGTGCCAGATTCACCTCGCACGAGAACAGTTGCGTCCGTGTCAGCGACCTTCTCGATCATCGCGCGCACGCGTTGCATCGCTGCCGAATTTCCCAACAGAGCTCCGCGCTGCGAGGTTTCAATTTCTATGCGCCGGCGGAGTGAACGGTTCTCGCGACGAAGCTGAATAGTTTCGAAAGCGTTCTTGACGACCAAACGCAGATCGTCAAGCTCGAAAGGTTTCGAGATGTAATCGTAAGCGCCGCTCTTCCCTGCCTGCACCGCCAGACGTTCAGAGCCGTGGGCGGTGATGATTATCACCAGCGGCGCGTCGGTCTTGTTAGCTTCACTTTCGGTTTGTAGTTCGGTGAGAAATTCCAGCCCACTGATGCCCGGAAGATTGACGTCGAGTAAGAGTAG
>JAWVEM010000506.1:0-4602 GCA_033856735.1 Blastocatellia bacterium
TTGGCGGTCGGAAAACCCAGTTGGGCGCCGCGTTGCTCGCCGCGCACGACTCGGCCTTCGACGCCATACGGCCGGCCGAGCATGCGGCGAGCAATATTCACCCGACCCTGCTGGAGCAGTTCGCGAATCCGGCTGGAGCTTACGCGGCGTCCGCGCAGACGGACTTCCGGGACCTCATCAGCAAAAAAGCCGAGACTTCGACTGACAGTTCGCAGCAGATCGATATCACCCTCTCGGCGATGGCCAAACGCGAAGCCGCAGCCGAGATAAACCTCTTTCGCGTGCAAGCGATCCGCAATCACAGCGCGCAGGAAATCCTCGGCGCGAATCTGCGCGAAGTCCTGATCAAACTGAATGACGATCGTTTGTTCGATGCCCAGCACGCCGAGCGCTTCGATTTTCTGATCGAAGGTTTGCAGGAGTGGTGGCGCGGATTCGGGATGTAGCAGAGCGCGTGGATGTGGATCAAAAGTGATCACGGTGGGCACGGCGCCCGTCGCCCCGGCCCGCTCAACGACCGTTTTCATAATGAGCTGATGCCCCAGATGCAAGCCGTCAAACACGCCCAGGGTCAGGACCGTTGGCCGGGCGATTTTGGCGTTGTCGGTTCCGTGAAAGAGACGCATAGACTTAAAAGTTAAAAGGAAAAGTAAAAAGTTCTCGCGTCACTCATCACTCACGACCAGGCCATCGTACGCCCAGGCAACTCCCTCAGGCAGCAGCGCGGAATCGCGCGCGTGCTTTATGTCATGCGTAATATGCGTGAAGTAAGTCTGTGCGGGCTTTAACTCCTCGACATATTCGAGTGCGCGTTCCAGCCAAAGGTGCGTGGTGTGTGGTTTGATGCGCAGGCAGTCCAGCACCAGCACCTGCAAACCGCGCAGGCCGTCGATCGTGTCCGGCGGAATCTCACTCAGGTCGGTCGCGTAGGCAAAGTCATTAAAGCGATACGCGATCACTGGGAGACGTCCATGAATTACTTCCAGAGGTGTGACCTCTAAATCGTGGCCCAGACAAAATGGAGCGCCGGCCACAACCGTATGCGGAACAATCTGCGGCAGGCCGCCGCCAAAGTGCGAAGGCTCAAAGACGTATTTGAAAATGCGGCGGATGTCGACCCACGCCCGTTCATTAGCGTAAAGCCCCAGCGCGCCGTGACGAAAGTTCAACGGCCGAATATCGTCGAGGCCGAAAATGTGGTCGGCGTGACAATGCGTTACCAGCACCGCGTCCAGATGTTTCAGTCCCTGACGCAGGGCCTGCTGACGAAAGTCAGTCGAAGTATCGACAATTATGGTTTGGCCCGCGTGTTCGATGAGGACAGATACGCGCAGACGCTTATCACGTGGATCATCAGAGGTGCACGTCTCGCAATCGCATGCGATCGAAGGAACTCCGGTTGACGTGCCGGTGCCGAGGAAGGTTAGTTTCATTTGTCCAACGTCCGATGTCCGATGTCCAATGTCCGCCAAGAACGACCTGCGCCACGCTCAAGACGATTAATCTTCCGACTTTGGACTCTGGACATGGGACTTTGGGTTAATGCCCGCCCGTGATATCGGTGGCGCTGAACTTCGCCGGCGGCGGCGTAGGCGAGTTGGTTAAAGAGACGTACTGCATTCGCAGGTCCGCCAATAGACTGTCGATCACCTGCGCCTCTTGCGGATCGAGATTGCCCTGAGTCTTCTGCTCCAGCATGCCCAGCACATCAATCCAATGTTTTGCGGTCTTGAGATCGACGCCGGTTTCGCCCGTCACCGGATGAGGCATCATTCCCAGAGAGGCCGCCGCATTCGACGCCAGCGACATGATCAGACTAAGAAAACTCGCGGGATCATCGAGCGGATCGCGACCGGCTCGCTGCGGCTCACTTGGCTCAACCGGCGCTGAGGCTTCCGCCTTCGGCCCTGATTCCTTTCGCGGTGCAACTTCGGCCGCCGCGGCGGGTGATGGCGCGGGGCGCGGAACATTCTCAGCCGCGGCAGCTCTGGACGTTTCAGCGGCGGCGCGGTCGGCGGCTTCCCGGTCCTCTGGTGAAAGCTCTCGCGGGGTACCGTCGGAGTTGAAAGGCCGGCGGTCGACTACTTTTAGAGTTGGTTGATCGTCATTCATAAAAGACCTTCGGCGCGGTTTTAGACCGGAGTCGGCCTCGCCGCGCGCATTTGAAAAAATTTATTGAGACGCGTGCGATGTTAGCATCGGGATCGACGTGATCGCAAAAGCACGGAGTTCAGGGACATTGGTTTTGCTTCCCTGTTTGAACTTGAACTAGTGTTGACGATTTCGGACAATCAACTCGATGCCAAAGACATTCAACGATCTTGTCGCCCTGATGGACCGCCTGCGATCGCCCGATGGTTGTCCCTGGGACCGAGAGCAAACCTATGCCACCCTGGCGCCGATGCTCCTCGAAGAAGCCTACGAAGCGTTCGATGCTCTCGAAGAAGCACGCGAAGGGCGGCCGGCGGCGCTGCGCGAAGAACTTGGGGATTTGCTGTTCCAGATAACTTTCTTCGCGCGCGTGGCTGACGAGCGGGGCGAATTCAACATCGACGACGTGATCGAAGAAGTACACGCGAAGATGGTGCGCCGTCATCCACACGTTTTCGGCGACACGAAAGCGGGCGACACGGCCGAGGTCCTGCGTAACTGGGAAGCGATCAAGGCTGAAGAGAAAAGCGCCGCCGGCAAACTTTCGGGGAAATCCGAAAACACGTCCATCCTCGACGGCGTCTCAACCAAAGCGCCGGCATTGATGGAGGCCCATCAGATTTCGACCAAAGTCGCGCGCGTCGGTTTTGACTGGACCCAAATCAAAGACATCTTTGCCAAGTTGCAGGAAGAGGTCGACGAACTTCGCGAAGCAATCAGCCAGCACGCCGAGTCGAATAGCGAGACGGATCACGCTCACGTCCGCGAGGAAGTCGGTGATTTGCTCTTTGTGATCACGAATATCGCGCGACGGCTGAATGTCGAGCCGGAGGCCGCGCTGAAGTTGAGCAACCGAAAATTCCGTCGGCGCTTCGCTCATATCGAAGCCGGCCTGCGCGAGCAGAACCGCAAATTCGACCAGACCAGCCTGGAAGAGTTGGAAGAGCTTTGGCAGGAGGCAAAATCCTTGTCCCAAGACTCTTGATGCGGTAGTCTACGACAACCGAAAGAAGGTACCAGGAGATTTATGAGCGACGATCATTACGAGCAAGTAGACTTGGCATATAAGACGCTTGAAGGCATACGCCCAAACTTGTGGGATTCCCCTATCATACTCAGTTCCCCCGAACGGCGTATCTTTCATGACTTGAAATTCCCAGAGCAAACAGAACGCGACAAGCAAGCTGAGCAGGAATTGCTAACCTGGTATCAGAGTCATGGATCAGCCCACCCCATCGGCGATTGGGTTAAAGCAAGTGCTGCCAAGAATCGTTTGCGTTGGGGCTTTCCCTATTACGCCAAGCTTGGGGATCAAGGATGGGAGGCGCCTCTTCTAAACGGTAACGATCCCGACTGGGTGGATAGTCCTCATCATGACCTTACTATGCGAATGCTCAGGAACAATATTGTTCCCCACAATATTGGCGACGGCTGCCCCGGTGAACCTGTTCCGTTAACAGTCGCTATGAGTCATGCAAGGGCGAGGGGCCATGAGATTCCAGATTCATTCTTCAAGGTGCGACCCATAAGCCATGCCGAGAAGAATGGCTTTTGTGCCGCTCGTGATCTGCTTTATCGACAACGAGGCTTAGCGCGCACTGTGCGCGCTCTGGCAAGCAAGTATGCGATTCCCAACCCAGAATATCCGAACCTTTCGCCGTATTTTGTCGATCAGCTTTGGGTCGTTTTGGAATACGGGCCGCGAGTAAGACTGGTTATTGTTGAGATTGATAACGAAGGACAGTTGGCTCCCGACCAACAGACGAAAGCGAGACGGCGAGACGAAGTCCTTGGCCGCCTTGGGTACGAAGTCTATCACGTTGCGGGATGGTGGTGTCGTGTTGACAGCTGGCGTGTAATCTCTGAGCTTCTGGCTGCGACGGGAATCAATCCCGACGCAACCGACCAGATCAGTTGCGGGCACACTAGCTCAATAGCAGAATATCGCTGCGCGAAGTGCCATGGGCCTGTGATCAGATGGGATAACCATTGGATTAGCGAAGGCGAGGAGGGCGAATTCCTCCATGAGTCCTGCTATTACGATTATTACTAATGAATCCACTTAGATCCTTTTGAAACAATTCCTCTGATCGCGTCTTAGCTAATTGCTACTGGCAAAGAGAGTAGGTCGGGAAAGAAGTTCAACGGAGGAACAACGCAACCGTCTGCGTTGAGTCTTTGGCCGTCAAAACGACAAACTAAAGTTCGTCGGACATCTTCAGAGCTTCACGATCATCGACTCGAATTCCTCGCGCGGCTCACTAGCGCCCCGGTTGCCCGGGTCGTCGGCGTCAATCGCCTGCTCAGTCGAGAGGATCCCCGAAACTCGCATCTTGAATTCGTCCGGGTTCGTGGCGTTGTGCACGGCCTCAGCAAAACCGATCCGGCGCGATTGCAACAGCCGGAACAACGATTGATCGAACGTCTGCATGGAATATTGTGACGCGCCGT
>JAWVEM010000507.1:0-10293 GCA_033856735.1 Blastocatellia bacterium
AAGGACAAACTTCTGGCGGCGCACCGCTTTGGCATCGACACGATTATTCTGCCCAAAGAAAACGAAAAGGATCTGCCTGAAGTGCCGGAAGAGGTTCGCAACCTTTTGACCATCAACCTGGTCGAAACGATTGACGAAGTCATCGCCCTGGCCCTCGAAGACGCGCCACCCGCAACCCCGGTCGGCGTCGGCTCCGCACCTTTATGGACGACTGAACCGCCGCCGCAGGGTTTACAGACGCCCGCTGAACAGTGAGTTAGTAAATCACGCATAGGTCCGTCGGGTCGAATAGGTTTCTATTCGATTCGGCCGAACTATCTTTAATCTAAGGAGAGCAACAATGAGTAAGCAGGAAGATGCAAATCTGATTTTGAAACTGTACGACCTCCGACGTGAACCGGTGATGCGTGAAGCGCGCAACTGGTTCTTTTCCTTCAACCCGACCAGCGCGGCCGAATACCTTGATTCAATGTTTGGCGAGCACAGCGGACATGTCCGCATGGTCATTTCTTACTGGGACATGGCGGCATCGCTGGTGAACAATGGCGCGATTGACGAGCAACTATTCAATGACGCCAACGGCGAGCACTTTTTCGTCTTCGCCAAGATCGAACCAATCCTCGAAGAGATTCGCACGACTTCAAACCAGCCCGAGTTTCTGAAACACTTTGAAACCTTGATTCGGCGGGCGCCGAACAGTGCCGAACGCCTGGCCGGCATTCGCGAACGGATTAAGATGATCCAGACGATGATAGCCGAGCGCGCGGCCAAGGCACAGGCTGCGACCGCCTAGGTTCAACTATTGTCTCAGAGCCAGGGAAATCGAGGCCGGGAGAAGGCGCCGGCCTCGATTTCTCTGCTTCTTTCAGAATGAAAGTCACCAGCGCCGTATTCCTCAAGAGCGCGTTCCAGGAAACCGATTGGCCCCAGGATGCGCGGCCGGAAGTCGCCTTTCTTGGCCGTTCGAACGTAGGCAAATCAAGCTTAATCAATTCATTACTGGGCGTTCGCGGGTTGGCCCGCACCTCGAATACGCCCGGCCGCACACAGTCGCTGAATTTCTATTTGATTAATGATCGCTTTCGCCTCGTTGATTTACCGGGCTATGGCTATGCCAAGGCGCCGAAAGCAGTGAAAGCGGAATGGGGCGTGTCGGCTGAGAACTACCTTGCCAAACGCGAGCAGCTTGTGCTATCAATTCACCTCGTCGATTCGCGTCACGAACCCTCGAAACAGGACTTGCAGCTTCACGAGTGGCTCAAGCACAATCAAAAGCCACACTTGATCGTCGCTACGAAATCCGACAAGCTTTCGAATAATGAATTGCGCAAGAATATCGTTCGCGCCGAGCGCGCGTTCAACTCCGGCAAAGTTCTGATTTACTCAGCGCCCGAGAAACGTGGCCGAGAAGACGTTTGGAAAGCAATAGAAAAGTCACTCAAAAGATAGCGAGGCCGGGGGCTTCCGTAAGTTCGTCCTTGCGATTTTCCAGCTTTCGTTTAGAATTAGAAATCCAAAATCGAAAGCAGAGACGAAAGAGAAAATCCAGGTAAATCGTCCGACCTCGGCTGGACCTGAAATCTGACCTGAGACCACGCAATCCCCGTCAACCGGCATCCAAATCGAGCGCTCCTTTGGAACCCGACCTCTGGCGGTGAGGTTGTTAAGAACTCAGTTATCGCGGCGGCTAGCCCCCACACGAGCTTGCCCATAACCCGCGAGGAAACTTTCCTTTAACCGGCATACTTGAAATCAATTGACAGGATAGTAAAACCAGGAACGAAGGCACGGCAAGATATTGCCGTGTACGAAAGAGCTAAATATGGCAAACAAAAGACGCACTAACAACGACGGTGGCAGCGAAAACGGCGGCGGCCTCGCCACGGTTGAAGCACCGGATGAAAGCGCCGTTAACCGGGACGGCGGTCCATCCGTATTCAACCTCTCGGACTTGAAGGAGATGTCTATCTCTGCACTCACGGGTGTGGCGAAGGGCATGGATGTGCCCGGCGCTACAGGGATGCGCAAGCAGGAACTAATTTTCAAGGTGCTGGCGGCGCAGACCGAAAAAAGCGGCCTCATCTTTTCCGAGGGCGTGCTGGAAACTCTGCCGGACGGCTTTGGGTTCCTGCGCGCGCCGGAATACAACTACCTGCCAGGCCCGGATGACATCTACGTCTCGCCGTCGCAGATTCGTAAGTTCGACTTGCGAACTGGTGACACTATCAGTGGTCAGATTCGTCCACCGAAAGAAGGCGAGCGTTACTTCGCGCTCATTAAGGTAGAGGCGATCAATTTCGAGTCGCCCGATCAGGCCCGCGAAAAAGTTTTCTTCGACAACCTGACGCCGCTCTATCCCGACGAAATGCTCAAGATGGAAGTCGGCCCCGAGAATCTCTCGGCGCGGGTGATCGATCTCGTCACCCCGTTGGGCAAAGGCCAGCGGGCATTGATTGTCTCGCCGCCGCGCACTGGTAAGACCATGCTGTTGCAGGCCATCGCCAATTCGGTCACGCAGAACCACCCGGAAGTAACGTTGATTGTCCTGCTCATCGATGAGCGTCCTGAAGAAGTCACCGACATGCAGCGTTCGGTTCAGGGAGAGGTTATATCTTCAACCTTCGACGAACCGCCCACGCGCCACGTGCAAGTTGCCGACATGGTGATCGAAAAGGCCAAGCGCCTGGTTGAACACAAACGCGACGTCGTAATCCTGCTGGATTCCATTACCCGCCTGGCGCGCGCGCACAACGCAGTGGTTCCGCCCAGCGGCAAGATTCTCTCAGGTGGTATCGACTCGAACGCCTTGCAGCGCCCGAAGCGTTTCTTTGGCGCCGCCCGCAACATTGAAGAAGGCGGATCGCTAACAATCATCGCGACCGCGCTTATCGATACCGGCTCGCGCATGGACGACGTGATCTTCGAAGAGTTCAAGGGCACCGGCAATTCCGAGATACATCTCGACCGCCGGCTCAGCGACAAGCGACTCTTCCCCGCAATCGACTTGCAGAGATCTGGAACACGCAAGGAAGAATTGCTGATCAGCAAGGAGGATCTCAGTCGAGTCTGGGTCATGCGTCGCGTGCTGAATCCGCTTTCACCTACGGAGCAGATGGAAGTCGTGCTGGAAAGACTTGAGAAGACCAAGTCGAACGCTGAGTTCCTGGCGTCGATGCAAACGTAGGCTGGTACTTTGTGCCTGGTTCTTTGTACTTGGACTCTTTATTTGGATGATGGATTTGATGGATAGAGACCAAAGTTCAGAGATCCAAGTTCAAAGTCCTCCGCCTTTGCGTGTTGCCATCCTTTCATCCGAAGCAGTTCCCTTCTCCAAGACCGGCGGGCTAGCCGACGTGGCCGGGGCCCTGACCAAGGCACTGCGCACCGAAGGCGCTGATCCTTTTCTCATCACCCCACTCTACGATCAGGTCGATCGCAGTCTACTGAGCGGCATCTTCACAGAAGATCTCGAAGTCGACTGGCGCGGGAAAACTGCACAGGTCCGGGTCTGGCGCAGCGAAGCACTAAACGCGCCCGCTTATTTGATCGACGCGCCATTCTATTTCAATCGGGGTCAGATTTACGGCGAAGTAGATGACTTCGAGAGGTTCGCTTTTTTTTGTCGCGCGGCGATTGCCCTGCTCCGTCGCCTGGGTGATGCGCCGGACATCCTGCACTGCAACGATTGGCCGTGTGGATTTGCTTCCGTTGAGATGCGTGCGCGCCGGCAGCAGGAAGAGTTTTTCGCGAACACTCGCACACTCTTTTCGATTCACAACCTTGCATACCTGGGCGGGTTCGACCCTTCCGATCTTTGGTGGCTCGGGTTTTCTGATTACAGTGCTGATTTCATGATGCAGGGCGCGGCCTCGGCTCTGAAGGCCGGGATCATTGCCGCCGACGCTGTGTCGACCGTCAGTCCACGTTATGCCAGCGAGATTCAAACACCGGCACAGGGTTATGGACTTGATTGGTTGCTGCGGGCGCGCAACGATCGGCTGGTAGGAATTACCAACGGGGTGGATTACGACATCTGGAACCCTGAAACTGATCCCAACATTGCCGCCAGCTTTTCCGCCGCTGATTTGGCGGGCAAGCGCGAATGCAAGCTCGACCTGCTGCGCCGCTTTGGTCTTCCGGAAGAACCGGAGCGACCGATCGTCGCCATAATCTCGCGACTGGTCAGTCAAAAAGGTTACGACCTAATCAGGCAGGCAGCGTCGGGTATTCTTGATACGGGCGCCTTCTTCATCGCGCTGGGTGCGGGTGCTCGCGAGTACGAAGACTTTTTACAGCGCTGGCACGAGGCGGCGCCACATCGGGTCGGCATTTATAAGGGTTATGCGGGAGAGCCTCTGGCCCATCAAATCGAAGCCGGCGCCGACATTTTCATCATGCCTTCACAATACGAGCCGTGCGGCCTGAATCAAATGTACAGCATGCGTTATGGGACGGTTCCGGTGGTAAGGGCAACCGGCGGACTGGATGACACCGTGAAAAACTACGACGCGACCACCAATAAAGGCAATGGTTTCAAGTTTGGACCCTATTCGGCCTCCGCTATGCTTGAAAAAATACGCGAAGCGATTTACTTTTATACTCAACCCGATATTTGGGTAAAGATACAGCGTAACGGAATGACCACGGATAACTCATGGTCGGCCGCGGCCAACAAGTATCTCGAGCTTTACCGGGAAATGGCCGGCGTCGATCAGGGCCAGATTCAGTCACAGCGTTAAGCCATGAAAATTCGTTAACACTTAAAGGAGTTTAAATCTAAATGAGCGAGCATGTGAAAGAAACGAGTGATGGCACTTTTGAGGATGACGTACTGAAATCGGATCGGCCGGTTTTGGTTGATTTTTGGGCCGCGTGGTGCGCGCCATGTCGCATGCTTGCACCCACGGTCGAGGCTGTGGCCGAAAAATATGCCAGCAACGCGCGCGTGGTCAAACTTAACGTCGACGACAACCCTTCGGTATCGCAACGCTTCGGTATTAAGGGTATCCCTACTCTTATTCTTTTCAAGAACGGCAGAGAGGAAGAGCGCGTGGTCGGAGCGACTTCTGAGCAGGCGATCTCGCGCATGCTGGATAAGCATGTCGCCGCTGCGACCGCAGCGTAATTCATGGAACGACACGGCGCGGTTGCGGTGTTATTGACACAGCCGCGCCGGTTTTGTGTTTAGAGCACAGCCCAAAGGTTCCCTCGTCTATTTGCTTCTGACCTCTGATTTTTCCGACTTCTGATCATGGTAATCGCAGTTATCGGCGCCCAGTGGGGCGACGAAGGCAAGGGTAAAATTGTCGATCTGCTCGCCGAGCGGTTCGACGTCGTGGCGCGCTATCAGGGCGGCCACAACGCCGGCCACTCAGTTCAGATTGGGGATCGATCTTTTGTGCTGCACTTGCTGCCGTCGGGAATCGTGCATCAGGGCAAGACCTGCGTGCTCGGCAACGGCATGGTGATCGATCCGAAGGCCTTCTTCGAGGAAGCAGATCGGCTGATGGCTCAGGGCATCAGCATCACGCCTGAGCGCGTGAAAGTCAGCAGCCGGGCCCATCTTATTCTTCCTTATCACCGCGCGTTGGATCATACCAGCGAAGAGCGGCTGGGCAACGAAAAGGTCGGCACCACGCTGCGCGGCATCGGTCCGGCTTATGAAGATAAGGTCGGCCGTCGCGGCATTCGCTTCGCCGATGCGCTGGCTTCGGAAGTACTGCGATCGCGAATCGAACGGAACCTGGAAGACGCCAATCGTGTCATCGTCGCATATGGTGGCCAGCCCCTCGATGCAGATTCGATCTTTGACGAGACCTCCGCGATGGTTGAGCGTTTGGCGCCCTTTCTTTGCGACACCAGTCATTTCCTTAACCAGGCGGCGGCGAAAGGGCAAACGATTTTGCTGGAAGGTGCGCAGGCCACTTTGCTCGATGTCGACCACGGCACCTATCCGTTTGTGACATCGTCAAGCACAGTGATTGGCGGAGCTTTAGTCGGCACCGGCCTAGCCCCGCGACACCTGACCGGCGTACTGGGAATTGTTCGCACCTATACGACTCGTGTCGGTGAAGGACCGTTTCCTACAGAGATGCTCGACGGCGAAGCCGAGCTGGGACAATTAATCCGGGAACGCGGCCGCGAGTACGGCGCTTCGACCGGCCGGCCTCGCCGCTGTGGTTGGTTCGATGCGTTTGCTACGCGTTACGCCGCCGAGATCAATGGGTTCACTTCAGTGGCCCTGACCAAGCTCGACGTGCTCGACACTCTGGATGAAATCAAGGTGTGCGTCGGTTACGAACTGGATGGCCGCCGTTGTGATTCCCTGCCCGCGGTCTCGCAAGACCTGCGGCGCGTCGTTCCTATCTTTGAGAAGCTTGCTGGTTGGAAGAGTTCCACTCTCGGCATGACGGAACTCAATGCGTTGCCGCCGAACGCGCGCGCCTACGTCGACTTTCTGTCTGAGAAAATCGGAGTTGAGATTGGCCTGGTATCAACTGGCCCCGAACGCTCGCAAACGATCATTGTTCGCGAATCAACTCTCGGCGGGTGGCTGAAGGGATAGCAAGCCACAGATAAACACGGATTACGCCGATCAGAACATAAAGACAAAGAGGAAAGACGATAAACTTGTGCTGACGGTTGCTCTGTTTATCTCTGCGTCTTTTCTTATCAGTTCATCTGCGTTCATCCGTGGCAGTGGGTTCTTTTGGACATTGCAGTAAGCGTTCGGTAGAATCGGTTACCTCGCAGCCGAAACGATTGATAGTGGGCCGATAGCTCAGTCGGTAGAGCAACTGGCTTTTAACCAGTGGGTCGCAGGTTCGAGTCCTGCTCGGCTCACCACTTTTTCTGCGAGAGCAATAAGCTGCGGCCATCTCCCAACGATGGCCGTTTCGCTTTTCCCCTCAATCGATCTGTCTGCTTCAGCCTCAAGACGAGTAGAGGAACTTACGCCGAGTGCCTGGCCTCAAGGCTTTCTCGGAATCGTAAGGCGAACCGTAATCACGGTTCCCTTTCCCGCGGCGCCGGTGATGTCGATCGCGCCCCCGATTAAGCTGACTCTTTCTCGCATGCCGAGCAGCCCCAGGGATTGGCGGCCCGATTTTTCATCGGCGGTGATGCCTCGGCCGTCGTCCCTGATGGTCAACACTATTTCGTTATCCTCTTTCTTCAGACTGATATCGACCCTGGTTGCCTGGGCGTGACGAAGAATGTTTGTCATCGCTTCCTGAAACACACGAAACATGTCCGTCGATTGCTGCCGGTTCAAATCAACATCTTCGAGGCGGATATCGTACCGGCAGGCGATTCCTGACTTAGCCTCAAATTGTTCGCCCTGCCATCGGATGGCGGCCACCAGCCCGATGTCATCGAGGATACTTGGCCGCAACTCGGACGAGATTCTCCTGACGGTATCGACGGTCTGATCGACTAGTTGCATCATGGTTTCCAGTTTTTCTCGCAACCGAGAAAGGTCGGTGTCGCTGGCGGAGTCAACTGTTTCCCTTCTGATTGATGCCAGGTCCAACTTCAGACTCGTCAGCGCGGAACCCAGCTCATCGTGAATTTCGCGGGCGATACGGGTTGCTTCTTCCTCTCTCGCGGACTGCACACTGGCCGTGAGTGCGCGCAACCGTTCGCTTGTTGCCTTCAGTTTCTCTTCGGCCTGCTTGCGGTCGGCGTTCTCCGTCCGCAACGCCTGGTTGGTTCGCTTGAGCTCTTGAACTGTTTCGTCCAGGACATCGCGCGCCCGCCTGAGTGAGCTTGCTTTGCTCCTCTGCGCCGCGCTCAATGACCCGACAAAAAGGGCGGACAGCGTAAAAACGATAAGTCGCGGTATCTCCCGGATGTCCACGGCAAGCGAATAGATTGGAATCGCGAACCAGTAATCGATAGCCAGGAGGGAGAGCGCAATGGCGAGCAAGCCAGGTCCAAACCCACCAAACCAGGCACTAAACATCACGCCGCAAAGAAACAGCACCACAACCGGAGTAGATTGCTGGCCGAGCTCCAACCGCATCCATAAGGCGATGATGAGCGCGGCGGTAACCGATAGAACAGCCACCCCGTACCTCAAAAACAAAGTACGTTCAGGCGATACTTCTTTAACGCGTTGCAAGGCGTCATTCAGTCGCTTTATTTCGGCCTTGGCTTGTATTAGTTCCGGAGTTTCAACGACCTCCCATTCCCCTCGCCTCCTGGCGATTACAAACTGGTGCGCCTGCACAACGTCGAGTATCTCCGTAGCTCCGCTCTTCGCCAGCGGATATGTGCACAGCACGGTCATGTGTTGATCGGTAATCCAATCGTTAATCTGTTTTTCGTAGGCAAAAAAATCCTCCCAATCCTTCTCTGCCAGCCAGAAAGTATCTCCGGAAGCTCGCATTCCGTCATACCCCCGCGCCAATGCTCGTTTGAGTTTTTCGTCCCACGCGTTCTTTACCCTCTCTAAATTCAACACATTTCTTTCGAAATACCAGTCCTGCCTGTTGAGGATTTCAATGTTCTGATCCGAGAGTTGACGGTCAAGGCCGGGAACAGCTTGTGCCAAAGCTTCTATGGCTTCTTCAACTGTGATTAGGTCGGAATCCGAGATCACCCACAGGCAGAACTCTTTGTTCTCCAAACCGGCCTTGAAGTAGGGGACGACAGTGTCCAGCAGGTCCTGCTTAGTCTCGTAGAAGTGACAGAAGTGCGTGCCCCACGGTGCATCGCCAACGACGCTGATGCCGGTCTTCCTGAACGCTGTTGCCATGGTGATTCACCTCCAACGATTCCTGGGTGGGTTTCCACCAGATAGTTGGGGGAGATAGAGATTCAAAAATATTCGCCAGGGTGTTGGGGGCCTCTTGCTACTCTGGGTCAGTCACAATCAGGTGGCTGCGCGGACAACCCGGACGGATTGCGCTTACTGTAGGCCCGTCTTGCGCTCATGTCGAGAATTTTCTTGATACAAAAATGGCAAGAATCGAGGCTAGATAGTCGGAGGACGCGCTTTGAATCAAGCACGCGTTGCTGGTAACTCAAGATCTCAGACTCACCACTCTTTGAGTCAACAAGACTTAGCTTGTCTAGGCGGGAGTTGGCTTTGGTTAAATGACCAGCAGGCGCTGCCGGATAGGACCTATTTCCGTATAAGTACAGAATTCTCTTCCGAGACAGATCCGATCATTAAAGGGTAAAGAAGCGTCTGATGCGTTGCAAAAGATCACCCTGGTGATAACGCAGGCGCGCCTGCATCGCTTCATCGTTCAGGCCTTCGCGGGCGGCATCCAACTCGACGCGCCGGCGCGCCAGTTGTTCCGAAATATCTTCAGCGATTTCAGGGCGTTGCTTCAGAATGTGGTTGAACGCTTCCTTGTCGACGCGATAGCACTCGACGTCCGTAAGAGCGATCACCGTGGCCGAACGTGGATCTCCCGTCATCATCCCCATCTCGCCAAAGAAATCACCCTCGTGCAAGGTAGCGATCTGTTCGCTGAGATGGCCGTCAACTGAAACTCGCACTTCGGCGTCGCCGCGCGTAATTAGATAGAGCCAATGCGCCTTGGCGCCCTGGCGCGTCATCGCTTCTCCGCGCACGAACGGAGCCACCCGCAACCGGGACGCGAGTAAACGTCTTTCTTCGTCAGTCAGCGTCTGAAACAGATCGACTCGCTTGAGTGCCGCAACACGTTCAGCGATCTCTTCCGTGCGCTTTCGCTCGAGCCGCGATTGGTCTTCCTCCGTAACAAATAGGGAATGAGCTGGAATCGAAAGAGGAATATCCGCGCGGCGCAAGGCGAAATAAATCCGGGTGCGCACGATCGAATTCGTCGGATCGTCCACGGCCAAATCGGTCAGCCAGTAACGCACCGCGTAACTGCCAAAGCTCTCTTTGAAGTCCATTAGGACGCAGTTTGGCTGTGGCTCCAGGGCTAAGTTCGGTATCGGTTCGGCACGCAAAGCAGACTCGACAATATCAATCACATGCGCGGGCGAATAGCGAAAATCGACATTGAAATAGACCCACTGACGATGTTTGCGCGGCTGTCCGGCGCGACGGCCGAGAATTGTAACCTGCGATTTCATCAAGGCGCTGTTCGGGATCACGAGTGTGTCCCAATTGCGCGTTTCAATCGACGTATGCCGCCAGCGGATGTCCCTGACCAAACCTTCCTGTCCATCAAACCTGATCCAATCGCCGACGCCGATCGTGCGCTCCATCTGCAGCGCCATGCCGCCCATCATGTTGCCGAGTGTGTCCTGAAACGAAAGTCCGATGACTGCCGTGAGCACGGCTGAGGTAGC
>JAWVEM010000508.1:0-15055 GCA_033856735.1 Blastocatellia bacterium
CGCTAAATCTGCTTTACGATTTGCGCGACGCCAAAGGTACGTTCGTTCCGACGTTCTTCGTTCCGCTCGAAAATACTCGGATGCAACAGAAGGACAGCGCCAAACTCATCGAGATGACCGACCTTCAATGGGAGTTCTTCTACACCTGCTGGAAATATAATTTGCAGTTCTGGCACGGAAGAACGAACGCTTCGATGAAATTTTCGCTGGGTGTGCCGCTGTATTATTACCTGCTTGGACGCAAGCTGTTTGGGAACGGCATCAAGTACCCGCTATACCGTTTCGCCGGCGTTCCCGATCGTTTCATGCGCAAGCATCTCTATCTCGATTTCACCGGACACAAGAGGAGCAAGGGCGTGATGCAGGCCCCGGTTGACGAAATCCTGCCTGGCTTCAAGAGCGTGCGAGAGAAAGGTCTGAACTTAATTGACGCCAGCCAACTGCACCAACTCGGTTCAAATCTGAACGCTCCGAGTGCCGAGGCCATTGCTGCGGGAAGCTCGTAATGAACCAGCAAACGGTCCAGGCTTCCGCAGCGTTCCTCCTTCGCCCCGCCGCTACCGCGCGGCGCATTTTTAGGACCATCAGCCGCTTACAGTTTGGTTCAACATATAAGGAACCAAAAGAACACCTATTGCCTAGATTGGCGGATTAGTTGTACGATGCGCGCACTCTGAGACAGAGCGCGGGCGATTCCCCTATATGAAGAGCTACGCCGGAAAATCTACAGACCCATACTGGCCCGCCAAAATCAGCGCGGAAAATCGAAGAGACAATCGCCTGGGATCAGTTGACGGTGTTCTAGAACATCGCGGCTGCGAGCCAAGTGTCGAGCATCGTCGTCCCTTCGGTTACGATATCGACCATCAGAGATTGTTCTTGCAGCGGTTGCACGGATACTTCAGTCCCCGCGCAATCCGTAGTTATGGATCCCGCGGTTGTGACCGGCGCCGGAACTGGCGGGTTTTGTACCTCTCCGCCGTCTGCCATAGCAACGCCGAACAGAGAAACCACGAGAATCGAGATCGCGACCAAGCGTCTAAGCTGTGTCATTGTGCTTTTCGTCCTTTTTTGTTGGAAGGATCGTCCATCCGGGTGGTATCAGACGATCCTCAGATGTGACTGAACGGGGCAATCATAACACTGCTAGCAATCCTGGGCGCTAGACGCTGGCGAGCCCATACTCATAGAAAGCGAGAACCAAATGGAAACAAAAACTGTAAACCAATCTCCTGAGCAGGTTCGAGTAGACGAGGACGTTGCCCAACGATGCGCTGCGGCAACGAATTTAATGAGGAGGGGCGAGTACGACGACGCTCGCGAAGCGCTCGGCGACCTCTGGGGTGGCTTGGGGGAGCGTCCTAAAGTCGAGGGCTTCTCTCAATCAGATCAAGCCGAAGTATTGTTGCGAGCTGGGGCGTTGTCGGGTTGGTTGGGCAGGTCGCGCCAAGCTCCAGGCACTCAAGCGTTAGCAAAGGACTTGATCAGCGAAAGCATTCGCGTCTTTGAGAAGTTTGGCCCGCGGGAGCGGCTTGCCGAAGCTCAATCTGATCTTGCGTTGTGTTACTGGCGCGAAGGCGCTATGGACGAGGCGCGCGTTTGGTTCAGCGAAGCTCTTTCAAATGCCAGTGAGCCTGCAAACAGGCTCCGCGTCCTGGTCCGCAGTACGACGGTTGAAATCTCCTGTAACCAATTGGACACGGCCCTGGCTCTACTCGATCAGGCATCCCCTTTAGTGGACTCGGTGGACGACGATGCCGCTGTGGGCTGCTATTACAGTCAGCGGGCGGTCCTTTTTAAGAAGCTTGGCGGCGCCGAGAACCTGGATCGCGCCTTAATCGAACACGCCGCCGCGAGTTTTCACTTTGAGCGGGTGAATCACCGGCGCTACTTCGGCAATGCCGAGGCCAACATGGGGACTATCTATCTTCAACTCGGTCGTTATGAGGAAGCGTTGGAGCATCTGGAGCGGGCGCGGCACACATTCGTCACCTTGGGAGACGTGGGCACAGCCGCGCAGGTTAATGACACGCGGGCACGAGTATTCATCGCCCAGCGGTCCTATGTCGACGCTGAGAAAATTGCCTTCTCAGCCGCCTCGGCACTCGAAGCAGGAGGCGAGCAATCCCTCCTGGCGGACGCATTGGAAACGCAAGCCGTCGCGCTGGCTCGCATGGGTCGTTTCCAGTCCGCCCTCGGCATTTTCAAACGTGCGGCGCACATTTCAGAGACGGCAGGAGATTCTCAACTGTCCGGCAAAATATTTCTAACCATCCTCGAAGAGGTCAAGAGTTTCCTCTCTCCCAGTGAAATTTGCTCGATGTATCAGGAAGCGGACCAGAAGCTGGGGGAACATTTGAGCCCGGAGAACGCGGTCCGTCTTCGCTTATGCGCTCGCCTGGCCTTTGCGAATTTGGCTACCGGCAAGGTTGAGGAAACCATCCCCACCTCGTTTGAGGAGGAAGTGCACAAGCGTGAGAGCGAGCTAATCAGGGCCGCTCTCGAGACTGCCGGTGGAAGTGTTACGCGCGCCGCGAGGACCCTGAAGCTAACCCATCAGGGTCTCTGTTACATCATCAACCACCGGCACAAGGATCTTCTTGGAGCAAGGGCTCCGATCAGAATTCGGCGCAAATCAATTATAAAGAAGCGTTGACGCTGACCATGCTGTCGGTAACCGTGACATCGGACCGAGCTTTGAAAAGCGGTGAAGCAACAACTTCGCCGCTTTTTTATTTCTCAGGATCTCTGGGCAAACCAGAAAAACCAGACGCCTGGAATCGGCCTGTTCAAAGTGACCACAACCATCGCGGCTTTGATTGACAGGCAACCGCGGGACGTGCAAGATGCGCGCGATGGCGACAAGTAAACCGAAGCGAGATTCGATCATGTCTGATTGTCAGTTTCCCTGGCTCATCAGGTCAGCTTTTGCTTTCGCATTGCTGTTCTCGAGTTCGTGTGGCGGTTCGCTTTTCAAAGTGAAGCCTCCGGCGGCGCTCCCGCCAATGCCCGCTACAGCCCCGTCTGCCAACCTGGGCTCAGTCTCCTTCCGTGCGACTCCAATCCTTACAGACGAAGAGAGTCAGGAACTATTTGAATCGAACCTGCAGCTGGCTGGAATTCTGCCCGTGCGGATTGAGATCAGCCACTTAAGCGGCGACGCAATTGATTTGAAGAAGGTCCGGTTTCGTCTTACGGACGCGGCTGGTAAAAAATGGAAAGTGATCTCAGTCAAAGAGGCCGTCGCGCTGATTCTAAAAGCGAACGACGTATTTGTTTACAACCCGTCTTCACGCAAGACGTTCGAACAGGAGTTTCGCGCTTACGAACTCGACCTGAAAAATCCACTCACTCACAGTGAGGGCCGGCGCCAGGGCTTCATTATTTTCCTCGCCCCGGACAAAGCTCAAGTGTCTTCCCCACGCGGCTTGGTATTGACGATCGAAGGCCTGGCGCAGCCGGCTGTATTAAATCTTAACTAGTACTTGCTGGTAACCAGGCTTTGAACACTGGTTAGACTTTTGGTTTTTTCTTCGATAGGCTTTCCCGCACATCTTTTGCAAAATTATTCTTTCTGAAAGGAAGTAATTATGGCTCCTGAAACACAACATGCCAGTCCGCCGACACCCGCGCTCCTGTTCGACACAATAAACGCCCACCAACGAACCAATGCAATCAAAGCGGCCATCGAGCTCAGTCTCTTCACTGCGATCGCCGCCGGCAAAACTTCCGTCGATGAGATCGCCGCGGCCTGTGACGCATCGCAACGAGGCACGCGAATTCTCTGCGATTACCTGGTCGTCATTGGTTTTCTGACCAAGCAGGACACCAGCTACGGATTAACGTCTGACTCGGCGATGTTTCTTGACAAGAACTCGCCGGCCTATATGGGAACGGTGATCGAGTTCCTGCTGTCGCCAATGCTCACCGACAATTTCAAAGACCTGACCGCCGTGGTAAAGAAGGGCGGCACAATTTCCGAGCAAGGCACAATCGCTCCGGATCATCCGGTCTGGGTCAAGTTTGCCCGCGCGATGGCGCCGATGATGGCCTTGGCGTCGCAACTCCTCGCACCCATGGTGGATCCGAACGCGAACCAGAAATTGAAAATCCTGGATATCGCCGCCGGTCATGGCCTGTACGGGCTCGCCTTCGCGAAACGAAATCATCAAGCTGAAGTGACCGCCGTCGATTGGTCGAACGTACTCGAGGTCGCCAAAGAGAATGCGCAGGCCGCCGGCGTATCCGACCGTTACCATGCCAAGCCTGGCAGTGCGTTTGATGTCGATTATGGGACCGGCTATGACCTGATCCTGATAACCAACTTCCTCCACCACTTCGACCCGCAGACTTGCGAAGCGCTGTTGCGTAAAGTCCATGGCGCGCTAGCCGATGGTGGACGCGCTGTGACCCTGGAGTTTATTCCCAACCCGGATCGAATATCGCCACCGCAAGCCGCGGCTTTTAGTCTGATGATGCTCGGTGGAACGCCTGCGGGCGACGCGTACACCTTTGCCGAACTAGAGACGATGTTTCGCAACGCCGGTTTTGCGCAGAGCGAATGGCACGAACTGCCGCCGACGATCCAGCGCGTAGTAATAAGCAGGAAGTAACCAGGGTTACCGATCGCTGATGAAAAACTTAAACCGCCGAAGGATGTTAATCGCCGGCGTGTTGTTGTTCGCGGTCGCCGGCAGCACTCTCGCGCAGGGTAAAGTTCGCTATGCTGAGCTGCCAAACTTTCACCTGGTCAACTCTCAGCTCTATCGGGGCGCCCAGCCAAAAATCGGCGGCCTGCAAACGCTGAAAACGATGGGCATTAAAGCTATCGTGAATCTGCGCGGCAAAGACGAACAGACAGGATCGGAAGGCCAGGAAGCACGAGCTCTGGGACTGCGCTATTACAACATTTCCTTGCCTGGATTTTCCGAACCGAAAGATAAAGAAGTTCGGCAGGTGCTCGACATCATCAACAATCTCGAGAATCAACCTGTCTTTGTTCATTGCCACCATGGTGAAGATCGCACCGGCACAATCATCGCCTGCTATCGCATTACGCACGACGGTTGGACAGCAGCGGAGGCAAAAAAAGAAGCTGAGAAACTCGGGATGAGTTGGACGCAGTTTGGCATGAAGCGTTACATCGATGAGTTTTACCGGCCACGACCCATCCCTGCCGAGCAGAGGCGAATCGGAGGGCGGCGTCCTTTTGGAACGTAAGTCATGAACCATAAAACGAGATCACTAAGCTGGGCCTTGGCGGTTCTGGTCACTGCGGCCTTTCTTATTCCACCTGCTTTGGCGCAGAAAGCCCCGCAACGAGTAACGTTTGCGCGCGGCGCTACCGTGGCCCGCGCAACCGGATATCTTCGCGGCATTAACGATGAGGCTGTTTTTGTATTGCGCGCCAAAGCCGGCCAGCACATGCGCGTCGAAATCAACGCTCGCGGCGCCACGCGCGGCATTGTGATTTTTCCTTCCGGCAAACAGGACGGACAGCCGGGCGGGGTAATTTTTGACGACAACATAGATGAAGCCGGCGACTATCACATTCGCGTCACTGAGAGCAGCATGGGTGATGCCTGGCGAGGAAGCTTTGTGCTGAAAGTAGAAATACTTTCTTCCGGCCGATCCAACGGATCCGGCTCAAGCTCGGGCACCATTGATCTGGCGCGTTACGTCGGTCAATATCCCAGCAAGCTTTTCAAAGGCGAGCCTGGTTTGAAGACGCGTCTACGCGCTTTACTGGGCGCTAACTACAAGTCTTTCTTCGATCGTTTACAGACAGAGATGCCGATCGAGCGTGATGGCGGCGTGTTGATTGCCCGCGGCTGCATGGCGCATCAATGCACCATTGAAGAATCGATCCTGGCAATCGATCTCAGCGCCGACAAACTTCACGTGGCGATTAAGTCGGTAGAGTTTCGCGGACGATTCAAGACCTGGAGCGAAGGCGGCGGCAACGTTCCGGCCGCGCTTAGACGAGCCATGCAATCTGAGTAACCAGGCGGTAGTGGGATGTTAAGCTCCGGGCACTCGGCCGAATTCAGCCTATCCTGTGGAACCAAATCCCCCGCTGCCCCGGCTGGTCTGTGATAAACCATCAACCCACACCGCGGCGGGCGTAATTATTTTCTCGATTATCAACTGACAGATTTTAGTCTGGGCCGGCAAGTCTATTTGCTCGTCCCCGGCGTTATACAGCAGGCACCCGATCTCGCCCCGATAGTCGGCATCGATCACGCCGGCCATGAGGTCAATTCCCTTTTTTGTGGCCAACCCGGATCGCGGCGCGAGGCGTCCGTAGAAGCCCTCAGGTATAGCCACGGCCAGGCCCGTCCGGATCAATCGACGTTCGCCTGGCTGTAAACGAATTGCTTCGATCGAAGATAGATCGAGTCCCGCCGCCGATAAACTTCCGCGCGTCGGTAACACGGCTTTGGGATCGAGCTTTTCGAAGCTCAAACTTTCTATCGCTTCCATCAGTTAGCTCCGGGACCTGACAACATCTATGGGGATCGCGGTGAAGGATTCTACCAGAGAAATAAGATCTGATACCTCTTACTTGGCGACGGCCGGTGGTTGTGGAAGCACCGACGCTCGTATTGGTCTTCGACAAAATATCTATTGGGGCCGGCGCGCCGGTAAGCCTTCACTCCAACCCTCCCAGCGGGAAAGGAAGATATAATCTCTGGCATCCTTGAATCCGGGACGACCGAATGATTGACCTCAGTATCAGCGAAGCGGCTGACCTGCTGCGCCAAAAAAAGATCTCACCGGTGGATCTCGCCACCGCCTGCCTGGAACGCATCGAGCGTCTTAATCCCGTGCTCAACGCTTTCATCACCGTCACCCATGAGGGTGCGATGGCCCAGGCGCGCGTGGCCGAAGACGAGATTCATCGCGGCCAGTGGCGCGGTGCCCTGCACGGCATTCCGATCGGTTTGAAGGACCTGATCGACATGGCCGGGGTTCGCACTACTTGCGGCAGCGCTCTGTTTGCGGACCGGGTGCCAAGTGAAGATGCGTTTGTGGTGGAACGTCTGAAGCGCGCGGGCGCAGTGCTGATTGGTAAACAGAACCTGCAGGAGTTTGCTTACGGAGGGACCTCGACATCGAGTCACTACGGTCCGGTGCGCAATCCGTGGAACCCCGAACATATCGCCGGAGGTTCTTCGGGTGGATCTGCAGCCGCGGTGGCCGCCGGTATGTGTTTCGCGGCGATCGGCTCTGACACGGGTGGTTCGATTCGCGAGCCGGCAGCTTTTTGCGGAGTGGTGGGCCTCAAGCCAACCTACGGGCGCGTGAGTACGCGCGGAGTGTTTCCGCTTTCATGGTCGCTGGATCACGTCGGACCGATCTGCCGTAACGTCAGGGACGCCGCCCTCATGCTGGAAGCGATTGCCGGCTACGACGCTTTGGATCCTACCTGCGTCGATTGGCCCACGGAACCATACGCGAACACTTTGAGCCTAAAGACTGACTTCCGCATTGGCCTGGTGCGTATTGGCGTCGCGCGTCGGCCTTTCTTTGCAGACCTCGACAGGGACATCGAGCTCGCCATGAACGAAGCCATTGAAGTCATTCGCAAAATCTCAGCAGTCTCAGAAGCCCGACCGTCAGGGAGGGCCTCGTCTTTGAAAGTCATAGAAGTCGATCTTCCTTCCGTGCCAACTGCTGTGCAGGCGCCCGAAGTTTACGCCATCCACAAGGACTACTATGCCAACTCACCTGAGTTGTATCGCCCGTGGATGCGAGAGCGACTGGCCCAGGCAGCGGCCGCCGACACCGGTGCGTATGTTGAGGATCGTTTCGCGCTTGAACGCGTGCGCCGCACGGTCAACGAAGTGTTTGCTGAAGTCGATTTATTGATCACCCCGACCACTCCCGTACCCCCGATAACGATCGAAGCAGCTTTGAACATGTCGCCAAACCCGGCCGGTGAGGTATGGCTGCGCAATACTCGGCCCTTCAATGCTTACGGATTGCCGACAATTTCGATACCATGTGGTTTCACCCGTGCCGGACTGCCAATCGGTTTGCAAATCGCTGGACCACGCTTTGGTGAGGCAAGAGTGTTTCGGTTTGCTCACGCTTTTGAGCAGGCTACAGATTGGCATAGACGCATGCCGACGGCTTTGCCCGAATAGTAGAAATATCAGTCCGCAAAGCGGACGAATGATAGTAGCCCAGCAGTTTACTGCTGGGGATAGGAGCGCGAGGGTTGGTAGTCCGTGAAGCGGACGGCTGAATGGTGCGCATCAGACCCTCTAACATTTCAGCCGTCCGCTTCACGGACTCCGTCTCTGCTACCACCGATCCCAGCGATAAATCGCTGGGCTATTTTCAACCGTCCGCTACACGCGGACTCACTAGAACCGACTTTTTGAGCATCGACGCGCGCCGACGTTACCGCCTGCGTTGAGAAGGGGATCGATCCGCAGAAAACCGAGAGGCCGAGTCCGGCATTCGACAATTTGTTGATAACCCGAAGACTTGACAGAAGTAGCGCACGGTCTTATACGGAAGAGAACTTAGGTCGCCGGGTTTATAGCGAACCAGATATACATTGTTGGGCGGCACGAAAGACGTGCGTTGTGAAAGTATAAATTTCTTAGTGGCGCAGTTCGGCGTTTTGATGAAGGAGAAGCTAGACAACGCCAGCCACGTTTGCCCGCGGAAACCAAAATAGATATGACAGAGGCGGAGATTTTTGACACCGAGACAAAGTATACAGGCGGCCGATTGCCTTACGAGGAGCTTCCTGAACCGGTCAAGTCGGTCTATACCGAAGTTGCCGAGCGAGCTGAGGACCTGATAAGCAGCGCCCGGCGCGCTCTTCCGCAGCTGCCACCGATTCATTTCGATTTCATTCATGACGCAAAGGTAAATGCCCTGGCATTCAAGGCGAAGGGCCGCTATTTTATTGGAATCACCACCGGCACGCTTTACATGCTTCGTATGGTCATCGGTCGGATGTTGTCGGACGCGCGCACTTTTGACTTCGTCGGGAACCCGAAGCAGGAAACTGTCGATTTGCCCCCGGTGTCGCATTACGTTACCGACGCGGACGCAATGACTAAACAGCAAACGCCGATTTTGACCCCGAATGACAGTGTGCGTGGGAGTTATGCCTGGTACCTTCAGGACCAAGCAATCATGTTTCTGCTCGGTCATGAGATCGCACACATTACTCGAGGGCACGTAGATTACCTGACAAAGAAGCAAGGGCCTGGATTCACGGCGTCATTGGACTGGTTCTGGGACAAAGGAGATAATCCTAAGATCGAAAGACAATGCTTGGAGATCGATGCCGATCGACGCTCCATTGTTTCCAGGATTGATTCTCTTCGGCTCATGTATCAGAATCCGGCGCGAACCATGCCTCCATGGTCACCCCATGTCTATGAGCCAGGTCACATCATTCGTGATTGGTCAGTCTCGATGAGCATCGTCTTTCGGCTGTTTGGTGACATTCGCTTTAGCCAGTCCGAGTTGAACCGCCTCGTGTATCCACCAATTCCTATCCGCCGGGTTTTATGCGAAATGAATGCGTATGGCCTTACTCAAGAAATGTGGAATCCGAATTTGAAGGAAGTCGTCAACGAGGCATTAACTCACGGGCGCAGCTGGGTGGAATACGCATTCGCAGACATTCTCGGCACGCAGGTAAGCGCCGAAGGACTCAAAACCGCAGTCAGCAAGGTGGGCCAGGACCACATGCAGAGGTTAGTAGATCATTGGAACGTCAATCTGCTTCCGATAGTAAAACCATTTGCCTACGAATTTTGACAATCTCGGCGACGCGGCCGCGTACCGCGAGTTAAACTTATGAGCAATTGGATTTATTTCGATTCACCCGCCCCGGCAGGCATCGAATTTTATTCGCCACCACCACCCACCGCGAAGGATGCGGTCGGCAAAATCGCTCAGCTCATTCCTGGGCCAGTTCTTGGCGCCTACGGCGCTGCCTTGGGAACGCTGCCCTTGTTCACGCCAGTCCAAAAGCCCTGGATCGGCCTTGGACTTTTCCTCCTTGGCGTCGCGGGCACCGCTTGGCTCGTAGCATGGCAGATAGGCCCCAAATTTTATAAAACCCGGCACATCGTAGTGTATGCGTTCGCCTTTGCTGTGTGGGCTTACTCCCTAACGGGCAACGTGGCGCTGCCTTGGCTTTACCATCCGGGCGTTGCTGCTCTCTTGCCAATCATCACGAGTTTCGTGTTTTATCAAATTCGTCTGCCGAGAATCGAAGTACCCTAGTTCTGACTCGCCAGAAATGTCATGAAACGCACGTGGACGATCATCGGCGTAAGCGATGTGCCGAGTAGCTTCAAATGGTACCAGTCACTCTTCGGCCAGCCCGAGACACGACCCGGCCATTCGTACTTTGGTCAGATCCTCGATTCTGATGGAACTGTCCTGCTCTGCCTCCACCAGTGGGGCGCGCCTGAGCATCCGACGTTGACGAGCCCGGACACCGCGACACCTGGCAACGGACTCCTCTTGTTCTTCCGCGTCGACGATTTTGAGATGGCGCTGACAAGGGCGCGCGCTCTCGTCGCCCAGCTCGAAGAGGAGCCGCACGCGAACCCGGCTACGGGAACACAGGAGTTCGCGCTCCGGGATCCGGACGGGTACTACATCATGATTAGCGCGTTCTCTTCGGACGAGCTGAGGGGTTACGAGCCGCCGCCCTGACAAACGCACGCAGCCGACGCCCGAAACTCCCTCAGAATTGAATCAATGAATCAACGGATCAATGGATCAATGGATCAAGGAGAACCTCAAATGAAACGCAGCGTTATGTTAACCATCACGTCTCTGCTATCGATCTATCGGGGAATGAAAAGATCACTCTTTGTCATTCTCGCGATATCCGTAGGTATTGTTTTGGGCGTCCAATGGTCGTCAATGCGCGCGGCGGAGGCTGCGGATGCCAAACAGATCGTAGGGGTTTGGTTCGTCACGTTTCCTGACGCACCATTCAAATATCACATGTGCACCTTTCACTCTGATGGCACGATGGAACAGGCTAATCCTGATGCCGGCGATGCGCATACGAGCGACAGCGACGGGATGGGTGTCTGGGTAAAGGAGGGCGGCAAGATCCGAGGAAAGTTCGTTGAGATAACAGCGGACCGGACAACGCGTCAGTTTGTATCTCGCGGTGAGATCTCGTTTACGCTGAATATTGATGGCGAGCGTTTCGCAGGTAGCGCGATCGGTAGATTCTACGATCTCGACAATAAACTCACCTTTGGGCCGATCTCCACCGCCATGCAAGGAACGAAGGTTGAATTGTGATCAAATTTCTACCCGTGTTGAACTGCGAAGCCGGACGGAATTCGACCGAACCGTTTCAGCAAAATGGCCGTATGGCATGGCATAGCTGTATTACGAGGAGATGAATATCAAATGAAAAACAGCGTTATGTTAACCATCACGTCTCTGCTCCTGCTCCTCTTTCTTACGTTCCACCTGGCGGGCGACATCGTGTACGGGTGGGAGCCGGGAGGGCTCGCGAACCTCATTGTGGTGGTGCCCTTCTCCGTCGTCTGGCTGTACGGAACGCTGGTGCTCTTTGAACGGCGATCGGGGTACATCATCACGCTCCTTCTGTCGCTCTTTTCGTTGGTCGTCCCCTACGTCCACATGAAGGGAAAGGGTGTCGGCGTCACCAGCAGGCTCGGCGGTACGAGCGGACACTTCTTTTTCGTCTGGACGTTGTTCGCGATTGGCGTGCTTGGGCTCTTCTCCGCCATCCTCTCAGCCCGCGGGCTGTGGAGCCTGCCATGGCGCCGGTCCCGCTAATCCAACACGAGCGCGGCTCTGCCGCCTGATGTGCGGAAAGCCAAAGGCTTTCCGCACATCAGACGGCGAAGCCGCCGGAGTTGGCGGACGAGAACCCTGATTCCGACCTGACGGTCGGGCTATTACATTGCGGCGCTTCGCGCCTCGCTACTTTATTGGTGATGAGAAACGCACAATCGTAAGCCTGACTCTGACTTCGTTCCGTGAATGTTCGCATAAAAAGGCCGGAGCGAATAAACTCCGGCCTTAAACTATTCTTAGAGTAATCAAGCTTACATAGCAGACAAATTCATGCCAAAGGCGAACTTCCACACATCGCCTTCCTTAACAAAAATTGACACGCCCCAGATAGGAGTTCCGCCGATATTCTGACCGCCGCAGGTGCCTTCGGCGGTGCCCTTGCGAGTGAGCATCTCGACCGTCGGCGAAAGAGCCGTGGCGAAGCCATCGGTGACGCTGACGCTTTTGACCTGGCAACCGGCCCCGGTCCAGTCCTTCATTGCATCGGCCCTGGTTGTCAGGGCGGTGCCGAAAATATTCACAAATGAAACATCCCTGGCCATCAGACCATCGAGCTTCTTGGCGTCGTGTTCCTTCCATGCTTCCCATAGAGCCAGTTCGACCTTGACCAGAGCGTCGGTGTTGGCATCTGGCGTGGCCCTGGCCGGCGCAGTGTTGTCAGCAGGCGTATTTGAATTAGCCGCAGTCTTGTCATCCTTCTTCGGCTCTTCTTTCTTGGGCGAAGCTGTGGGTGCGGCCGGATTCTTTGGATCGACGATCAAATTCTCGCCGTGAAAGACGGCCTGCCATTTGTCGCCGCTGCGGACCCGGATGCTGGCCGAACGGATCGGACTCGGCACCTTCGCACGCTTGCCGTCGGGGCCGTTGCACGTGCCGTCCCAGATAGCTTTATAACTGAGCGCATATGTGTCCGAATCGATCATCGACATCGCGGGCTCGGTCAGCTCCATTGACTTGATGTCGCACTTGACCGAGGCGATCATCTTAACGGTTGCGGTCTTGTCCATCCGTTGGCCGCCGCCGACGAGAATGACGAACTTGTCGCTCAGCATTCCCTCAAAGAACTTTGAATCGCCTTTCACATAAGCCTCGTTGGCCTGTTTGTCGAGGGCCATCAACGCGTCGGCGGTCGGTGCGGCCGCTACCGGTTTGGTCGTATTTGTGTTTGCATTATTTGCTCCGGGGTTAGCAGCCGGGCCCCCGCAGGCCGCGAAAAACGTCGACGCGCCAGCGAACAAAATAAACCGAAGAGTTTTTTTATAACAATTCTCCTAAGGCATTTTTCGATTCCAAAAAAACAGAAGCCCGTGGGATTTTGAAAAAAGACCTTCCCAGCCTGCTAAGTCATCCTAAGTGTGCATGGTCTTAACACTACGACAAGACATCGTCAAGCTAATCAGAATTGAATCAATATCGATTACTGATATGAGTCTTTCTCCCTTCTCCCGCTGAGAGAAGGGCTGGGGGATGAGGGTCTACGGAGTGATACTTTTTAAGATTTTTACAGTGCGCGAATGGCATTCAACGACAAAGTCATCAATTTCAATTGAATCATTGGATCAATGAATTAATTCTTCAATGATGCCAGTGCGTAAATCCCTCGGCTGACCCGGACCGCATATCCTTCGTCCACCAGTTGATGGTTTCCGGAACCCGCTTCAACGCGGCTCAAACCCGAAGCGCGCGCTGTCTCGCCGAGTAACGCCATCCCTGCGCCCGCAAGATATGCTCGAGCGATCTCTCGCAGCGCCGTCTTGCGCGCCACACGTTTTCTCAGCTCTTCCGGCCACCGGTCTTCGGCCAGCATCCAGATGTAGGAAAACGGTTGATAGATGACGTCCTGAGGGATCACCTTCATCTGGCGCTGTAACTCATCGAGGGCGCGGGTGAAGACGGCGCGTTCGGCGACTCCGCTTTCCGCGCGCAGGTCGCGCGTGGCCAGTTCGTGTTCGCGTCGCAGCACTTTTAGAATCCGCTGGGCTGCGGCTGACAATAATACTGGCTCGTCTTTCCGCCGTGGCATCCACACCACGGCAAAATGGCTTATCAACCGCGGCGCGACAAACATCGAACGACCGCCAGCGAGTTTCGCGTAGTAGACGCGACCGCGGCGCATGACTTCGTCCTTGAGGTGCCAGGTCAGGCGCGTCTCTTCGTCCTTCTGGACATTGCGAGGGAGACTCACATCGCGGCGCCCGCACACAGCGATGTACAACGATGGACCTGCGCGACGGGTATCTGTCAGCGTATTCGCAAAGCCCACGTCTTCGATAAAACGTTCGGCGTCAATAGCTGATTCAACGCGGAGGTCTTCGTCGCGCCGCCACATGCGGTCGCGATGTAGTTCGATCTGTTCGGGGAGAGGCGGAGTCGTCATCGGGTTAAGGATAGCGCGGGTCAGTACCGGGAGCGATAGCGACCGGGTCAGTCAAAGTCAGGCAGTTCATCGCCCTGCGCATACAGCACGTACTCAATCGCTTGCGCAACGCTTCGCTCATTCCACAGATACTTCAGACTCCCTCTTTAAGCCCATGGGCCGACATGGATAACCTTCATGCCGGTCCTTCGGACCTCCCGATTCATTAATAACATCCGTAACCACGACCTCACGGTTGTGGCTATTACATGACGGCCCTTCGGGCCTCGCCATGGCACACAGGCGCGAAGCGCCGCACTGCAATAGCCCCGACCGTCAGGTCGGGGTTACCGTTTTCAATAAAAAGAAAACGTCACGGAAGCCCTTCGGGCCTTACCCCGTCGCTACCGCTTCGGGTACTGACCTCTTCACCCCGACCTGACGGTCGGGGCTATTACATCTCGGCGCTTCGCGCCTTATGCTTCGCACCCTCAGGCTTCCATTCCTCCGCTCCATTCAAAATTCAGATCGGTTATCAGCTGAATGCTTCTGCCATCGCCTCAATTCGGGTTCGAGCAGCGGGATCCAGCTCGCCGACAGTCGCCAGAAAGTTTGGCTGTGTCATTCCTGATCCGAGATAGGTCCAGCGCAGCGCCTGTAGCTGAATTGAGCGGAATCGCTCTTGTTCTGCCTTACTCAGTACGAGTCCGGCAGCACGTTGGAATGACTGCAGATCGAATTCGACCTGTTGCTGAAGTCCGCCATCCATCAGGGCGCCAATGGAGGCGTAATCTGCGAAGCCCTTTTCGATCTCAGCCGGACTGCAATTGTCAGCGAGCGCCTGGACCATCAGGATGTCCAGCT
>JAWVEM010000509.1:0-4328 GCA_033856735.1 Blastocatellia bacterium
GAAGGGGCCGTCGATCACTGTCTGCTTGCCGCCGGAGAATTTAACCCGCGCGCCTTTCGAGCTCGCATGGAGTCCCTCGCCCGAGAGCATCACTCCGGCTTTGACCAGCTCTTCGTTGAAGTTCCCCATCAGCGTCAGTCCTTCCTTCGTGGGCATGACGCCCGCCTCGGAATCCTTATTTGCCTTCACAATAACCAAGAATCGCATTTAGTTTCTCCTTATGATTTTCTGTTTCTGACTATTAATCGAATGACGAGCCGCGAGATCGACACTTTAGAGAAAAAGAAATTAGTCCTGGTTACGACCTTAGTCCGGCTTTCCGGTGATCAAAGGACTTCCGGTGAATGGATCGCTAGTCTTTCAATTCGACGCTGATAACTCGGATATCTTTCTCGCCGAGGTTCTCAACCGAATGCGCCTACAGCGGCGGCGACCAAATCACCGCTCCCGTATCAACCGGCGACGCTGCCGTACGAGAATCGAAGACAACTTTCCGGTCGGGGTCGTAACGGATAAAATCGCTCGTGCCAAGAATGTAGAGCACACTCGCCCAGCGATGAGTGTGGACCGGAACTCTCTCGCCCGGCTGGATGCGAGAATCCAGAACCCGCACGCTCGTTTTCAAGCAGGACTTCATGATGATCCGGCGCAGTCACCATTGCATCCAGCACGCCGGGCCACTGCTGTTCGCCCGCACTCTTATCTGTTTTGTCCTGGTTCATTTTCTATCGTTCGATAAGTTTCTATCCATTATTCCCGCAGACCGAGACGCTGAACTAGATCCTTGAATCGTGGATCATCGCGCAACGGATCCATGTACGGGTCAACCCTTAGTCGCTGAAGAAACCAATCATGCGCTTGATACGCTTTTTCCAGTTCAACGAATGCCGCGTCCTTCTCGCCAAGTGCGGCGTAGACAATGGCTATCCAGTAGTTTGCTACGTATTTCGTTTTCCCTATTTCCTTCCATTGGTTCAGCACGGCCTCGGCTTTCTGTCTCTGGGCGCTCTTCGCGTAGGCATAACCCAAAGCAGCAAAGAGCGAACGGTTTGACTGGGCCGCCTTTTCCGAAATCGCCAGCGATTCGGCGTACATCCCATTGATGTCATAAGCATGACACATCCAGTTTTGTCCGGTAACCAGGGTCGGATCGAGATCGTAGGTCTTTTTGGCCTGGTCTAATGCTTTATCGAACTGCCGGGCATACAAATAAACAGCGGCAAAATTTGCACCCTGCGTTAGTGAAAGCGGTTCCAATTCCATCGCCCGCTTCATCTCGGCGATCGCTTCGTCATGACGGCCCATCGGGCTTAGATACACCCACGCATAGCGATAATGTGTGATCGCGAGATTTGGATCGAGTTCCAGCGAACGCTTGAATTCGCGCTCCGCTTTGACCCAATCCCAATCATAGGTCG
Organism: Blastocatellia bacterium; assembly: GCA_033856735.1. Classification (GTDB taxonomy): domain Bacteria; phylum Acidobacteriota; class Blastocatellia; order Pyrinomonadales; family Pyrinomonadaceae; genus UBA11740. The sequence goes on from JAWVEM010000509.1 coordinate 1,419, forward strand.
CGGCGATCATTCCGGCGACCGTGTGGGCCTCAGGGAGGTCCGGGTCGAGTTCGAGAGCTTTGGCCACAGCCGCTTTAGCAAGAGGATTCGCCTCGTTAGGCGACATATACGGGTACGACGGCATCACGTTATACGACTCTGATACGCCTACGTAAGCCAGGGCGAAGTTAGGGTCGAGCTTTATCGCCTGTTGGAAGAGCTCGATGCTTCGTCGAATGTCTTCATCTGTTCGCCTGGCAAAATGAAACCGGCCTTTGAGATATAGCTGATAAGCTTCGTTGTTGTCGGTGTAGCGCTTGGTGATGCCCTTTGCTTCGCCGCCGGCAAGTCTTAATTGCAGTTTCTGGGTGATGGCCGCGGCGATCTCGCGCTGCGTTGCCAGCAGGTCAGACATCTTGCGTTCATACTGCTCGCCCCAAAGCGACTTGTTGTTCCTCACGTCGACCAGCTCGACCGTGATATTCAAATTGTCGCCCCGCTTGACCAGGCGTCCAGTCATGACGGCATCAACACCGAGTTCACTGGCGATCTTGGCGATGTCCGTGTCCTTACCCTTGTAACGCATGACCGAGCTAGTCGGGCTGACCTTTAAACCAGGTAGCTGTGACAAACGGAATATCAGTGACTCTGCCAGGCCGTCCGACAGGTAATCCGTGTCGGCATCATCGCTCTTATTTTGAAAAGGAAGCACGGCGATGGACTTGATCGTATCGGTCCCGCCGCCTGCTAATCCGCGATATTTGAAAAACCAAAAGCCTGCGCCTGAAATCAGGACGAGCAGAATCGCGAGAGCAATTCCAGCGCCAAGTTTGTGCTTGCTGATTCCGCTGATCACATATTCAGCGCTCGATACGGCTTGCGTGTTTGGAGTTCCGCCTTTAGTCGGCAAAGTTTGCAGGCTTGAGAAAGCCCCGCCTGAAGGCGGGACTCCGAACGAGGGTGGGACGGTCGTATCAATGCCGGCGCCGGTTTCCAATTCGCGCCGCAGTTCTTTCAACTCGATCGCGACTTCCTTGATCGACTGATAGCGCTGTTCTTTGTCCTTAGCCAGACATCGACGAATGATTCGCTGTAGATCGGCCGGCGCAGACGGATTCAGATCTTTAACCTGCGGCGCCGGCTCATAGATCAGACTGTGCAGTGACTTGACGATTGAATCGCCTTCGAACGGTTTCTTACCAGTTACCGCTTCAAACAGGATGCAGCCGAAAGAGAATATGTCTGAGCGCTGATCTATTTCGTTAGTCTTGCCCTGCGCCTGTTCGGGCGACATGTACCCGACCGTGCCCATAATCACGCCAGGAGTTGAATGCTGTTGCATGATCGCAGTTGCGGCGTCAGCCGGGTGGTCACTTGTACCGACATCAGTCAGTTGCGGTTCGATCAGTTTCGCCAAACCGAAATCCAGAATCTTTGCGTGACCGTCGCGCGTAATCATGATGTTGTCTGGCTTTAGATCGCGATGCACGATGCCCGCGCCATGGGCTTTCGCCAAGCCTTCGGCGACGTGTTGCAGGTGGCGCAACAACTTTCCCAGCTCGGTTCGTTCGCGGTGAATCTTCTCGCGCATGGTCACACCGTCGATTAACTCCATAGCAATGAAGTGCGTGCCCGCGTCCTCCCCGATCTCGAAGATCTGCGCGATGTTGGGATGGCTGAGTGCCGCCGCGGACTTGGCTTCCCGAATGAACCGCGCCATCCGATCGCGATTCGAGGCTACGTCTGCGGGAAGAATCTTCAGCGCGACCTTGCGATCGAGCTTGGTGTCCTGCGCCAGGTACACCTCTCCCATTCCGCCAGCGCCGATTTTGGAAATGATCGAGTAATGGTTAAGACGCGTAATCTTGGGAAGACCTCTCTTCTTACTTCGTGAAAACAAAAGTATCAGGACATACCGTGCTCGCGCGGGAGTGGTGACGCCGGACCCTCGGGCATCGCCATGAGTTGTTGCTCCGGCACACCGCTGCGGTACTGTACCAGCAAACTCTCCGGATCAATTTCAACCCCGGCCGGATTCGCGGCGAAGGCGTCAGTCTGCATGTACGCGTTGGCCTCTTCGACCGTACAGCTGTCCACCTGAAACTCCATTCGATTGCCGTCGGGATCCTGGTAGTAAAGCGATACTGTGATTCCATGATGAATGCGCCAGTACGGATTGAGGCCCTTCTGTTTGAGACGCTCGTACGTAGACAGCAACTCACCCAGGTTGGCGTAAGTGTAGGCTACGTGATTTACACCCGCGTTGTCCCGCGTTTCGCTGGCAACGCTGTCAGGCATAAGTACTGACAGATTGGCGAATGCGAAACGATGATGTTCGTCGTCGTAGGTAAGGAAAGCGAACGCCGGATTTTGATAGACCACTGTCGCCTCGAACACGCTTTGATACCAGTCAATCATTTCATCAAAGCGTCGGGTGCTATAGACGACGTGGGCAAATTTTGAAGGTCTTGCCATGTGTTGATTCCTTTCGTGTTAAAGATCATAAGGTTAAATCCGTGCATCGTTGTAATCTGTGGACTCATTCTGGAAATCGCATGCGCCGTATCAGCTCGTTAAGGCGCGGGTCGTCGCGCAAGGGATCAAGACGCGGATCGATTTTGCATACAGAAGCAGGTACTCCAGGCCATCGGCACGGCAGAAGACCAGCGCTTCGTCAGACTCGACGCGGTTACATTGGGGGCAGCGTTTCATTTAGGGGATGCGGCTACCTCCCGCCGCTTGTCCTCGTATCTCGTTAGCTCAATCGCGCGACTGTCCTTCATTTTGGAAAATTCATCTTTCGTAACAAATCCGTATAGCGCGGATCGGATCGCAAAGGGTCCATCTGCGGCTCAATCTTAAGCCAGCACAAACTCGACAATCGTTTCTCGTAAGCCTTATCCAGTTCTGCAAACGCTTTGTCTTTCTGGC
>JAWVEM010000510.1:0-4895 GCA_033856735.1 Blastocatellia bacterium
CGCAATTTCGCACTTCGCACGGCACCGCTATCGGCGCCAGCGGCGCGCGCCCAATCGATCTCCTCGCGCTGCGTCACGATGGCCGCTTGGCAGTGATCGAACTCAAGGTCAACGAAGATCGCGAGCATGTCTTTCAAGGAGTTGATTACTGGCGCCGCGTCGAAGCCCATCGCCGCCGCGGCCATATCACCACCGCCAAACTGTTCGGCGAACGCGAGATTAGCGACGAATCGCCGCTGGTCTATCTGGTCGCACCGACACTCCGCTTCCACCCCTCATTCGCCACCCTGGCCCGAACCATCGCGCCGGACATCGAGGTTTATCGTTTTGATATTAATGAAGACTGGCGCGCCGGCGTGCGGGTTGTGCGGCGAGAGCGAGTTAATGCGTGAGTTTGGAGAATTAGGTCGCTACAATGGGGTGCCGCTTGGGGAGCGAGGAATTGGTCAGCAATGGGCAAGCACAGGTTCACAAAGGTCGAAGGATTTGCGATTTGGAAGCATCACGGACCCTGGTGCTTTTGGTGTGAAGAACCGCTTAGGTTGAGTGAAACAACAATCGATCATTACATTCCTGAATACCTTGAAAACAGACCGGCGGAGTTAGATAAGGTGCGAGCGGATTACGGGTTGTCAGCCAGCTTTGTTATCAACGACTATTGTAATTGGCTTCCGTCTCACGCTCGCTGCAATCAGAAAAAGGGCGCCAAAATCCCTAAGCTGACATTGCTGGCCGTTGAGACTCTAGACAAACTAGGTCGCGAAGCTGAGACGATTCGATCAATCGAACAGCAAATAAGGAGCGACGTAAAGAAGGACAAATTGATTGGGCAGGTAGCGGTGGCGCTCGAAACCAATAAACTAACGAGAGATGAAGTTCGCGCCTTGCTCAATGAACCCACCCTCCAGCAGGACGAGGACATTGAACTCTTGCGGATGGAAACCTATCTCGACATTGATCAGCACTATGTTGACTTTCTAAATCGCAAGCCCAATCCCAATAGCCTCGCGTTCTGGAGCAATCAGATCGCGGAAGGACAGCAGTCAAGTGCTGCCGACAACGCCAATGTACTGGCTAACGTTTCCTCGGCGTTCTTCCTTTCTCGGGAGTTTTATGACACCGGGTCTCTAGTCTACCGAATGTACAAAGCGGCTTTCGGTAGCGCTACTGGTACGTCGACGTTAGGAGCCACACATATGCTTTCGGTCCCTATCATTCGCCTCAGCGAATTCGTTCCTGCCATACAGCAGATTGGACAAGGCGTAATCGAGGGTGAGGGCGATTGGCAAACACAGTTAGAAAGCAATAAGGCAAAATTCATGTCGGAATTCGTTTCACGTTCCCGATTCGCCTTCGCCTATCCAACGTCAATGACGGCGACGCAGTTTGTCGATCAATTGAATACGAATGCCGGCAATGTTCTGTCAGCCAGCGCGCGCGCGGCGGCGATTGCTTCGTTCGGAAGCGCGACGAACACGAGCAACCAGCCAGCGCGCGCCCGGGCATTGCGGCGGGTGGCCGAAAACGCCGACTTGAACAGCGCCGAATTCAACTGCGCGTTTGTGCTGATGCAATACTTCGGTTACTTGCGAAGAGATCCTAACGACCCGCCGGATACCGACTTTAGTGGTTACGACTTCTGGCTAAGGAAGTTAAATGAGTACAATGGAGATTATGCTGCAGCGGAGATGGTAAAGGCATTCATCACCTCTGACGAGTACAGACAGAGATTTGGCGCTTCATGACCCGACCGAATCCTCACAATGGGGCAAACGCTTTTCTAAAGTCCTAAGTCTCTGATGAGCGTTTGCCATTTTTCCGGGTCACGACGTTGATGAACTACTGTTACGACCGTTACTGTGTCTTGTTGGGCTGAATAAATGATGTTGTAAGGAAACCGCCGAAGAGAGCAACGGCGAGATCGCTTCGAAATCGGCGACCAAGCATTCGGGAATTGAAGGACGAAGGCGATGGCGTGATTCAGTTCCTCGACAAACTGGAAACCAAGTCCTGCCTCTTCATTCTCATAATAGTCCGCTGCGGCTTCGATTTCCCTTTCAGCAACGATTGAAAACTCGAGCTTCATGAATACCTTTGTTTAAGACGGGAAAGTACTTCTTCTCCTGGTAAGGTTTCAAGCTCCCCACGATCAATTGCATCTAGGCGCGATTCCGTCTCAGCCGCCCACCTCTCCAGCCTTTCTTTATCGGGCGCATCCCCAAGACTGTCGAGAATTCGTTCCACCAGTTCGGCCCGTTCGTGAACCGGAAGCGCGAGAACCTCATTCAGAATCCGAGAGCCTTCTGTCGACATAACCACCTCCTCATAACAGTAACGATTGTACCGCGAATGAATGGGAAAACCTTAAAGAAGAGAAGCTTCGGTGCTAAGTCAATTGAGTTTTCACGTCGTCAGTCGCCGATAAATCCCCGGCAGACGCTCAGGTAATGAAAGCACATCGTCAATGATCGTGTAGCCAACGTCGCCGTAGAGATCGCGCAGCTCGGCTTCCGATTCGCGATCGATGGTGATGCAGAAGGGTGTGATGCCGAGAGTCTTGGCTTGACGGAGAGCTTCGCGCGTGTCTTCCCGTGCATAACGGGCGTCGCCGTAATCATGATCGTACGGACGGCCGTCGGACAGGACGATCAGCAGGCGGGTGCGCGCGTCCTGCTTGCTTAGCTTCGCGGCTGCGTGCCGAATCGCGGCGCCCAGGCGCGTGTTGTTTTGATAAGTAATTCCGCCAATTCGCCGCATCACTTCGTCAGAGTAATGCTCGGCAAAATCTTTGAGCACGTAAAACTTTACGTTGCGGCGTCCTTCGGAAGTAAAGCCGTTGATCGCGTAACGGTCGCCGACCGCCTCCAGCGCTTCGCTCATCAACACCAGCCCTTCCTTTTCGATCTCGATGATGCGACGGCCGGGGTGGGTGTAGGGTTGCAGCGGATGACGCCCAATCGTGCGCGCCGTCGACGACGACTGATCCAAAAGGAACGACACGGCGACATCGCGGCGCCGGCGCAGACGCCGGGTATAGATGCGCTCTGATTGATGGCCATCGGCGCGGCGATCGATGAAATAATCCACGACGGCGTTCAGGTCGTAATCGTCGCCATCGATCTCATTGGTTACGCGCGCGAGGTCCTCGGGCTTCATCAATTGGAACTGATGTCGAATTGACGAGACGACGCCTTTGTAGCGTTCGCGCGTGTGGTCGACAAAGGCGCGTTCGCCGCGCTTCACTTTCTTTTCGATCACGCGGCACCAACCGACGCGATGATCGGTCAGCTCGCGGTCCCACTCGTCATAGTTGAAAGCAACTTCACCGGCTTCCAGATCTTGTTCCGGCGCTTCGCCTTCGCTCCACGCTTCGCTGCCTTCCAACTCGTCAAACTCGCCGTCTGCTTCGGTGTTCCAGGCGTTGAACAACTCGCGCGCATCGCGCCGTTGCGGCTGACGATTCGCATCGCGCTCGGCGAGCATTTCTTCGGCAGTCTTACCGGCGTCTTCCTGATCGAGTTCGTCGGGCACTTCGACTCGTTGTTCCGCGTCTTCCATCGAAATCGATTGAAACAAAGAATAGACGCGACTGGTCGCCATTAAAGTATCAGCGACGGTGCCCAGCGGATTTGATAAGTACTCAGCGACGATTGTTTCAAGTTCCGAAACCAGCTGGCCGTAGAACTGGCGAGCATCATCGCGAGCGCCGGCGAGGAGTGTGATTTGAAAGAGCAGTTCAAACGGCACCAGCGTCGCCGGCAAGTCGACAATGTCCGGACGCCGCGCCCGCAAATGGTCGCGAATCAAGTCGAGGTCGCGCGCCAGGCCTCTATACTCTTTCCGCAGCCTTCGGTCGATGCGCCCGTTCTCGAGTGTGCCGAAGATTCTGCGCGCCAACGGTGGAATCGGAAACAGGTTAAGGATGTGACGATAGTCCAATCCCTCAGGGCTTTGTCTTGCTTTGCGTCTTTGCGCCTTTGCGTGGGCCTCTTGTTCGTTGATGTCGATGTACCCGTCGAGTGCAAACGCATCCCGCTCCTCTTGGTTCTCGGGATCGTAGAACTCGCTCAGCGTCATGTACGCAGCGCGCAGGTCAACCGTATCACTCGCGTAAGTCTCAAACTCAATTTGCCCGGCCGCATGCGCCGCCAGTACTTTGTAGAGCCGAAAATCCAGTTCTTCATCACCAAATTCAGTGACAACTGAAGGCAGGTGAATGGTGCGGCCATCGCCAATGCGGGACTCAACCGGCACCGCGGCCAGCGCGGCAATCTCGACCGCATGGCCGGTTAAGCCCTCGATATAAAGTCGCAGCAAGAGCTGCACAGATTCCAGCGACACGCCCGCGCCGCCTTCACGCAACGCATCATTGCTGCGGCGCGTTTCGAGCGCGTAATAACTGCGTCGGGCGCGCGTGTCTCCGGCGATCAAGCCGGCGCGCGCCCAGCTCTCGAACTGTTCAATCGAAACCGTGTGCAAAGCTTTCGCGCTGGAACGCAGACAGGCGAGTGCCGCTTCCGAATCAACCTGGGCAACTTCGCGCGTCAGCGCGAGCACGCGATGCGCGAGAGTCACGGCGCTAAAGTGCTCCTTTTGCGTCGCGAGTGTTTGAAAGAATGCGGGGCTGGAGCGAATAAAGGCGACGAGTCCGGCGTTCCCATGCGACGCAACAGCCCAAAGCAGCTCGATCCATTCGTCAAAGCATTCGGGCAAGGTGCGGAGGATCTCGCCACCGGCGATCAGAAGGTGAAGCGCGGCTGCGCCGCCGCGTTCCAGAAAGCTCGCCGAGCGCCGCATCAATTTCAGGGCTTCTGCGGGGTCAAGACGATCAACCGCGCCGGGCAGATTTGTCCAAGCGTCAGCGGCAATGCCGCCCGCGCGCTCGGCGAACGCCG
>JAWVEM010000511.1:0-5141 GCA_033856735.1 Blastocatellia bacterium
CGCAATTTCGCACTTCGCACGGCACCGCTATCGGCGCCAGCGGCGCGCGCCCAATCGATCTCCTCGCGCTGCGTCACGATGGCCGCTTGGCAGTGATCGAACTCAAGGTCAACGAAGATCGCGAGCACGTCTTCCAGGGAGTTGATTACTGGCGCCGCGTCGAAGCCCATCGCCGCCGCGGCCACATCAGTACCGCGAAGCTGTTCGGTGAACGCGAGATCAGTGACGAGTCGCCGCTGGTCTATCTGGTCGCACCGACACTCCGCTTCCACCCCTCATTCGCCACCCTCGCGAGAACCATCGCGCCGGATATCGAGGTTTATCGATTTGATATTAATGAAGACTGGCGGGGCGGCGTGCGGGTTGTGCGGCGAGAGCGAGTTAATGCTTGAGCGTTAGGTTTAAGGGAGACCCAACGTATTGAGTCGCGCAGCCGAGAAGAAAACGGGGCTGGAGTGACGTTTTACATCCCCCGCAAATCTTGAGAGTACCTGACTCGGAGAGATTTCACGCGCAAAAAGAGTCGTCAGCCGCTCAAAATCAAAGAGTAAATGAGGCGCGGTAACAGCCTGAAGTAGGGTGGTGATGTCTTCTTTCAATCGAGTTTGGTATTTCGGAGCTAAATACTCTCCAATGTCCTCACGCACAGCTTCTCTTAGTTTTCGTTTTGAGACATAACCCCGTGAGTAACTTCCATCACTTGCGCCAAACTCGATCTCGATCGTTTCGTCCCCGAACACGGAGCAGGCCTCATGGGATCGTGGATCGAAAACAGAAGGAGCAGAATCTAAGTGGTTTAAGTACAACCCAACGCAGTTGCCAATTCCGACGGCCAAATCCTCCGCGGTATAAGGCAACGTCCGCAAACCGTCCCATAACCTTTGAACCGCCTCAGACAAGACACTGGATTTCAAGCGCTTCTTAGATCCTTTGCCAAACCTAAATTGCCATGAAATTAGTTTGGACCGATGCTGAGGCGTCACACTAAGTCGACGCGCAACCTCCGCCTCAATTCTCCTCGCTATGGTGGCTGGTCTGACACTGTTGTCGATATCAAATCTCCAATGCTCGTCGGTCACAGCGCTTGATAATTCCTCAACGGTGGGCGTCAACCATAATCCCAGCTTTATCGCATCCCAAGAGTTATGAGCGGGAGGACCATTGCCTTTCACCAGGTTTGGATCACATTCGGCCGTCTCAATGTGAAATACCCGGAAAGGGACCGGCATCGATTCCAATCTTTTCTGTCCCGCTAATAAAGTTTCGCTCATGAAAAACTGATCGAGTAACCCCTCTAAATTGCTCTTACGTCGAGGATAGACATCATCTACTGCGGGCTCCCCGACTGGTCCCGTGTACGGAAAAACGATGCGATCAAGATCGTAGATGTTTTCGAAATCTGGATACGGACAATACAAGAATCTGCCAAGTTGAGCCTCGACTCTCCACAGGTTCGGAACTTCGAGCTTCAAGAATTCGGGCGACCTGTACTCTGGTGGCATAACCTTCCAGAATTTGCGCAGATCGTCAGTATTCAAACAAATAATACAGCTCTCCATACCTTTCCTAGGTCGACCATATGAAGCGAAAAACCCTGCTATTGCCGGTTCCGTTGTAAAGTCCACGAAATTCGTCGGTAGCCCATAATGTTGAGCCACCGCTACAACCGAATCGGGCGTTCCTGTGATCGACTCGAGACCAGGTGTGCCGTGAATCCAAGCAAAGAAGCGTTCCAGTTTACTTGTTGCCTCTTCCTCTTCAGCCGCCTTCAATCGCGCTCGCGTCGACCTCAGTGACCAATTATTAATCTGGCCACGAAACCAATCGTAGGTTCCTTCTGACTTAAGCTTCGAAGCCAATGCGACTGCTTCAGCGACATTTTGAGTGCGCCGCACGCTAATAGTGTTGTAAGCAATCACGTCGTCAGCCTTCCGTAACTTTCCGGAGCCGGTTCTATAGAGTCAGCACCTAGTAAGTCATCGTGTCGCCAGTCTCGCCCTTGAAGAGCGGGGAGTTCAGGCCTGGATTCTCAAAGTCCTAATTCTCTGATTAGCGTTTGCCATTTCTCCGGATCCCGACGCTGATGAACCACTGTGACGATCGTTACGATGTCTTGTTGCGCAGAATAAATGATGTTGTAAGGAAACCGTCGCAGAGAACAACGGCGAGATCGCTTCGAAATCGGCGACCAAGCATTCGGGAATTGAAGGACGAAGGCGATTGCGTGATTCAGTTCCTCGACAAATTGGAAACCAAGTCCTGCCTTTTCATTCTCATAATAGTCCGCTGCGGCTTCGATTTCCCTTTCAGCAACAATCGAGAACTTGAGGTTCATGAATACCTTTGTCTAAGGCGCGCCAATACCTCTTCGCCTGGTACTGTTTCAAGTTCCCCGCGATCAATTGCATCTAGGCGCGATTCCGTCTCAGCCGCCCACCTCTCCAGCCTTTCTTTATCAGGCGCTTCGCCCAGACTATCCAGAACTCGTTCCACCAATTCGGCCCGTTCGTGAACCGAAAGCGCCAAAACCTCATTCAGAATCCGAGAGCCTTCTGTCGACATAACCACCTCCTCATAACAGTAACGATTGTACCGCGAATGAATGGGAAAACCTTAAAGAAGAAGCTTCGGTGCTAAGTCAATTGAGTTTCACGTCGTCAGTCGCCGATAAATCCCCGGCAGACGCTCTGGCAACGTCAGCACGTCGTCGATGATCGTATAGCCAACGTCCCCGTATAGATCGCGGAGTTCGGCTTCCGATTCGCGATCGATGGTGATGCAGAATGGTGTGATGCCGAGGGTTTTGGCCTGACGCAGGGCTTCGCGCGTGTCTTCGCGGGCGTAACGGGCGTCGCCGTAATCATGATCGTAAGGGCGGCCGTCGGACAGGACGATCAGCAGGCGGGTGCGCGCGTCCTGCTTGCTCAGCTTCGCGGCTGCGTGGCGAATCGCGGCGCCCAGGCGCGTGTTGTTTTGATAAGTGATGCCGCCAATTCGCTGCATCACTTCGTCAGAGTAATGCTCGCCAAAATCTTTGAGCACGTAAAACTTTACGTTGCGGCGGCCTTCGGAAGTAAAGCCGTTGATCGCGTAACGGTCGCCGACCGCCTCCAGCGCTTCGCTCATCAACACCAGCCCTTCCTTCTCGATCTCAATGATGCGACGGCCCGGGTGAGTGTAGGGTTGCAGCGGATGACGCCCAATCGTGCGCGCGGTTGACGACGACTGATCCAAAAGGAACGACACGGCGACATCGCGGCGCCGACGCAGACGCCGGGTATAGATGCGCTCAGATTGATGGCCATCGGCGCGGCGATCGATGAAATAATCCACGACGGCGTTCAGGTCGTAATCGTCGCCATCAATCTCGTTGGTTACGCGCGCGAGGTCCTCGGGCTTCATCAATTGGAACTGATGTCGAATTGACGAGACGACGCCTTTGTAGCGTTCGCGCGTGTCGTCGACAAAGGCGCGTTCGCCGCGCTTCACTTTCTTTTCGATCACGCGGCACCAGCCGACACGATGATCGGTCAGCTCGCGGTCCCATTCGTCATAGTTGAAAGCAACTTCGCCGGCTTCCAGATCCTGTTCCGGCGCTTCGCCTTCGCTCCACGCTTCGCTGCCTTCCAAGTCGTCAAACTCGCCGTCAGCCTCGGTGTTCCAGGCGTTGAAGAGCTCGCGCGCATCGCGCCGTTGCGGCTGACGATTCGCATCACGTTCGGCGAGCATTTCTTCGGCAGTCTTACTGGCGTCTTCCTGATCGAGTTCGTCGGGTACTTCGACTTGTTGTTCGGCGTCTTCCATCGAAATCGATTGAAACAAAGAATAGACGCGGCTGGTTGCCATCAAAGTATCGGCGACGGTGGCGCGTGGGTTTGATAAATACTCTGCGACGATTATTTCAAGTTCTGAAACTATCTGGCCGTAGAACTGCCGAGCATCATCGCGCGCTCCGGCGAGGAGGGTGATTTGAAAGAGCAGTTCAAACGGCACGAGCGTCGCCGGCAAGTCGATAATGTCCGGACGCCGCGCACGCAAATGGTCGCGAATCAGATCGAGATCGCGCGCCAGGCCGCGATACGCTTTTCGCAGGCGCCGGTCGATGCGCCCGTTCTCGAGTGTGCCGAAGATCCTTCGCGCCAACGGCGGAATCGGAAACAGGCTGAGAACGTGACGATAATCCAACCCTTCAGGGCTTTGTCTTACTTCGCGTCTTTGCGCCTTTGCGTGAGCCTCTGGTTCGTTGATGTCGATGTACCCATCGAGCGCAAACGCATCCTGAGCGTCCTGATTCTCAGGATCGTAGAACTCCGCGAGTGATGCGTACGCCGCGCGCAGGTCAACCGTATCACTCGCGTAAGTCTCAAACTCAATTTGCCCGGCCGCATGCGCGGCCAGGACTTTGTAGAGCCGAAAATCAAGTTCTTTATCACCAAATTCAGTGACAACTGAAGGCAGGTGAATCGTGCGGCCATCTCCAATGCGCGACTCAACCGGCACCGCGGCCAGCGCGGCAATCTCGACCGCATGGCCGGTTAGGCCCTCGATATAAAGTCGCAGCAAGAGCTGCACTGATTCCAGCGACACGCCCGCGCCGCCTTCACGCAACGCATCATTGCTGCGGCGCGTTTCGAGCGCGTAATAACTGCGGCGGGCGCGCGTATCCCCGGCGACCAAACCGGCTCGCGCCCAGCTCTCGAATTGTTCGATCGAAACCGTGTGCAGGGCTTTCGCGCTCGAACGCAGACATGCGAGTGCCGCTTCCGAATCAACTCGGGCAACTTCGCGCGTGAGGGCGAGCACGCGGTGCGCGAGAGTCACGGCGCTAAAGTGCTCCTTTTGCGTCGCGAGTGTTTGAAAGAATGCGGGGCTGGAGCGAATAAAGGCTACGAGTCCGGCGTTCCCATGCGATGCCACAGCCCAAAGCAGCTCGATCCATTCGTCAAAGCATTCGGGCAAGGTGCGGAGGATCTCGCCACCGGCGATCAGAAGGTGAAGCGCGGCTGCGCCGCCCCGTTCCAGAAAGCTCGCCGAGCGCCGCATCAATTTCAGGGCTTCTGCGGGGTCAAGACGATCAACCGCGCCGGGCAGATTTGTCCAAGCGTCAGCGGCAATGCCGCCCGCGCGCTCGGCGAACGCCG
>JAWVEM010000512.1:0-10385 GCA_033856735.1 Blastocatellia bacterium
CTGGCCAAACGGCGCGGCTTTGTCTATCCATCTTCAGAAATCTATGGGGGTCTCGGCAGCGCCTGGGATTACGGCCCGCTGGGCGTCGAGCTCGCCAACAATGTGCGGCAGGCATGGTGGCGCTGGATGGTTTACGAACGCGACGATATCGAAGGGCTGGACTCTTCGATAATCTTAAACCGTCGGGTTTGGAAATATTCGGGACATGAAGAGACGTTTACCGACCCGCTGGTTGATTGCCGCGAATGCAAGACTCGGTTGCGGGCCGACAAGCTCGAGGAAGGCAAGTGTCCCAATTGTGGTTCGAAGAACCTCACCGAGCCGCGACCCTTTAATCTGATGTTTCAAACTCACGTCGGCGCGACCGCCGAAGACGATCCCGACGCGCTTGTTTATCTTCGTCCGGAAACCGCACAGGGCATCTTCATAAACTTTCATAACGTCCTCAACACCAGCCGGCGCAAGCTGCCCTTCGGCGTGGCGCAGATTGGAAAATCGTTTCGCAATGAGGTCACGCCCGGCAACTTCATTTTTCGCACGCGCGAGTTCGAACAGATGGAGATGGAATATTTTGTCCGGCCGGGCGAGGACGAGCAGGCCCACCAGGAATGGATCGACGCCTGCCATCAATGGTTTCTTAACATTGGCATTTCGCCCGACAATCTTCGGCTGTACGAACAGCCGAAGGAAGAGCTGGCCCACTATGCCAAGCGCACGGTCGATATTCAGTATCGATTTTTTCCGGAGCGCGAAGACCAGGAACGTAACTGGGACGAACTGATGGGTATCGCTAACCGCACGGACTTCGATCTGCGGACACATTCGAAGAAGCCGGAAGACGCGGAAGGGAAGCGTCTGAATCCGGATTCCACGGAAGACCTGTCCTACTTTGACGAGCAAACCAAGCAACGTTTCTATCCTTATGTGATCGAACCCGCGGCCGGCGTCAATCGCACTGTGCTCGCAGTCCTCATGGACGCTTACTCGGAAAAGACTAACGACAAAGGCGAAACCCGCGTAATCCTCAAGCTTCATCATTCAATGGCGCCGATCAAGGTTGCCGTTCTGCCGCTGGCCAAGAACAAACCCGAGATCGTCGGCATGGCGAGGGCAATCAAGCGCTCGCTGCAACCGACGGTGCGAGCGGTTTACGATGATACCGGCGGGATTGGAAAGCTCTATGCGCGGCAGGATGAGATCGGGACGCCGTTCTGCGTCACCGTCGATCATCAGTCGCTGGAAGACGAAGCCGTCACCGTCCGCGATCGCGATACCTGGGAACAGGAGCGCGTGAAGGTGGCCGACTTACCGGCGTACATTCGCGAACGACTTATTCCGTAGGCATCTGTATGAGAAAGAGGACTCTGGCAAGCGTCTGCTCAGGATTAGCGCTGCTCGTCGTCGTGGCCATGGGCGTCTTTCACGTCAAGACCCCTCACAACATTCCCTTCTTTGTTATTTATCTTGTCGCAGTGCTGCTCTTGTCGGTAGCGTTAGCGCCCCTGAACAAACGTCTGTTGGCGTGGCGGAAAGCACGGGGCCGTGATCTTGAGGAAGAAGAGAAGTATGAAATTGAGGAGGCCGGCATCATTAGCCTGCGACCGCGGCCAGAATCTGCTTCACGAAAAAATTGAAACGCAAAGAACGCAAAGGTAGTCGCGAAGGAGCGCACGGGAATTCTTTGCGTCACTTTGCAGGAACCTTTGGCCCTTTGCGTTGAGATCTGTCGCTGGCAGAAGTAATGATTAACTTCCCACGATTCTAATGACGTGATAGTTCTTCGCTCCCTTTCGCAAAACCAGAAGCTGGCCGTCGATCAAATCCGCATCAGAGATCGTTTGCCGCGCATCGCTCACGCGCTGATTGTTCACGCACACGCCGCCACCCTGCACCAGACGTTTGGCCTCGCCCTTTGAAGGCGCCAATCCGGAGACCACCAATGCATCGGTGATCGTGAAGCCGTCGCCATCCAACTTTGATTTTTCCAGTTCGCTCGAAGGAACGTCGGCAAAGATATCGAGGATTTCCTGCACACCCAGGCCGCTAATCTCCTTGCCGAAGAGGACTTCCGATGCCCGCACAGCTTTCTCGAGTTCGGTCTCGCCGTGAACCAGCGCGGTTACGTGACGGGCCAGCTCTCTCTGGGCCCGGCGTTTCTCAGGCTCAGCCCGAACACTCTCTTCCAATTGGTCTATCTCTTCTTTGGTTAGCCAGGTAAAGAACTTGAGATAGATGATCGCGTCGCGGTCGTCGGTGTTCAGCCAGAACTGGTAGAACCGGTAAGGCGAGGTCAATTTCGGATCCAGCCACACCGCGCCGGCTACGGTCTTGCCGAACTTTACTCCGGCCGCGGTGGTGACCAGCGGAAACACGAGGCCGTGCGTCCGCGCACTGCGCAAGCGGCGAATTAGGTCGACTCCGGCAAGAATGTTGCCCCATTGATCGCTGCCACCCATCTGCAGAGTGCACCCATGCCGGTCGTGCAGGATGAGGTAGTCATAGGCTTGCAACAGCGGATAGCTGAACTCGGTAAAGGAAATTCCTTCTTCGGACTCCAGCCGCCGTTTTATGGCTTCTTTGGCCAGGAGGTTATTCACCGTGAAGTATTTTCCGACGTCGCGGAGGAACTCCATCATCGAGATCGGAGCCAGCCAGTCGGCGTTGTTGATGATGCGCGCAGGATTCGGCGTTGCTTCAAAATCAAGAAAGCGGCTGAGCTGCTCTTTGATACCTGACAGATTTTCCTCGACCTGTTCCGGTGTCAGCAGTTGACGTTCCTTTGTCTTCCCGCTCGGATCGCCAATCAGTCCAGTGCCGCCGCCGGCGATTGCGATCGGCGTGTGGCCGAACCTTTGTAAGCGGGCCAGGCCCATCACCGGCAGGAGCGATCCGACGTGCAGACTTGCCGCCGAAGGATCAAAGCCAATGTAAGCCGTCAACTTTTCCTCAGCGAGGATCTTTTGTAAGTCAGGCGTGGCTTCGTGGAGCATTCCGCGCCATTGGAATTCGTCGTATAGGTTCATGAGCGAAGTTTTGCTTGAAACAGCGCACGATGATAACACGTGGCAGTACCCATACCGTCAGGAAGGGCGCCTCTTAAACGCTGAAGCCGCAAAATAAAGTAATCTGGCGGGATTAGTCACTCGCCGAAAGAATTTACGCGGCCAAAGGATATCGAGAACCGAGCGAGTGTGTTACTGGGGGCCCTCGCTAAGCTTAATTAAAACAAATCTTTTCATCTCGAACTATTGAGGGGGGACGGCGCCAACCAGAATTCTTTTAGTGGCGCTGCGGGTTGTTTGGGTTTAGAATAAGCGTCAATTTAACCGCCATTCACCCACTGGGAAAGAGGTCAGCCATGGGAAGACGAATAGTTCGGTTGTGTTTTCTCGTCCTTGCGATTGCGGGCTTGCCGATCTGCAATTTTTCTGCTCCCCAGACTCTAACTAAATGTACCGCTCTATCGAAGCCGTTGACGCTTCTAAAGGGCCGACCACAGAAGATTGCGGGAACGGCCCCGGGCAGAAGCACGATTGAATATCACGTAAAAACAAAAGCGGACATGAACGTGAACATCAAACTAACCAACTCTCAACTAAAACTGGACCTCTATTCGCTGGGGCCGTCCACGATGATTACTAATAATGCCCCCAGTTGGTCGGGCCGGTTTTCCTCTGGGACGGAATATGTCCTGGTGGTCAACAATTGCTCGGTCAAGATGTCGAGTAAGTTTCAACTCGAGATAACTTCGAACTGAGATGAATCAAGAGAACTGCCATCTCATCAGCAGATGGTTGCGAAAGGCGGGAGGGAGGTACGGTGGAACCTACCAGCAGCGAGCATGATTCCACGACAACTTCGCTGGAAGAAACTAAGCGCAAGACGGCGATGGCCGAGTTGCGAAAGTTGGAACTGGAAATCGAAGAATTAGAACGAGGGCGCGATTGGGAAGGGAGAATCGGACGCTTTGTTCCCATCATCACCGCTGTTATCTCGATTGGAGGATTTATGTTGGGTCTCTATATCTTTGGTAATCAGCAGGCAAGAGAACGACAAGCGAGAGACGATGACAGGAGGAGTCGAGAACTCAGTGATTATCGTACCGGCAATGAACAGCTCCTGCTGTTTTCGTCTAACGACAAAATGACAATCGCCCGAGTACTCGCCCTCAAGCAGGACCTCGACGCGCTTAAAGATTCACTGTATCTCGACCCTAAGCAGAAAAAGGCTCAAGAAACGCGACTAACCGGAAGCATTTGCAATCTGATTGCCAGAGATTTTGATTTTACCCAACCGAGACAGGTCACCTTTGACATCGCCGCTTTGCAAAATTGGGACGAATATAAGAATGGCTTGGCGGACACTCTTAATAAAGACGGAACCGGAAAGACAGTTAACCAGTCAATTATCGACAAGTACTTGCAAGTGGTACGCGAGCTTGAATTGAAACAACCCGGAGTATTTGCGGACGTCAATCTCCTTGCGGGCGCGGGTGATCCGGAGATCCTTTTATCAGAACCTCATCGCAGCGTGATTTATGGATTTGCTTGCCATATCAACCTCGAGGGAGATAATAAAGGGACCGAAGTTAACAAGTTCGACCAGATTACTCAGGAAAAAGCCTTTAAAATTTCGGCAATGCTGAGGAGCGGCTTGCCGTGTCCTTCAATACCCGCGATACCTTCGCAGCCCGCAACCCCAGCTAATACACCGAACTAGTGTAGCTTGTCACCAATCGCACAAATCGCGGTCCGCGCGGTTCCACCAGTCTGTGCCGATCGGCTGCCCGTCTGGAGGCTCATTCGCTTTGCTGAGGTTCATCTTTTTCGGATCTTCCTGAAAGCGTTTGATCTGGTTCGCGGCGTAGGAAAGAAACGCCTGCTGGTTCTCGTCGCGCGTAAGACTGCGTTGGCCGGTCAGCCAGTCCTTCAACAATGACAGTCTTGATTCACCGATTGCCCGCACCTGATTCGATGCGCGTTCCCCCGATGCCAGCGACATTAGATCCAACAGGACGACCATGTTCACAGTGTGTTGGATCTCAGCGTTATAGCCGTTGCCCGACGGCGCCTTCCACGTTGCCGCGATAATCTTATCCAGCACTTCATCAAAGCCGGGATAGCGCGCATCGCGGGCGTGATATTCAACCAGTCGCGCGGCGCGTTCCTGATTTAAAAGAAAATCGCAGACGTGATTCGCAAAGGCTTCGGCGGGAGCGAGCGCATCAAAGTTCGGCGCTGTCCGGATTCGAAAATCCTCGCGCGTGCGCGGGTAGCCCGGCGGACGAGGCGGAATCAGACGCAGCACAGATTCAGGCAGCGCGAGCGACCCTGGCTTGAGAGTATCAAGCACCGCAGCGAGCGCTCGTCGTTGTTCTTCAGGCGCGATAATCTGCGGGTTGCGATCGCCCTGGCCGCGCAGACTGAACGTATAATCTTCGCCGCCCACCAATTTCGCCGACGCTTCAACCTGATAACGGTGATACATGTAGAGCGGCGCCAAAACGTCTTCGAGCGTGGCCATCGGCGCGCCTTCGCGAATATTGTTTTCGCCAAAACGATTCAAGGCGGCGGCGCGCACTCTCATTACGTTGGCGAGTCCGTCGATGACGTTACTGCCGTTGTCCCAAAGATGAGCGGCTGAACTCGATGCGCTGGCCGGACGCGCATCCTGATCAGTTAGATATACCAAGCCGCGTTTGAAAGCTTCGCGCAGCAGCTTATCCAGCGCTTCCTGCTCATTAACACCGGCCGGGAAATCCTGATAGCCGTAAGCGATCGTCACCTTGTCCCACTCGCCAATGCCGCGCGCATAAGCGTCGGAGAGATCGGGAATACCGTCAGCGCCGAGCTTTACCAAAGGCGCCGGATAATCCATTACTGAAGCGCGATTAGTTACGCTCGCGGCGAAATTGTGTTGCAGTCCCAGCGTGTGGCCGACCTCATGCGCGGCGAGCTGCCGCAGACGCGCGAGCACGATTTGCTCCATGATCTTCGCAGTTTCGGATTTGCCTTTCTCATAAGGAGCGAGCAGACCTTCGGCGATTAGAAAATCCTGCCGGTCACGCAGCGAGCCAAGCGAAACACGGCCTTGAATGATTTCTCCAGTCCGTGGATCGGTGAGTGCGTTTCCATAGGACCACCCTCGTGTCGAGCGATGCACCCACTGGATCACGTTGTAGCGTACGTCCATCGGGTCGGCGCCGGCGGGCATCAACTCGACGCGAAAAGCGTTTCGATAACCGGCGGCCTCGAATGCCTGGTTCCACCAGCTCGCGCCTTCGATTAACGCTGAGCGCACTGGTTCCGGCGCGCCGCGATCGACGTAATAGACGATTGGCTTGACAGGATCGCTCATCGCCGCCGACGGATCTTTCTTTTGCAGTCGATGATGACTGAGGTAGCGCTTGTTGATGGGTTCGCTGATCGGCGTCGCAAAATCCATGTAACTGATTCCAGAGTACCCGGCGCGTGGATCGTTGACGCGAGTCTTGAAACCCGGCGGCGGCAACTCGACAAACGAGACGTGTTCGCGAACGGTAATCGCTTGCGGGATCGGCGTGACCTGTCGCACCAGCGGGCCGGCCTCACCGTCACTTGTGAAAGTAAGAGTTGTTTCGACTTCAGTGTTCTGCGGAAAATTCCTGGTGTTCGCAAGATAAAACGCGCAGCGCGTAGGATCCAGGCGAAAACTTCCCTGTTGATTGCGCAGGAGCGTGCCCGGGATTTGATGAACATCGCGCAGATAAAATGCCGTTGCGTCGACCAGTGCACGGCCGCCTTCTTCGGCCGCGACTTCAAATCCCCATAGCGTCGATTCAGCAAAGGCGTCCTTGACCGCGCGCCGTTCATCGGCATCGTCGCTGTTGGCGCGAAATCCATAGTTCGAGGCGATCAGCAGGACCTTCGGCCCAGTGCGTTCAAACCGGACGATGTGGCTTTGACCAAGCTGCCCTCGATCCAAGCCAATATCGTTTGACCCCAGGCCCGCAGGCAAAGACTCGACATAAAGAAACTCGGAATTCCACTTGTCGATCTCGAGCCAAAGCTTTCCTGCCTTCGCGTCCCAGTAAAACGGAAAGTAGCCGGAGAACTTCTCCATGCCGGCGACTTTTTCGCTGATAGTCGGCGGGTTCCGGGCGGCTTCGTTTGAGCGCACCTGCGCCAGGAGTGTGGAAGAGATGAGCAGGACAATCGACAGCAACAAGCTGGGACGCTTCATTTTTTTCGGTTCCTCGAACAGTGAATTATTCTAAACATGATTTTAATTGACCGCGGGAACTCTTCGGGAGCGAAGAGGGCGACGCTGAGTGCCGTTCCGAATAAGTGGCACAGACTTCAGTCTGGGGATTCGATCCATAGCAGAAGCCTGCCGTCACGAAATCACAGACTGAAGTCTGTGCCACCAGGGACCACCGAACATGAGCCTGATTCAAGCAAAGACCGCGCGGGGATGTCTTCGAACCTCACGGCGCTTCCATTCGAGTAATTCAACGCGACTGATCTACTTCCCGTCCCACTTTCTTCCTGCATTCAAACTATCGAAATTCAGAATCGTGTTGAAGACCAGGAAGTAGCTCCCCGAAGTCTGCCCGCGCCAGAATGGATTGTTCGAGAAGAGCACGACGTGACCGCGCTCGAGCGGCGAGTCGATCACGGCGGCGTGTTGCGCGATTTCGTCGCCGCCGTCCAACAATCCCGAAACCAGCAACTCGCGCGCGTCCGCATACCGCAGCACGACCCTTGGGCGCTGGTCCATTGGTATCAGGCCGATCAGGTTGCGACGTTGTTCTTCCGTAATCGGCGCAGCTTCCCAGATTTCGGAACTAGGCTGCGGTTCGAGCGCCTCTGCGGGAGGCCGTCCCTGAACTATGTCAGGATCGTCGACGGTGCCGCGGCCGGTCGCTCGCTGTTGGCTTTCGCCGCGCGCCCGGCGTCCGCCGCCCCCCGCGACGTTGCTGACGTTTAGGATTGGCCCGTTAAAGCAATAGATCGAAAGTGATTCGCCATAGCCGTAGGCAATCGGGCTGGTCGAATCGACGAACCTCGTTTTTAAAACATCACCGATGGCGCGTAAGCGCGTTGACCGCTGGATAGAAACTCCTGGTGTGAAACCGGTTGAGATCGCGAGATCGGCTGTATCCATCGTGCCGATGTAAACTCCGCCGCGCTTCACAAAGTTTTGCAGATTGGTAAGACCGGCATAGCCCAAACCCGGCCGCATGTCTTCAGTCGCAGCAAAGCCGCCCATGTTCGGCGTCAGTTCAGTCTTCTTCCAGGGGATTGGATTGCCATACATCGGCAAGCCCTGAATGATCGAGTTCACGCCGCGGCCCACCGGGCCAAAGACGATCACGTCGTACTTGCGATTCAGATCCGCATCCTTTGCGACATCCTGGGTGCTGATGTAGTCATACGGAATCTGCATCTGGTCGAACGCGATGCGCCACCAGCCTTCGTCCTGAGTGCTGAGCCAGGTGTGCAGGATCGCCACGCGTGGCAGCTTCACCGCGTGCATCTTTACCGGCGGTGCTTGCGCGACTGGAACGGCGGTCAAGCCAAGCTCAGACGTTACTCGCTGCACATCGTTGAGAGAAGTATTGCGAATAATGAATGAGCCGCGATTGAATTTCATCCCGCCCGCTTCAAAAGGTTCTTCGGCAGCTTCGAAGGACGCTTTGTTCAGACGATAACGCAGAGTGATCAAGCTGTTGTCAGCGTTGTGATTGACGATGAACACAGGGCCATTGACGATCGGGACAGCGGGAGTAATGCCGCCATTCGCTTTCACGTCGCCGTTGACTCGGTCCATGGCGGCGCTCAGGACTTTCACGTCCGTGATGCGCTCTACGTGCACGTTGCTCAGCTCGCCGAACGTCCAACCGGTATCGTCATAGACGTCCTGTTGCGGATCCTTCGGGCTCCAATATTGATAATCGAGCAAAGCATCCGCGATGCGGCTGTAAGGCTGATCCATGCGGACAATGTAACTGCCCGCGGGAAAAGTGCGCGTCTCAGTTTCCTGACTTTTGGCAGCGGCTGTCGGCGATGAAGATGGCGATGCAGTGGACGGCGCTCGTGGAACCGCGTCGGAAGGAGTTGCCGTCGCTGCCGCCGGCGAAGCAGCGGGCTGCGTGCTGGCGAACCTCGGGGCCGAATCACGTCGCGTTGTTTTCTTTTTGACGGTCACCGTGAAGGGCGAGGTGGCGCGATGAACTTCACATCCCTGCGCTTGCAGCAGACGCAACAACGTCGCTTGATTGCCGGGCCGCGGATCGTCGGCGGGGAAAACATACGCCGCCGGGCCTTCGTTCTTTGGCTTTTCGATTGAACGCTTGGCTTTTAAATAAAAGTTCTTCAGGAAGAGCTTCTGCTCACGATTGAAATAATCGAGCGAGATCAGCAGCGCCGTTTGTTCATAGTTATTGTTATTCCGCTGTGACCACCTGGCCCGCGGCAGAGGTGGGTTCTGTCGATACCACGTGCGCGAGGTTTCGTCGGGTGAAAGCGTGCGCACCAGAGTGTCCGCGCCGCCGTTGCCGAAAGTTTCGTAAAGGCGGCTAATGCCGTTGTGCGTCGCCGCAATGAACATCAAATAGCCCGGCGACCAGGTATCAAAAACTCCATGAGCAAAGACTCCAGGCATGCCGAACTTGGTCATCTCGGAAACGTTCTTCCAACCGATCATCTGCCATTCGTCGGTCAGGATTGGATCGACCCAGGCGTTGTAAGGCCCATCGCCGACGGTGTTGTCGTAAAGATAAGCGACTGACTCGTGCAGATCGTGCAGCACCTGCGGTTTCCAACCGAGATAGACGTTCATAATGTTGCGCGTGAGCTTGAGTGACAATCCCATCGCGTCGCGATTGTTGTCGTGCGCGACATAGTGTCCCCAATACAACAACGATGGCCAATTTTCTTTTGGATGCGCGAGGTGCCAGTTGTAGACATCAACCATGCGATTGCGTCCGTCGACTTCGACGACGGGAGTGATCAGCGTGACCATGCCGTCGCGGATCGACTTGATGTAAGGGCTTTCATCGACGGCCAGTCGGTAAGCAAGTTCCATTAATGCGGTCGGCGCGCCGGTCTCAGTCGAATGAATCGTGCCTGTGATGTAGTAGATCGGAAACGACTGAGCGACCAGGCGGTCCGCTTCGGCATCATCGAAATTGATCGTGCGCGGGTCGGCCAGCTTGGTTAAGCGGGCGCGATTCTCATCCAGTTTGGCCAGCAAGCTTTCGGAAGCTATGGCCACGGCGATCATTTCGCGGCCTTCTTCGGTCGTGCCGATCGAAAATACTTTCACGCGCGGGCTGGCCTTCTCCAGCAGGCGCATGTAGCGATAGACGTCCTCAGCGTAAGGCAGCTTGTTCGGCGCGCCCG
>JAWVEM010000513.1:0-24595 GCA_033856735.1 Blastocatellia bacterium
GCTTCAACCCCACTCGTCTCCTGCATCATGCCGACGTACAACCGCCGGCAATTCATCCCGCATGCGATTGAGTATTTTCTCAATCAGGACTACGAGAAAAGGGAACTCATCATACTCGATGATGGCACGGATGCGATCAACGATCTGGTACCCGCCGATGATCGGCTTCTGTATGTTCGACTTGACCGGAAGATGACCTTGGGCGCGAAGCTCAACTTGGCGTGTCAGTATGCGCGCGGGGAAATCATCGCCCATTGGGACGATGACGATTGGTATGCTCCGCGGCGTTTGAGTTGTCAGCTAGCGGCGCTCGCCAACGATGGCATCGAGATTTGCGGAATCAATAGACTGCTTTACTACGATCTGCAAAGCGGTAGCGCTTACGAGTATGTGTATCCCCCAGACCAGCGCGTGTGGTTGCTGGGAAGCGAGTTATGTTATCGGAAGAAGCATTGGGAAAGTCACCGGTTCGTCGAGAACAACGTCGGGATGGATGCTCGTTTTGTTTGGGCCGCCGACCCGCGCAGTGTCTTGCCAATGAAAGATCACACCTTTGCGGTCCATATGATTCATGGCCGCAACGTGAGCCCGAAGAAAACCGCGGGCAGGTGGTGGCATGCGCATTCGGTAGAATCGATTGCCGCAGTGCTGGATGCTGATTGGGAGTTTTACCGGCACGATCTTGGAAGGCCCAATGACCTTCCCCGCGCAAGAATGGCCAGGACTGAGACGATTTCGGCCAGTGAGCGGCATAAGCCGGCGCCCGCGACAGAAGCAGCGCCGCTGCGAAATGTCTTCGCCTGCCTCGTCCATGAGAGTCCGGAATGTGTGGTCGATCTCGTTCGCAACTTGAGGTATCACGATCCCGATTCCGCGATTCTGCTTTACAACGGCGGCAGCAATCCGGATTTGCTCAACCAAAGTTTTCCGTTCGAGAAGTATGGAGCCGTGGTTCATCCAGCGCCGCGGCCGATGACCTGGGGGGTGCTACATGGGTTCGCGCTCGACTCGATGAGCTTCGCTCTCGACAATTTCTCATTCGACTCGATCACGATCGTCGACTCTGATCAACTGTCGCTGCGAATGGGATATTCGCACTGCCTTTCGAAATATCTTTCGGGGCGGGATCACGTGGGCATGCTAAGCAACTCGCCTAATCGACAGCCGGCGAGCACCAGGATCCCTCCCGCCGTCCAGGCGTGGCGAGAATTCGATCTATGGCGACCGTGGCTGCAACGCTTCCCGCGAGGCGAAGAGAAATTCGTGCATTGGACGTTCTGGCCGGCGACCGTTTTCACGCGCGACTCGACGGCTGATCTCGTGAGTCTTTTTGCCAGGGACGAACAGCTCAAGGAAATTATGAGCCGCAGCAAAATCTGGGCGACCGAGGAAATCATACTGCCGACGCTGGTTGCGCTCCTTGGGTATAAGATCGAAGCGAATCCCAGCAGCTATGATTGGGTGAAGTACCGCGCACGGTATTCGTGGCGCCAGATCGAAGCCGCACTCGGGCGGCCTGACGTCTTCTGGGCCCATCCCGTCACCCGTCAATATGGTGACGCACTGCGGAAATGGCTACGCGCCAAATTTAATCATTACGAAAGGGCGCCGAGTCCGGGAGGAATTATGAAAACTGTCCCCACCGATGCGAATGGCAAACTGCTTCTCACCTGGCCGATTCTTACTCGAATGAGAACGATCGAAGGCTGGCTTGCAGATGAAGAAGCCGATCTCCTTATCGCCGCGACCGCTAAAGCGCTGACTACTCACGAGCAGCCGCATACAATCGTCGAAGTCGGAAGTTATTGTGGACGGTCGACTGTGGTATTTGGCAGTGTCGTCAAGACTCTTTCACCAGACGGAAAGATCTACGCGATCGGTCCACACGACGGGAAAGTCGGAGCGATGGACCAGGGAATCATCAGCGGTGAGCCTACGCTCAAACGCTTCAATCGCAATATCGAACAGGCGGAGCTCACCAAATACGTTGAGGTGATTCAAAAGCACTCCTATGAAGTGACGTGGGACAAGTCGATTCAGTTTCTCTTTATCGACGGTCTTCACGATTACACAAACGTCGCGAGAGACTTCTTTCAGTTCGAGCGGTGGGTGGTGCCCGGCGGCTACATCGCCTTTCACGATTACGCCGATTACTATCCGGGCGTTAAGTCGTTCGTTAACGAAACTCTGGCGTCCGGCGGATACCGGAAGGTTCATTACGCGGGAAGCATGATGATTGTCGAAAAGCTTGACGCAGAGATTCCGAGCGCTGCAGTTGAAAGTAGTGAGTCGTTCGTCATTTGACCTCCAAATCAAAGCTCTTCAGTCAATATTTCGGCAAGCCCCTTCCGTGGGTGGACTTAGACGAGGGAGGTCGTTTTAGTCGTCTCAGTCTTCATCACCGGCCGTAAAATCAGGTACCCCGCCCCTGAATTTTGATCCTGGCTCAAGAAGCTGATAAGGAAAAGAACCGCAGAGTAACAAAGACTACCGCAAGAGACGTTCCCGCTATTTGTTCCCAAGTCTTGCGTATACCGGCATCGCTCGACCGCAGGCGAAGTCGTAGCAAGAGGGTTTATCAGGTTGTCCGTGAAATATTATCTTGACGGCAAGAAAGCTTGCGAGTATTCTCCCCGCCACGCAACGGACATTGCTAGCGTACACAGTTTTCCCAGATATAAAGTGTTCCCCACGTCTTCATTCCCGACCTCTTAATGGATCGGGCGGATACACTTCTCATATTCCGCACGTTTGACGTTTGCCACCGAGAATCAGGATTTAGCCTTCGTCTCCCGGTGGCCAACGCGAGAGACGGAGGACGTCTCGACGACGATTTTCCAAACCGGGCATCAACACCAGGAGAAGCGTTATGGCGAACCAGTCGATAAAAATCGTTCCATCAAATTCCGGATCCGGAGCGGCGTTTCAGCCGGATCTTGACGGCTACGAGCAGGGCGATCCGCTAATCGCTCAGCAGGCCGATACCGTCTCGTGGAACAACACGACCGAAGATTATCACCAGCCGTGGCCCACCGATTCCAACTACAACCCGCTTTCCGAGGCCGAGGTAATGCCGCGAGGAGGGCCGAACTATTTATCAGATCCAATTCCGGGAGACGAGTCGTCGCGTCCGAGTTACGTCGTCGCTCAGCCGAGTTCGGCCCCCAGCAGTTGGACTCTCTACTACTACTGCAAACTGCACCCGTTGATCGAGACAGAGCGCGGCACGATCGAAGCGACCACGCCTCCAACAATTTGAGATGTTCGAATCGTTAGCCGGATCGATCGTTGAACGCCGATTTCATTTCGAAATGGCGGATCAAATCGAAGTCACAC
Organism: Blastocatellia bacterium; assembly: GCA_033856735.1. Classification (GTDB taxonomy): domain Bacteria; phylum Acidobacteriota; class Blastocatellia; order Pyrinomonadales; family Pyrinomonadaceae; genus UBA11740. Next base: position 3,337 of record JAWVEM010000513.1, read on the forward strand.
CATACGCAAAAGAACGGAGACTGCGATGAACAAGGATAAGTCAAACCTTCACATCTTTGGAGAGCGTCCAAGAGCAATCGAACGGGAGACTTCGCCAGCGCTGAAACCAAAGCTTTGGCTAAGCGCTGCCTCCGGGCTCAAGTTAGCGTTAGCCGTGTTGGCATTGATTGTGTTTCAGGCTTTGCCCGCGTGGGCTCAAACTCCGACGCCCAGTCCAACACCTGCCCCCTCGCCGGTTAATCCGTGTCCAACTGAGCTCACGCCGGGACAGCCCTTGATTCCTGTGCCGGTGATCCAATCCGGAGGTGGGAGGCTGCAAGGGACCATAATACTGAGCGACGAAAAGGAGTGGGTTGCCTCCCGCGTACCCACCACCTCCCCTCCGATCGATAGCAGCAGGTCGCAATGCATACCTCAACCTGTTCGGACCTTTCGCGAATTCGGCGCGACACCAACAATGACTTCGGCCCCGTACGGACCTTACGCGAAAGAACTGCACGCTCCTTTCGCGAAAGTGCAATATGCTCTCCCCAGGCCGGGCCCGACGCTGCGAGCGCGGGTTGGCGACCTCGTCCAACTTACCTTTATCAATCAAATCACTCCAGGACATTTCGGTGATTCCATCGACCGAGGCGAGACAGGAGCGGGAGGCGGCTGTGACGAGAGCAGCACTGGTTATCCCGGAGCCGACAAATACCCGGATTGTTTTCACGGGTCAAGTACGGGCAATATCCATTTTCACGGCACGCATACGAATCCCAACACCACCGGTGACAACGTCTTCATCGAAGTACGTCCTTCATTAAGGCTGAACGGCCAAGGCCAACCGAGGCTGAACGGCCAAGCCCAACCCGTCGTCAGGCCGGACACCGTGGCCCTGCCCTTCAGGGAATTTTTTGCGAAGTGCGAAGTAGAGCTGAGCCACAACGTTCTGAGGGAGTGGCCCCGAACCTGGAACGACTTTCCGAAGGCATATACTGACGAGCAGCAGAAGCAACTCATAGCATACGACAATCAACTCAAGGGGCCCGGCGTGCGCAAACTTTGGCCGGTCGATGAGGCCCAACTGAAACAGGGCGCGTGGCCGCAATATTATTCGGGTGCCTTTCCTTACTGTTTCCGTCTGCCCGCATATACAGAACAAAGTTGGCCGCCCGCCAAGCCGGCGGCGATGCAAATGGGTGGTGCAGGCACAGCTGAAATAGCGGCGGATGCCGACATCGACAATCGTCCTTTGATCATGGGTCAGGCGCCGGGCACGCATTGGTATCACGCGCACAAGCACGGCTCGACCGCAATCAATGTCGCCAACGGGATGACCGGAGCCTTCATTATCGAAGGTCAATACGACGACGATTTGAATAAGTGGTATGGCTCAGGCTGGACCCGCACCCAGCCGGTGCTGGTGATTAACCAGCTTGCAGGAGATTTACCAAACCTGATGCGCGGAGGCGCCGGACAAGACAAGGGCGCGGACCTTTCGATTAATGGACAGGAGAAACCGAAGGTTCAGATGTATCCGGGCGAGGTCCAGATGTGGCGCATAGTCAATACGTCAGGAAGAGCAGGTGTTTACTTCACCGGGCCGCCAGGCGGCTTTGAGTGGAAACAACTGGCCCAGGATGGCGTCCAGTTTAATGAAGTGAACTACCAGAGGCACGTTAACAAACCGTTCCTGCTGGCAGCGGGCAATCGCGCCGATATATTGGTCAAGGCTCCGGCGGCTACCTGCGCGATCGCCGGAGGTTGCGCCTATCCCGTGATCGTCAAGAACGAAGTCGATCCCCTGGACCTGCCGTCAGCGAACCCTCTGACTCTGTTGTCGGTCAATGTATCAGGGACCGCTCCAAAGACGGCAACTCCAAATAATTCAAACTTCATCCCGACCGCGCCGGCGTTCCCGCTTTTTCTCGGCGATATTTCCGACAGCGAAGTGAAGGGCACGAAGGAAATCCGGTTCCGGTCCGATGACAGCCGTCCCGTCCAGCATATGATTAATGGGAAGCAGTTTGACGGCGAGGTGGGCGCGGTCGTGCTGCTTAACCAGGTAGAAGAGTGGAAGATTGTAAACGAGACCTATGGTGGGCGAATCGTCTCGCACCCATTCCATATCCACATCAATCCCTTCCAGATCGTCGAAGTGTTTAGTCCGAACGACACACTGCCGGATCCCAAGCAACCAACCGCGACGATTCCAAAGTATATCTTCGATGAAAGAGCGCGAAAGTCTCCGGTCCAATGCTATTTGGATCCTACTAATCCGAACACCTGGAAGCCTTGCACTACGCCCTGCGGTACCCAGTGCGGCACAAAATGCACCACGCCGTGCGCCACCTGCGGTACGCAGTGCGTTCCCCCCACGACGCCAAAGGATCTCGTCTGGTGGGACGTGTTTCCAATTCCTTCGGGGATCAAGGCTACGGACAAAGACGGCAAGCCGATAATCGATCCTGCCACGAGCAAGCAGGTGGCGATCCCGGGCTATTTCAAGATGCGGAGTCGTTTCGTTGATTATGCCGGCTTCTATGTCATCCATTGTCACATTCTCGCGCACGAGGACCGCGGCATGATGACTATCGTGGAAGTAGCGCCCGTGCGGACGCCTTACTCGCATCATTAATAACCGATCACAAGAACCTTCAGGCGGGTTCGAAGGGCGATTAGGCGGAAACCCGGAAGCAGAGCCAGGGATCTCATGTGGAAACATCGGCGAACGACGTTGATGGCGATTAGTTCCGCCGTTCTCGCGGTCGCACCCAAGTGTCCCATTTGTTTCCTCGCTTACTTCGGCATCTTCGGAGCAGCAACGGCGTCCGCTTCTCTCTACCGCGTTTGGCTGCCACCGCTTACGGCGATCTGGCTCACCCTGACAGTGGGAATGCTTTTTTTTCGGCGCGGTGACCAGCGTCGATACGGTCCGGGCTTGCTGGGAATCCTGGGAGCCTTTGCAGTACTCGTAGGCAGATTCGTCGCCGACTATCCTGCCCTGGTTTACGCCGGCATCGCCGCACTTATTGTTGGAGTCATCTGGCGCACCGGGACGCGAAGTTCAGGATCTGCGGAACCCTGTGCGCAGTGTGACGACCTGCCACTTATCCACGACCGCTAGCCGGGCGTGAGCCGCCCATAGAACTGGCAACTTTCGAAGGCATGAACAGATAAGGAAGGAACGAGATCATGGCTGACACTGCACAGGTCACTCGTTATGAAAAGGTCAAACAAATTCTCGACAGCGCTGCTGCCGGCGGCGCAGTCGATTACGACGGCAAGGGTTTGTTCTGGCATCTACCGTTGCCGCAACTCCTGCAGGTCGAGATTTATGGCGTTCGCATGATCGCCGCGCCTGAGGCTGCGGGTTCCGGGTCTTGTTGTCATCACGAGGCGGCCACCGATACGAGCTCAGCCAACCGCAGCGCCAGGTCCGGTCTGGTTCAGGGACTGCGCGGCCATGCCCCTTTCGACGGCACCCAATATCCGCCGCTACCTTGGGGCGGCAAAACAGTTTCGGAAGAAGAGATCGGCTTCATCGCAGACTGGATCGATGATGGGTGTCCCGCGGCTGATCATCAGGTCTCATTCGACGCTGAAGGCGAGACGACTAAGACAACGCTCGAGACGCTTGACCCCAGCAATGTCGAGACCGTGGCGCGCAGCTTCGAAGTCTACGAGGCCTCGCCCAACGAATACAGTTACAAGTATGGCGAGCTTAAGCAGCGCACGAACCTGGACTGCATGTCCGAGTCGCAACACGAGAAACTGCGTTGGGCTTTCCGCGAACTCTACCGCTTCAACAAGTGGCCCGAGGATCGGCGCAGCTATAACAACATGGCCCTGATCCATCAGAACCATTGCCAGCATGGTTGGGAACGCTTCCTGCCATGGCACCGGATCTATCTCTACGAGATGGAGCAGGCGCTGCAGGACGTCTGCCCGGGAGTCACCCTTCCTTATTGGGATTTTACGATGCCGCAGTATTGCCCCAGGCAGCCGAATAAGGGACAAATAATCCCGCGATCCTATCAGGCATATCTGACTAAGGACTCGATCAAATACCTCACCGAGCAAGCTAAGCCGAAGCTCCCTGCTACGGCCGGCGCCGCTCTGCTAAAGCAAATGGTCGAACCCGGATTGCGGTACACATCGCCCACGACGTTCTTTGCCGCGGTTAAGGCGATGACGGACCAGAAGTACACGGAAGGCCTGTATCGCGACCGCTTTATTGATGCGCTTCTCGCCGCCAACGCGCTGTGGTACCCGCTGCGCTATCCGGGCGAGTACCTTGGCGGGACGATCAATACCGTGATCCACTACCACTATCCGACTGCGGAGGACATGGATCAGATCCGTTCGCTGCGGACGTTTCGCGACTTCGGCGGCGGCAGTTTCTATGATGACTCGTTCGGCTTTCTGGATCAGAATCCCCACAACACGATGCATATTTGGACGGGGGGTCTCAACATCAATGCCGCTTCAACACCTGCCGCTCAGGGTTACGCGGTTGACCTTTCAAAAAATCCAGCCAAGCAGCGCAACCAAAGCGTCCGTGTCGCGGGCCGGCGCTTACACTCTCTCGAAGATTTATATAGTCAGCCCGGCAGCGGCGACATGCTCAGCAACCTAACCGCGTCGTTCGACCCGATCTTCTGGCCGATTCACGTCAACATCGACCGCATCTGGCACGAATGGCAGCAGCAGAACCCGCACTCGTTGCCGGTTGACCTCGATTCAGTACTGACGCCATGGAGCTATACGATTGCCGACACCCTCGACATGGCGCGTTTCGGTTACGAATACGTTAAGTGCGCATTCGTCATACCGGTGGGCCTGGCGACACCGGTGGGCCGGTTTGTCTCGCAGCCGATTTCTATTCCGGAGACGGTGCGAGGGTCGTTCGAACAGGCAGAGGTTCGTTTGCATTCTGTGCCGCAGTTGCCGCGCTCCTGCTTCATCCGCGTATTCCTGAACCTGCCTGACGCCAACGCGTCCACCTCAATCGAACATGCGCACTACGCCGGGTACGTGGCCATCTTCGGTCACGCCGATTGTATCGGCGGCCCAGGCCATTGCGATCTGCCGCCCAGCCGCCCGCGGCAATACGATCAGCGGCCGAGGCACCACAACACGCCGCGTAATCATCGCGTCGACGTGACCAAAACGGCTAAACGACTGCTCGATGAAGGAGCCACGTCGTTGCAGATCACGCTGGTCGTGATCGGAGCGGACTATTGCGAAGAGACCGAGTTGCTGCGCCTCGACGGTGTCTCTCTGGATTTTCTCGATTGATCAGAAGGAGTTAATGAGACCTATGCCTACCACCTATCGCATCCATCCGGGCATCGGCATCGCGCGGCTCGGCAACAGTCCCGACGCCTTCTGCATTACGCCGGAGCAGCCGGCCGCGTTGCCAACCGACTGCGACGCCCGTGGCAACCCTCTGGTCGCGCCGGATGGCCTGACAGAGTTAGTCGTCAAATCCTTCAAGGATGAAGAGGGACGAATTAAACGTCAGGCAGCACGCTTTCAGATCTTCGCTTACGATGATGAACACCCGGACGGGCGGCCGCTCAAGTTGGGCGATCAGATCGAAGGCGGCGGGAACGCCGGCACGCTGGTTAATATCCAGTGGCGGGTTTACCTGGCAAATAAAAAGTCCGCCTGGTATCAATTCCTCCAACTTGACGGTGAACATGGGTACGATCCCAACCACCCCTTGCGCAACGCTGCTCTTACCGATGAAGGCGTGCGCCAGCGCCTGATCATAGATCCTGGCCCACGCACCGTCGACCATCAGACGACTCGCGCCGCGCACTTCAGGCGCGACGGGGGCGACAACTACGCCACAACTTTTCCTCCGGCTCTGCAACCCAACTCAATCGATACGCTGGGCGACTTGCTCACGGATGACATCGGCCGGCTGCTCGTGCTGGGCGGCCACGGAAATTCCGGATCGTACCTCTTTGACGATTTTGGCCAGCCGCGCATCGTCAGCTACGCCAACAACGACGGCTGGTTTGACGATACGTCAGACGGCCCGGTGATGGCCCGGCTGACGATGTTCTCTTCGCTGGTGGGCCAGACTCGCTTTGTTGATGTCGAGTATCCAGCCTGGGTCGTCTGCGGTTACCCAGCCTACGTACCAGAGATTCTCGATGTGGTTACGATGGACGACGTGATCGAGGATATGGCTATTCGCAAGTTTGCCGAACGGACTGATCTCTATGGCGCCTCAGGCACCTTCAACGATCCTCAGCGCATCGCTCCTACCGATGAAGGAGCATTGATTCATTGGCGAGCCGGCCGGCTTCGTTGGAATCCCGATTACAAACCGTGGTTCTACCGGGACATTTGGAGCATTCTTTACCGGCCGGATCAGTATAACTATCTTTGTGACGTCCTCGGCCAGTCGAACTATCCGCACAACCAGTCGACTCGCGGCACGTTTGATTACGACAAGCTGGGTTGTCCTCCCGTCGTCGATCGCGAAGCCGTGGCCGCCTGCGAGAAAGAGTGCATCAAGCAACATCACTCCGGAGAACTGTTTCTCGAGGAGTTGGCCGCCGAACTCGCCGTGTTAGAGACGACTGTTCCAGGCGCCGCCTCTGGGTCCGCCATCACCAAGCGACATCTGCTTACTGACAAACGCGCGGGCAAACTGCGTGACGCCGTATCGCACTTCGCCCGTAACCTGGTCGGGAAGAATGCCGACAAAGAAGCCGACGATTACCTCGAACAATGGCTGGCTGCTTCCGAGTCGGCGCCGGATGCGAAGGAGAAACTAAAGCACGACGTCGATCAGATCCTCGGCGCTGATTCATCGTATCCCGAGGACATCGCCGATAAGTTTTCCCGGCGGGTCCACGAGCATTTGCAAAAATATTTGTCTGGCCAACTGTTGCGCGACTGCTGGCGCAAATGCATCAAGGCCAACACCTATGATCCCTACGGTTCCATCCGGACGTATCTGTTCGACTTGCTGCGCGCGCCGGGCGAAGAGAACCAGTTCATGATTACCGGCAGACCCGATAGTCGCGTCCACAATCTGCCGCGGATGCCCCTGTTAGCCGGAGACAATCCTATCTCAAACGTGCTGCCATCGAAATTCTTCCGGCTTACCGACTATCAGTACTACGTTCTGCGACAGTGGGCGCTCGGCCTTTTCTATAACGAGAAAATCGAGGGGTGGAGTGATCCTGATCCGCTGCATCCTTATGCCGGTTGGGTCAATCGTACCGGGCGCGACGTGGATCGTGGAGTTATCAGCAACATTCTGGGTGGATCGTTCTGTCCCGGCGGTGAAATCGGTTGGGTAATGCGTAACCCTTTTATTTGGTTAGAGCCATATCGAATTAAAGCCGATCGCGCTTTCTCCAATTTCGGACAGACAGCCGCACAGGCGAACGCCACTCATGGCGTGGTGCCGGATGAGGATTATGCCTTCTATGCCGGCGACGACCTCAGCCAGGCAAATGATTTTGTCACCGGCCTGCAGCCCGGTGACTTAACTAAATACATGTCTGTGCCCTGGCAGGCTGACTTCAATCAATGTTCGACCCAGACGATCGACGTGACCTACGAAAACTTCAACAAGATTTTTTCCCAGAGCGACAATGACGCGTTGATGAAGCGCGAACAGAGAATTTGGGAGACGCTCTGGTGGCCGGCGCACCGCCCAATGCAGACCTTCGTCAAGGTTATCGGCGATGACGGCAAAGCGAGTTATGTGTGGCGCGACTGGACGCCGGGCATCCCGCAAACCGACGCCGGTGGTTTGCGGATGGTCACCGAGTGGTGGCGCTTGGGCTTTGTACGACACAATGCGGCGTCCGACGATCAGCCCACCATGTCACCGCCGCCCAGCCCACCTGCGTACATCAGCGTAGAACGCACGGAACAAAACGATCGAAAAAAAGAGGAGAAATCATGAGCGACAATCCTTTTGTTGGCACCTGGACCTATCGAAGTTTTAATAACGACCCTGACTTGAGCACTGCCGTGACTAACCTGGTGTTCGGCGAAGGGACCATCGTGATCACCGCGCCGTCTTCCGATAAGTTGGGCGGCACGATCGGCGGCAGCCTCGCGCCCAACGCCAATTGGTTACTCAATCTGCGCGGATCGATCGGCTACGGTTCTCCCGGACAGGTCAGGTTCCAGGGCGTCGGGGTGGTCAATGGAGAAGAATGGATCTACGACTATATCGGCTGGCTCGTACCTGTCTGGCCGAACAGCACTGACTTGCTGGAGCGCTCAGCGATCGTCGGCTCAGTTGTTCGGACCGTCCCACACCACGGTACTAATGATGACGGCACCATGAGTAGCACCATTCACCCGGCAGGTGTGGTCGCTTCGTTTTATGCGGTGCGAGTGTAGGGTAGTCTCAAGGTGACACCCTCGTCCTTTGACGTTGCGATCGTTGGCGGCGGACCCGCCGGTTCGGCAACGGCCCTCTCGCTTCGGGCCCACGCGCCATCACTCTCAGTCGTGCTGATAGAAGGCTCCCACTACGAAGCGCTTCGCCTCGGCGAAACGCTACCGCCTCCGGTCCGGCCGATCCTCGAGCACCTCGGCGTGTGGCAGGCTTTCCAAAAACAAAAGCACCGCGAAGTACATGGCACGACTTCGGCCTGGGGGAGCGCTGCGCCCCTGGACAACGACTTCATTTACATGCCGAGCAGTACCGGCTGGCACGTCGACCGCGCTGCGTTCGACGCCATGCTCACCCGAGAAGCCGAAAGCTTGGGCGCGACTCTCGTTCTCGATACTCGAGTTCGCGATGCCAAGCGCACCGACAATGAATGGCGGCTGACCCTTTCCGGCGGCGTCATTCTCGCCGCCGGTTTCATGGTCGACGCCACCGGCGCCGCGGCTCTGGCTCGTCGCAGTGGCGCGGCTTTTGTTGAGGCCGATTGTCTGGTTGGCATCGCCGGATTCTTCGAATACACCAACGGTGATCCGCGCACGACGGTCGAAGCGTTTGAGGACGGATGGTGGTATACCGCGGGCCTCCCCGACGGCTGGCGGGTCATAGCCTGTATGACTGATGCCGACCTCGCTCGCGCCATGCGACTTCAAGAAACGGAAGAGTGGACTCGGAGGCTCGACGCCATGCCCAACCTCGGAAGAATAGCGCGGCGAAGAAACCCGTCTGGTCCTCTCGTCGTTCGCTCAGCAGCCTCACGGCGATTGGAACCGGCGGCGGGCGCCAACTGGTTGGCGGTGGGCGACTCTGCCTCTCGCTTCGATCCGCTTTCCTCGCAGGGCATCGTCAAGGCGCTGCGCTCAGGGACATTCGGATCGTATGCGATTAGCGATCTGCTCACTCGAGGCGACAACTCAGGGTTGGAGCGATACCGGCGGTACGTGTCTGAAGAATTTGAAAGCTATGCTGAGGTTCGCACAAAATACTATCGCGAGGAACAGCGTTGGCCGCTGAGCGAGTTTTGGCGCCGCAGGCATGCCATGAATTCAAGTTTAAGGTCCAACTCTCAAATGCAATACGCGCGGTAGAGCAATTCAAGTCACGAGGGTGCCGAGGATTACTCCGACGTTGGCACGTCCGCCTGCTGTGGATAATAGATTGGCTGCTGTGGATCGCGGTGCCAGTCATACTCCGCTCCGATTGCGGCCGCTTCTGCTACCGCTCGGCCCGCCAATCTCGCGACAAGGTAGAACGCCATGTCGGTACCAGCCGAAACGCCGGCTGAGGTGACGTAATGACCGGCATCGACCCAGCGCGAGACGTTGTCCCACAAGACGCGCGGTCCGAACTGTGTCACCCAGGCGAATGCCTGGTGATTGGTTGCGGCGGGCTTGCCGTCGAGAAGACCGGCGCGTGCAAGCACAGCCGCGCCGGTGCACACCGACGTCATGATTTTGACCCGCCGGTCCATCGCCTTCACCCATTCAATAAGCGCCTTCACAGCTTTCGGGTCACCCTTCTCGTCCAGGATTGGTCCGGTATCCCCGCCCGGGATCATCAGCACGTCGAAGTGTTGCGTTAACGCTTCATTGCGGAAGATGTCGGGCGCCACCCGCGGCCCGTTCGTGCTTTTGACAGGAGCAGGCTCCGCGGACGCGTTTCTTGATGGCTTCACCTCAATCGAAATGAGCACGATCTCGAAAGGATAGGGTGGGGGGCTCTGAAAGCCAGTACCTATGAACCGCGATCTCGTGAACGCTTCGGAAAACCCCCACACATCGATCGGCTCGAATCCTGGATAGACTAAGATGCCAATGCGAATGGTAGGGGGAAATGGAGATTTTGTAGTCATGGAATTGCTCCCTGGTCTCGTGTCCTTTCTCTAAAGTTCTAAACACAATCCGTGCCCTCGACGCAAAGCGGCGAAATGTTTATAGAACTCAAAGGCCCAAAGAACTTGAAGCTCCGGAGCGAAAGCTGCTTTTCGGCTACAAGATGTTTCGCTCCTACAGAGCTTGGAAGTACCTGGTCGTCTCGGTCTATAAACACTTGGTCCCGCTGGGACCGATGAATACCGCGACTAAAAATATAGATTGGTTGTCACCGCAACTTTAGAGTAGCGATTCTGTCTACGTGTCCCGCTCAACCTGTACTTTGGGCTCGCACTAACGGCAATCAAAAGTTAATCTTCAGCGCGAATTGAATCAATCGCGGATTGTTGCTCGTCGAAATGATCCGGCCAAAATCACCGGCACTGCCAATGATGCGGCCACTGTTCGGATCTATCGATGTTGCCGGGACGGCGCTCAGGTTGCTGATCGGATTTGCAAAGTTTACGTGATTGAAGAGGTTGAAAAACTCGGCGCGCAACTCGATGTTTTTCGATTCGTGAATTGGGAAGCGCTTGATTACCGAAAAGTCCACGTTCGTCTGCCCTGGCCCGCGCAGAACATTGCGGCCGACGTTGCCGAAGTCAGTTCCGGTCGCGCCCGCCGTGGCGGTGCCGTTTGAACTGGGAATTACCTGGCCCGCCAATACAGTGGGCCGCACAAACGCGACCGGATTGAAAAAGTATCCGGCCGGTACGTTGCTGGTCGCGGTGCTCCTCGTTGCGCCGGGCGCCCAACTTGGTCGCACCAGTGCATTGTTTCCGCCGCTTAATCCATAAAACGAACCAGCGCCGCCGTCAATTATGTCGATCGGCAAACCAGACATGACCGTGACTATTCCAGCCATTTGCCAATTCGAGAAGAGCAAACGTGGAGCGGTCGACCTTGCAAAAGCCGGACGTGGTAAGTCCCACAGATAGCTCAAGACAAATCGATGCGTGCGGTCAAAGTCAGATAGGCCGCGATTGGCGCGGTTATCAAGCTGGTTGCCGGCGATATTGATCGTGTCCCTGACTTCTCCGGCGCTGTCACTATCACCAGAGGCGTTGTCGAGCGACTTGGCATAAGTATATGAAGCGAGGAATTGCAGTCCTTTAGAAAGGCGCCTGGTTAAACTTATCTGAAGTGAGTTGTAAGTTGATTGCGCAGTGGACTGAATCTGAAGAAAGCTTCCTACCTCGACGCCTTGAAATGGTGCTCGCAGTGCGAGGTTCGTGGCGGCGGGAGTGTTAGTGGTGATTGCCTGGCCGGTAACGGCGTTGATGATCGGATGCTGCGGGCTCGCAAGTCTTGCCTGATTGATGGCGACGTCGCGGATCAAATTGAGCCCACGTGTACCCACATAGGCGACTTCCAATAGCAGATTCCGGCCGGGTGCGTACTGGACGCTGGCATTGTACTGATGGAAGTACGCCGTACGCATTCCCCGGTCGAAAATTTGACCGGCCAGAGAAACGCCCTTCACGACAGTGGGAAACTGATCTTGTGATGGCAAAGGAAAGAAAGGATCGGCAAAGGGAACTGTGGCGCCGGTCGGACTTCTCCGGATGGCGTACGTCGGCGGAGAGTTAATCGAGATACCTATATAAGCCGTGGATGGCCGCGAATAAAACATGCCATACCCGCCGCGCACGACCAATCGTCCTGAATCAAACGGTGAGTAAGCAAAGCCGACGCGTGGAGCAAAGTTATTTGGATCGACGCTGGTCAGTACACGTTTGTCGACGTTCGGCACGTCCGACAAGTCGTATTGGGGAATGACATTTCCGGCCTGCACGAATCCGCCGATAGGAGGGCCTACCGGGTTACCGCCGGCATCAACCTCCATCCTGGGTTTGTAGAGTGCCGGATCAAAAGTCGACAACGCGCCGCGCGTTTCATAAGGGGGAAGATCCAGCTCGTAACGCAAGCCGAGATTGAGGATTAGCTTCCGCGAAAACTTCCAATCATCCTGGAGAAAGAAACCGTAGTCTGTCGCCCGCAGAATGCGAGTGTTGATGCCGTCTCCGTACACTGAATTGTTAGCCACACCGAGCAGAAAATTGTTGAAGCTCTGGAAGCTTATCGTGCCGCGCCGGTTATTATTCGCCCCGAGATCATTCCGGTAGTAGATCATCTGGGCGCCCGTGCGAATGCTGTGCTTGCCTCGGGTGATCGAGAGAATATCAACCAAGGTGGTCGACGACTCGACGTTCTGAGTATCTACGTTCGTACCGGGATTCCCGATAGCGATCGCATTCGTTCCCGTCGGGCCGATACGAATAAGTCCGAGTCCGGGATACGCGTTGGCGTTGGCCCGCTTGATACCAAGCTCCGAGTCCTTTACCGGGTTTTGTCCGGACGTGTCCGCGCGAATAAAACTGAAACCGGCGCGCGCCTCGTTGATCGTTCGTGGGCTGAAAAGGTGAATATCCTGAATCGAGAGCAGCCGGTTGTTCTCCTTTTGATCCGCACCAAACCCGGGAACGTTCGCTCCGCCACCGCCGCCGGCGCCACCGTTGGGAAGCGCAAAAAATTGCGGAGCGTTCGAGAAGAAAAACCTCACTGCCAGCCAGTCCCTCTTGGTAATGCGGTAGTCGATGTTTGAGTTGAATTGATCCTCGCGATAAGTCGAGATGGCTGAGCCTGAGTAATGACCGTCTGCCTGTGGTGTGGGGATAAGGAATTGACCATCGGGCAGTTTTGCGTTCAGAACCGCAAGCGCCACGGGGTTGATTGACGTAGCGAGCGGGCCGCTTGGCGATAACCGGGGCCGGAATGTCGTAAGCAGGTTTTGTTGTGACCGATCATTGGTTAGACCGGGGGCAATCAAGACGCCGGAGGTCAGACTATTCGGCGACGCGCCATTGCGCTCGCGCGTGCCCTGATAAGAGATGAAGAAGAACAGCCTGTCAGCCTTGATTGGCCCGCCGAGCACTCCGCCAAAAACATTACGCCGTAAAGTTGGACGGCTAACACCGGCGGCTTTCAAAAATGGATTGTTAGCGTTAAGCGCATCGTGGCGGAAGTATTCATAGGCAGCACCGTGAAAGTCGTTGCTACCACTTTTCGTGATTGCCTGAACATTGCCGCCACCGGCACGTCCAAACGTTGCGTTGTAAAGCGACGTCTGGACCTTGAACTCCTGAATGGTCTCTGGCGCCGGCACCGCCACCATGGCCGCGGCGTTGGTAGCCAAGTTATTGGCGTCAATCCCATTGATCTCAAAATCATTCTGCGTCACCCGTGCGCCGTTGACCGAGACGTTTTGTGAATTGCGGCCCAGGGCGGTGTTGTCGGCGAGGGCCACGGATGTTCCCGGCGAGAGCGCGAGAATCTGTGTAAAGTTGCGCGTCGCGAGGGGCAGCTCTGCAACAGCGCGCGAGTCAACCACGCGGCCAAGCTGCGGACCGTCTCTTTGGACCAAGGGATCAATGCGTACGGCAACCGTGTCAGGGCCTGACAGGACCATGTCACCATCGACCGTCGTGGTTTCAGTGATTACGACCTGAACTGGCTCAAATACTGCCGGGGCGAATCCATTGAATGTGATTTGCACACGATACGCGCCTGGCGGGACAAGTGGCACGGTGTAGTTGCCCTCATTATCAGTCTTAACTTTTCGCTCTTCGGCAGTGGTCTTGCTGTTGACCGCTACTTCTGCCCCAACTATCAGCGCGCCTCGTTGATCCCTAACTGTCCCGGCAATGCGACCCGTGGTCTGGCTTTGACCGAATGCGAAGGACGCGCAGAGAACGATCGCCGAACCAACCCCAAGTAAGGAAATGCAAGTTTTCTTGGTTTTCTTGATCATTGTTATCGGAGCGAGCGGCAGTAACTAGAAATCTAAGGGCAACCATAGCTAAAAACTTCGTCTCTCGCAAATAAATTGCAAGCAGAATTGCTAAGGCACTCTGGGCTACTGAAAAGGTCTCTTCGCTAACTGCCAATTATTGTTGAGAAGGTTATTCAACGCTTTCTGCGCAGGGATGAATAAATCGAATCTTCCCCGTGGTGACCTTGGGCTAGGTTAGGACACTTCTTTGGCGTTAGGAGCTTCAGTATTACACACGCTCTCAACTGCCGGGCGAAAGCTTGAGCTCTAAACTAACTTCCTCACGCCACGCGCGTCTCTCTTGTCTTTGCTCTGCGCGTTAGCGTATATTCGAAGACGAGGAAGCAGCTTTATCAAGCCCTGACTTCCGATTCATTCGACAGCCTAACCGCTGTCGGTCCCAGGTCCTCTCCTTTAATCTTAAAAGAAAGCCCCGTTTTTATCTTGATGTGTAGATCGCTCCACCGATCGATTCGATAAGACCTCCCGTCTCCTTTGGTCATCGGTTTGTCAGCCGAAATGGAAAACGTATTGCCCACTGCGCCCGACACTAAATTCATTAATCGTCCACCAGTGCTCGCGCCTGATGCGATCCTGCAAGACCGTTATCGGATTGTCCGGCAGTTGGGCCGAGGCGGGATGGGCGCGGTGTACGAAGCAGTCGATCGGCGTCTGAATGCAGTCGTCGCTTTGAAAGAGACCTTTTCGGTCGACGAACGACTGCGCAAGCAGTTTGAGCAGGAGGCGCACCTGCTGGCTCAGCTTCATCATCCCGCGCTGCCGCGCGTCAGTGACTATTTCACCGAGGGGGATCGCGCCTTTCTGGTCATGCAGTTTATCGGGGGCGTAGACCTGGCAGCGATCATTGCGTCACAGCCCGGGCCGTTTCCTCGAAACCAGGTGATCGCCTGGGCCGATCAGTTGCTCGATGCGCTCATCTACCTGCACACGCGCGATCGTCAAATCATTCATCGCGACATCAAACCGCACAATCTCAAAGTTACCGCGAATGGCCAGATTGCTTTGCTTGATTTTGGACTCGCCAAAGCGCAGACAACCGATTTGTCGGGCGCGAACTCTTCAAACAGTATCTTCGGATACACGCGGCGCTATTCGCCCTTGGAACAGATACAGGACCAGGGCACGTCTCCGCAGAGCGACATCTATGCGTTGGGGGCGACGCTCTATCATCTGCTGACTGGGGTCAAGCCTCCTGATGCTTTGGGACGCGCCGCTGCCCTGGCTAATTCAAAGTCCGATCCATTGAGACCAGCGAATGAGGTCCATCGCGCCGTCGGTTCTGAAATAGCCGCAATTCTGGATCGCGCAATGGCGTTAAGTCCGGAAGATCGTTATCCGACTGCCAGCGAGTTTCGCGGGGCCCTGAGCCGAGTAGGTCGCAGTGAAACGGCCTCGACTAAAGCGATCGCAGATTGTTCTTTGGCTCAGTCCGCGGGTGACGCCACCATCCAGACAATGGTTCCAAGGAAGGTGATGGGCAGTGATCCGTTCGATGCCTACTCAATCCTAAAGCCTGCCGATACGGCCTGGTCGGCGCCACAGCAAAGCCGCCACCCCGCCGTAATCGCGGCCGTTCTGGCGATCGTTCTCACCGCCGCGGTGGGTGCCTTCTACACCTTTGGCCACGGAATCGACTCAAAGCTTTCCCTGTCGGACTCTGCCAAGCCAGCCCCTAAAAATAACTCGAGCGCGACAGCGGTCATTCGTCAGGCCAATTCCGACAACTCCCGCGGCAAGCCTGCCGGCGCCAGGAATGTTTCGGTGGGATCTGTCGGAGACGTTAAGCTAAGAACCGAAACGCAAAAGCGACGCACAGCTCGCGTTGATACCTCGCGTTCAAAAATACCGAGCGTGAAGCCGCCGCATTTCTCAATGGTCCCTTGATGGAGTTTTCTGAAGCCGACCGTCTGCGATGTTATTGAGCGCGCGTTCCGGCAATCTGTTGCACGTTCTCAAACGCATCGGCCGGCATTTCCGTAACGATCACATCCAGCACGCGAAACCCTCCTGCTACGGGCAATTCAAACGACACGTCGAGGTAGCCGCTGCGGCTCTCAACCACGTCGGAGATCACTTCGCTTAAGAGTGAAGGCTTAACGACGCCTCTTGATTCCATGCCTCTCGACGCGTCGGCCAGTGACCAGGCCACCGTTCCCCGCGACACGCCGATCTTTGCATACATCAAGTATCGCCGGCCCGGTTCAACTTCGATCCTTTGCCAAAGCTTACCGCCGGCCTGGGCGGCCATGCCTTGTCCACCCATGGTATTCAAGACTTCGACCGGTCCGCTCACTGCCCAGCCTTCCGCGACTCCTTCTGACTTTCCGGTTACGTTGAAGGATCCGTTATGGACCAGATTCTTACCCTGGAAAATGCCGAGCTCTTCGGCGCGCCAATGCTCGTAGGCACAAACTTCGACGGTGCTGCTTGACGAGCGCACGCGGATGCCGCGATTCTCGTCGCGCCTGTCTCTAACAAAAAGAGTGTTGCCGATCAGTTGGACGAAAATGCCGGGCGCAACCTCGCCATGCCGCTCAACGACGGTATTGCCGTTTGTGTCGAGGGCCTCAAGCACCGCTCGATCGCTGGTCTGGATCCAATATCGATCGCGGAGATTGAGCGGCTCCAGCCGGCCATCGACGTAGTAGAGCAGTGGGCCTCCGGCCTTGTATTCATAAGATATGTGCCGGAAGAGGAGCCGCGGATCCAGGTAATAGCTTCGCACCGATGCCTCTGCTTTGGGGTTTGGCGATACGAGTTTGATCGCGTGCTCCTCCATCAGTGCATCGTGCAGTTGCAGCGCGCTGGCAGGCTTGCCCTCGAGTTCCCAATAACAGTTGAAGGTCGAGTCCTGATAAACCCAGCCGCCCATCTCTGGGACCCACACTTCGGCGCCCGCGTGTGTGTCGCTGCCGAAAGTCCCATCGCGAACCATCAAGCTTAGTCCAACGGTCCGCGCCACCAGCCCCATGCTTTCACAGAGTGCGACATAAATTTCCGCGAGATTGCCGCACAATACCGGTTTACCCTGGCGCATCTGTAGATAAGCCTCGCGGGGCACTCTTGTCGTAAGTCCGGGCAGCGCCATCCGATGTTGACTCGAGGCCAGCCAGTTGCGTATTTGATTCGCGCGTTGCCAGACAGACTGAGAAGTAGAAGTTACAGCGGCGAGTTCGTGACGAAAAAACTCGGCGTCTTCGAGACTAAGATTCGCTCTCGGAGCTATCTTTTTCTGCATCTCTGGTAGTCCGGTGATCGAGTTGCCGCGCCGCTCGACGACGAAACGGGCCAGCGGCTCATTCTCAATACGAGGATCGCTGATCGTAATGGTGGTTGAGCCTTCGGGTAAGGCAACGTCAAAATCGGTCGGCGGCACCACTGTCGATATCAGTTGCGCTCGCGGGCGAAACAGCATCGCGACGCCAAAACCCGACATAAAGGTACCGACAATTACGACGAGCATCAGCGACAATAAACCGCGCCGCACACGGAAGCCTGAATAGAAGTTGCTGAATAGAGTAGTAGGAGAGGTTCCCATCCGCGTTCATCAATCAGGGTCTCTGCGGACAGGGTCAACGGACTCCGCCCGAACGAACACGGCATCAGAGGCATTGGTGCCGAGATTGGTAATGGGTTAGACCCGGGCGCTCGTATTCCGCGCATGAAAACTAGCTGATAGCACCCTGGTCGTTAGCTCAGACGTTTATGCTCTACTTCCAGTTACAAGTTTTCATCTTCAATTCTTCATCGGACTCTTCTTAAAACTAATAAAGGGGTTGAGGTCAGAACCGCGAGCGATAGCGACCGGGTCTCAACGCTTCCCACAGTCCGAGATCGGATAGACTGGACCCAGTCGCTACCGCTCCCGGTACTGACCTTATTCCGGTACGGCAAGCCAGTCTCTCGAAGTGCAACAGATCCGGACCGTCAGCCCCACACTTGCGCCTATTTGAATGCCTTGCTAAGATTCGACTTCGTAATTAATACGACGGACGGGCGTGACGCTTGTCCGGTTCGACTTTTTGATAGGATGCTCCAGAAGACCTTCGTCATGAATCGCCGCACGACACGATTCGCATTTTGATTGCCGAGCCTGTTACGGCGGGCCGGCGACGAGGGCGCTCCTATCGAATCCGATCTTTTTGTTTTAGTAAATCGCTAATAGTTAATCGGGACGAGAAGGAGCGCAGGATTAGGCTTCTTCGCGCGGCTCCTCCGCCTGATGTGCGGAAAGCCCTCTGCGGGCCCCGTAGGGGCGTAATGTTTATAGCTCCGAAGGCCTTCCAAAATCTTAGCTCCTTTAGGAGCGCAAGGTGAGCGGAAAGGTTTCGCTCCTAAAGGAGCTGAGGATCAACCTTGGGTCGAGGGTGCTATAAACATCTCGCTCCTGACGGAGCGAAGATAATTGGCCGGTTTCGCAATCATGGAAACGGCTGGACTTGAACTCAGGTTCCAGGTAAGCGATGAGCGAGATCAACGTACAACTTAAAGACGGCACGGCGGCGCAGGTCCCAGGATCGGCGACCGTGGCTGAGGCTTTGAAGAAGCTTGACCGGGACTTGGCGAAGCAGGCTTTGGCCGCACGTGTTAACGGCCGCGAAGTCGATCTGGCATCCACGTTGGATGCGCAGGCAAACGGTGATGCAATCAGGATCGAACCGGTGCTGCCGCAGACCCTGGAAGGTCTGGATGTCCTGCGTCATTCAACCGCGCACTTGCTTGCCGCCGCCGTGCTCGATCTGTTTCCGGGAACGAAGCTTGGAATAGGACCGGCGCTGCTCGAGGATCCGCGCTATGGCTTTTTCTACGACGTGATTGCTCCTCGTCCTTTGACCGAGGCTGACCTGCCGGTAATCGAGAAGCGCATGCGCGACATCGCCAAGCGCAATATGCCCTATCGTCGTGAAGAGATTTCCAAAGCTGAAGCCCTGCGAATTTTTGCCGAGCGTGAAGAGCCCTTGAAGTGCGAACTGATTGACGAAAAAGCCGGCGAGGTCGTCAGCGTCTATTACATCGACGGATCGCCGTTCATCGATTTCTGTCTGGGCCCGCACGTGCCGAACACCAACCGCTTGCGCGCGTTCAAGGTCCTGTCGCTCGCCGGTGCTTATTGGAAAGGCGACGCCGAAAATCCGCAGATGCAACGCATCTATGGCACGGCTTTCTTCACGCCGGAGGAACTCGACGCCTGGCTGAAGCAACGCGAAGAGGCCGAGAAGCGCGATCATCGGCGACTGGGTCGCGAGCTGGACCTGTACTCGATTCAGGAGGAGTACGGACAGGGTCTGGTGCTCTGGCACCCAAAAGGCGGAATGATTCGCAAGCAGATGGAGGACTACCTCCGAGAGCAACTCGAGCAGCGCGGTTATGGGCTGGTGTTCACGCCGCACATTGCCAAGCGAGAGTTGTGGCAGGTCAGCGGTCACGAAGAGACATATGCCGACGTGATGTTCTCGCCCACGGAATTGGAAGGGACGGAGTTCAGGCTGAAGCCCATGAACTGCCCCTTCCATATTGGCATCTACAGTTCGACGCAGAGATCGTATCGGGACCTACCTTTGCGATATGCCGAGTTGGGCACCTGCTATCGCGCGGAACTCTCCGGCACGTTGCATGGGCTGATGCGCGTGCGCGGTTTCACTCAGGACGACGCTCACATTTTCTGCACGCCCGAGACGGTGCGCAGTGAGATCATCAACTGCATTGAGTTTGCGTTCGCGCTGTTGGGTACTTTCGGTTTCGAGGAATTCAAAATCGAACTCTCCGTCAGGGGAAGCGATTCCACGAAGAAGTATCTCGGTTCCGATGAGAACTGGCAGCGGGGGGAGCAGGCTCTGGTTGACGCCCTGGCAGAGCAAAACCTTTCATACGAACGGATGGAAGATGAAGCTGCGTTCTATGGTCCGAAGATCGATATTAAGGTTAAGGACTCGATTGGTCGGCTATGGCAATTGACGACGGTTCAGTTTGATTTCAATCTGCCGGAGCGTTTCCAGCTCGAATATATTAGTGACGACAACAAGCCGCATCAACCGATCATGATTCATCGCGCCCTGTTCGGCTCGATGGAGCGTTTCTTTGGCGTGCTGATCGAACATTATGCCGGCGCATTTCCCATGTGGCTGGCGCCCGTGCAGGTGGCCGTGCTGCCGATCACGGATCGCATTAACGAGTACGCTGAGCAGGTTGCGCACGCGTTGCGCGGGGCGGGTTTGCGGGTCGAACTAAACCTCCGCAACGATAAGATTGGCGCCAAGATTCGTGATGCGCAGATGCAAAAGGTCCCATTCATGCTGGTGCTCGGCGACCGCGAAGTGGAAGAAGGCAAGGTCGCTGTCCGCGAGAGATTGAAAGGCGATATCGGCGCGATGTCGCTCGCAGAGTTTAGGGAAATGGCGCGGCGGTTAGTTGAGACGCGCGCGCTTACTAATGGCTGAGTCCAAAGTCCAGAGTCCAAAGCCCAAAGTCACTCTGACATTGGACGTTGGCCTCGAGACGTTGGACATGAACTGAGGAGGTGCAGCAATAGCTACAGGTTTTAGAGGCCGCGGTCGCCCAGATTTTCGTCGCGCGCCGGTCATTCGCATAAACGAACGTATTCGCGTACCGCAGGTGCGCGTAGTTGCCGAAGACGGTGAAGAGTTCGGAGTCATGGACACCCGTGAGGCGATTCGCGCTGCGCGCGAAAAGGGCATGGACCTCGTCGAGGTCGCGCCCAATGCCGATCCGCCCGTGTGCAAGATAATCGACTATGGCAAGTTTCAGTACCTGGCCAAGAAGAAGGCGAACGAAGCAAAGAAGAAACAGGTCATCATCACCGTCAAGGAAGTAAAGTTTCGTCCCGGCACCGACGAGCACGACTATGCCTATCGCATGAAGCATGCGCGCGAGTGGCTCACGGAAGGGGACAAGGTGAAGGCCACGATCTGGTTCCGCGGACGCGAGATGACGCACCGTGAACTGGGCGCGCGGATTCTGGAAAAGCTCGAAAAAGATCTGGCGGACATCAGCGAAGTCGAGATGCGCCCTCGCATGGAGGGCAATCAGATGTTCACGATTTTTGGGCCGAAGAGACATAAGGGTGGCGCGAAAGCCGAGCGTCCTTCGGGCGCTTCG
>JAWVEM010000514.1:0-4203 GCA_033856735.1 Blastocatellia bacterium
GATTTCGAACTCCTCTTCACCGTCAGGTCTGACGATCTACCGCGTTTGCCAAAGCGAGTCGATGGCGTAGAGATCTCTCGCATCGGCGAGGTTACCGATCAGGCTGGAAAGGTTCGCATTGCGGAAAAGAATAAGGTGTGGGATTTGCCGCCCGGGGGCTTCGAGCATTTCAAATCTTGAGGTATGTAGTTATTGTCATAAGAGGCGATCAGAACGATCAGACCGACCGCATTCCTTGGGCCCTGGGGTTAGTTATCCCGATGGACTTTCCTCCGGAGCGAAGACGTCATTGATAAACTAGATCGAGTCGGCTCAGCAGAATCCTCGGAGAATTGGCAAGCTTCGCGGCAAGCAGGTAAGATGAGTTTTTAAGGAACGTTTCTTATGCAATCAATTGACGATCTGGCAAATGTGATTACTGAGATGGATCCGGCGGAGCAACAGACTCTGTTGGATAAGGTAGCGCAACTAAATTTTCAGAAGGGCCTGCACGATCTTGCGGAGAAGTATCGCGCGCGACTGACTCGCGACAATCAATTGAACTCACCACCTGAGCAGATATGGATCGAACTACACCGCATTCGCGAAGAAATCGCCCGGCATGACTACCCCGCATGAACGATGGCTGTTGGACACTAACGTTTGGATCTTCGGTCTGCGCCGTGATACTTCGTTTCCAGCATGCGGACAGATGTTGGATCGCATAGGCTCATTTTCTGTTCTGATTCCGCTCCAGGTTCTCAAGGAACCAAATCTCACTCTGGCAGAGGACGAGATGCGAGACTTCTACCGCCTTGTCAATCACTACTCCGAATTCATTGAACTAAGTTGGGAGCCTGCAGCAGCCGAACGAGTGAAGTCCTATGAGGCACGCGGTTGTCGAAAAGGCGATGCTGTGATCGCAGCTCATGCTGAGGCGTCGGGAATTAGAACGATCGTCAGCGAAAATCGACAGTTCCGGCAAACACTGAGAGACTTACCCGTCGAGATTCTCACTGCCAATGAAGCTCAGCAACGATTAGAGCGCATCATATCCTAGTTACGGTTCCGTTTGACTCGCCCTCGCTCCTTTCTTAGACTCACCCTCAATGCTCCGCATCCACAACACGCTCTCTGGAAAGCTGGAAGAGTTTCGCCCGCTGGTCGAAGGCCAGGCGAAGTTTTATTACTGCGGCCCGACAGTCTGGGACTATGGCCATATCGGTAACTTTCGCTCGGCGATAGCCGCCGACGTGCTGCGCCGCTATCTCAAGTTCAAAGGCTTGCGCGTGACGCAGGTAATGAATCTCACCGACGTCGACGATCGCATCATTGCTAAGGCGCAGGAGAAAGGCCTGCCCATCGACGACTACACGTCACAATACATCCAGGCATTCTGGGAAGACTTTGACGCGCTTGGCTGTGAACGGCCAGAGGTCGCTCCGCGCGCAACCCAGCACATCCTGGAAATGGTTTCGTTGATCGAAAAGCTGGAAAAGCACGGCCACGCCTATAAATCCGACGGTTCGATCTATTACCGGATCAAGTCGTTCCCCGGGTACGGCAAGCTTTCGAAGATAAATTTTGCCGGGAACATTGACGGCGGTAGCGAACGCGTCGACACGGACAAGTACGAAAAGGAAGACGCGCGCGATTTCGCCCTTTGGAAAGCGCCGAACAAGCCTGAAGAACCGGCCTGGGACGCCGCCATCGGGCGCGGGCGGCCCGGCTGGCATATCGAGTGTTCGGCGATGTCGATGAAATATCTCGGCGAAACGTTCGACCTTCATCTTGGCGGCGTCGACCTGATTTTTCCGCATCACGAAAACGAAATCGCGCAAAGCGAAGGCGCTACCGGCAAACAGTTCGTCCGCTACTGGCTGCACTTTGAACATCTGAAAGTCGAAGGCGAGACGATGTCAAAGTCGAAAGGCAACTACTATACGTTTCGCGATCTGGTGGCGCAGGGTTTTTCCGCCTCAGGGATTCGTTACTTTCTCTTGAGTGTTCCCTGCCGCAAGCAGCTCAACTTTACTTTCGACGCCTTGCGCGGCGCAGAGAAAACGGTCGGCAGTCTGCGCGATTTTCGCGCGCGACTCGAGGAGGCGAAGGCTGAGCCGGGCCGCGATGACCTGTTGGCCACAGCAACTACGCTAGCGCTGGCGGAATTTGAAGCGGGCATGGACGACGACCTCAACACTTCGGTCGCGCTCGCCGCAATCCACGACCTCACGCGTGAAGTGAATACAGTGTTGGCGCGGCGCAGTCTGCGTGATGACAACAAGCGCGAAGTTATTGCCGCCCTCGAACGCTTTGACAGTGTGCTGAATGTGTTTGGTAATCCGCAGCCTCAGATTCTGGATGAGGAGATTCAAAAGCTGATCGATGAGCGACAGGAAGCGCGCCACCGCCGTGACTTTGAGCGGGGAGATGAGATTCGCGATGAACTTGCCGAGCGCGGCATCATTCTGGAAGACACCAAGGACGGCGTGCGCTGGAAGCGGAAGTAATTTGCTCTAGAGCACTCGCCATCATCCATGGGTGGTGTCCTGGTTTTCAGGTGTTTAGAGTACCAACTTCAGTGGGGTTCTTCTCGCCAAACGAAAGCTCGGCCAACTTCGGCACCCTGAACACTGCTTAATAGATTTGGACGCTGCTTTACCATGCCCTTTGCCAATCGAACGCGCTCCGGAAGGGGCTTCAAAATTCGCTATGCCATGTTCGCGCTGGCAATGGCGATCGTGTTTGGCACGGTCGGCTTTCATCTCGTCGAGGGTTGGTCGCTTTCCGATAGCCTCTACGTGACGGTGCAAACATTGACGACGGTGGGCTATGGCGATATGCCTCCGCACAGCGGATCGGGCCGCATGTTCGCCGTCCTCGTAATGCTGATCGGCGCGGGCGGGGTTGCGTTGGCCATCTCGACCATAGTTCAATCTGTGGTCAAGTGGGAACTGGTGTCGACCTTTGGCCAGCGACGTCTGACGAGGAAGATGAGCAAGCTGCGCGATCATTATATTATCTGCGGCTCAGGGAGAGTCGGTTCGCACCTCGTCCGTGATCTCCTCGCCGCGAACGAATCCTTCGTCGTTATCGAGAGCGATCAGCAGCGCGCCGCTGAGTTCAGCCAGCGGGGCGTCAACGTGCTGGTTGGCGACGCCACCCTGGAAGCAACTCTGCGCAGTGTCGGCGTCGAGCATGCGCGCGGGCTGGCCGCCTGTCTTCCTAACGATGCCGATAATGTTTACGTCGTCTTGACTGCACGCGACTTGAGTCCGAACTTGAGAATTGTCGCGCGCGCAGCCGAAGAGCAAGCAGAGGCAAAATTGTTACGTGCCGGCGCAAATCACGTAATCGCGCCGACGATCATCGGGGGACACAGAATGGCCGTGGCCCTGACAAAGCCCGCCGTCAGCGAGTTTATGGATTCGATCACAGCTAACGAGTTGGGCCTGGGATTCGAACAAGTAGAAGTTGATGCGGCATCGTCTCTGGTCGGACAGGAACTGCGCTCGACTCCGATCCGTTCCGATCTTGATGTGGTAATCATTAGCATTCGGCGCCAGGACGGCCAGGTCCTTTTCAACCCTGGCGGCGACGCGACGATCGAGAACGGCGACATTTTGATCGCCATCGGACGCGCCGAATCACTGACCGAACTCAACCAGTTGGCGCGCAACAGAATGTAGCGCAAGTTGTTAACTTACGCGTTCTTTCAACCAGCAGGTAATCACGGTTCGCAAGTTACCAACTTGCGCTACAAACTTTGAAAGTCTTAGTCACAGGCGGCAGCGGGTATCTCGGCACTCACGTACGCCAATTCTTCCAGGCCGAGGATCTCTCACGGCGATCACGGCTCGACGTGCTCAGCCCGCTCGACGCGGCCCGGGCCGGAGACTTTGAAGTCGTGATCCACCTCGCTGCCCACCTGAGCAAGAACCCTGCCGATGCTGAGCTTTGCTTTCGCACAAACGTCGAGGGCACGGTGAATCTTTTGCGAGCGATGCAGCCAAATTCTGTGTTCATCTTTGCTTCCACCAAAGATGTATATGGACCGCACGCCGACGATTTCGACGAGGTCCCGGAAAGTTGCAGTACTGAATATCAGAACCATTCGGCGCTGGAATGGTCAAAGCTGATCGCTGAAAAATATGTCCAATACTATGCCGCGCAACAAAAAGTTCGCTCGTGTATCTTCCGTCTTTCGACTGTCTATGCGCGACC
>JAWVEM010000515.1:0-5679 GCA_033856735.1 Blastocatellia bacterium
TGGTGAAAAGTATGTTCGCTCAGTCGGTGGTGAACTGGTGTCGTCTTTGATCACCGACACGACCAGCGTGCGAATAGAAGTCCTTCGCAGGGAGACCGTCGGACGCATGCACTGGCACTTCCGCCAGCCCGAGCTTTCTCTGTTCTGGTTCGCTAAGGGCGCCGAGCGCCTCAGAGCGACAATCGACGGACGTTCCGTCAACTGTACGTTTCCCGGAAAATCGCGGCTCGCCATTTTTCCTGCGGCCATCGAGATCGAGGGAGAATGGAATGTCGGGCCGACGCTCGATTATACCGTCGTCTTCTTGAACCCATCGTTTGTTGGTGAGCGCCTGCAGAATGCGATAACAAATACAACAATAGCATTCGAGCACGACGGATTGACCCGAGGCCTTACCGAACTCTGTCGAGAAGCCGCATCACCCGACAACGTCTTCAATCTCATGGCGGAGGGATGGGCCATTCAGGCATTGGCCCATATCGCACGCGTTAGCGAGAAAAACCACCAGCAGCACACGGAATTGCGCGGCGGGCTGCCGGGCCGGAGCCTTCGGCGCCTCGAGGAATATGTTCACGATAATCTAGCCCAGCCGATTTCGCTCGCGGAGCTTTCGAGCATTGCGGGGCTGAGCAAACGGCACTTCCTGCGCGCATTCCAGGAGAGCGTGGGTTCAACGCCTTATCATTACGTGCTTTCTCTGCGGATCAACGAGGCGAAGCGCCGACTTTCGGAAACTGAGGATAGTATCACCGACGTGGCGCTCGCGACCGGTTTTAGTCACGCACAGCATTTTTCGACAAGTTTCAGGAAGGCGACGGGCCTGACGCCGTCGTCGTTTCGCCAACGGCGAGAGTGACTTCCCGGTTAATACCTTGAAGGGACTTATTTTGCGGAAAAGGCGTGACTTCGCGCGTTCCGACAAAACGGCGTTCTTTCGTAGGTCCCGGCGCTTTGCTGCAAGTGCGATGCAGTCTGCTGATCTATCACCATTGCCATAACAGTCCGAGCAGGATTGCCGCAAATTGGCAGCCAAGCTGGAGTCTTGAGGCGGGATTAGGTCCGCCACGGCAATAGGGAGGTTGGCTTGGCATTCTCTTTCGAGAAAAGTACGCGCACCATTCTCGGTGCAGCAGCCGTCCTCGCGGCCACTGTCGGTATTCCGAGCTATGCTCAGGATAAGGGGCCGATCAAGATTGGCCTGATCCTGACCTACAAGGGTGTTTACGCACCTGTTTCCGAGGGTTTTGACCGCGGTTTGCAGATCGCAATCGCCGAGTACGAAGGCAAGATTGCCGGTCGCGCTATCGAGATTATCCGGGCCGATGATGAGCTCACGCCCAGTGTGGGTGTCCAGAAGTTCAACAAACTGGTGCAGCTCGACAAGGTGGACTTCGTCACCGGTATCGTCGGCTCGAACGTTGCCATTGCGCTGTCCGAACTTGCCGATCGCGGCAAGGTGCCGGTGATATTTGGCTTCGCTTTCGCCGACGAAATCACTGGAAAGTTCTGCAGCCCCTATATCGCGCGCTCGTCTTTCAGCGCGAATGGCTTTCAATACAATTCCGGAAAGTATTGGGCCAGCAAGGGTATAAAGACGGCTGTCATCATGGGGCCGGACTATTCGGCCGGCCATTCATTTCTTGGTGCGTTCAAGCGCGGGTTTGAGGAGGGTGGAGGCAAGGTCGTTCAGGAAATATGGACGCCGTTCCAGAAGACAAAGGACTGGGGGGCGGCGCTGACTCAGGCCGGCAACTCGGGCGCTCAGATCATTTATGCCTTCTATGCAGGCAGCGAGGCCGTTCAAGTAGTCAAGCAGCACGCCGATTTCGGTCTGAAGGACAAGCTCCCCTTGATTGGCGATCAATGGGTCTACGACGAAGCCCTATGGCCTGCGCTAGGAGATCTGGTCATTGGGGCAAAGCACATCACCGTACACTTCCCGGATCTTGAAAACGAAGCAAGCAAGAAATTCGTCAAGGCGTTCCGCGAAAAATTCAAGGAAGATCCCGATGTGAACGCTGCACTTGGCTACGACAATGGCAAGGCAATCATGCTGACGCTTGAGAAGCTTGGCGGCGAGATTCCGGAGGACCGCGCCAAGATCATTTCGACAATGCGCGATCTGACATTCGATGCGCCGCGCGGCAAGATTCGCTTCAATGCTCAAAACAGTGCGTTGCTTGAGAAGGTCTATCTAGTTGAGATCGTCAAGGATGCAGACGGCAAGCCACGGCGCAAATTTGTTGATGAATTCGCAGGCGCAGGAGACCTGTCGGGCTGCGCCAAATCCTTCTGACCCATTTTGATTTTCGGGGCGGGTTCCACGGCCATGGAGCCGGTTCGTCGATGGAACGGCGTGAGGCTGTATGCAGCTCTTTCTTCTTCAGTTTCTGAATGGTTTTCAGCTCAGCATGCTGGTCTTTCTGCTTGCTGTGGGCCTGACGTTGATTTTCGGATTGATGAATATCCTCAATCTGGCGCATGGCGCGTTCTTCACGATGGGCGCGTATTTTGGGCTGATTATTGCCAAGGCGACCGGGTCGTTCTGGGCGGCGCTTCTGATCGGACCGCTGCTCCCATTCGCAGCGGGATTTGTGCTGCAGTTCTACGTTCTTCAGCCTTTGGCGGAACGCGGACGTTCCACCCATCTCGATCTGGCACTGCTGACATTCGGATTGCTTTTCGCAACAGCGGGAGCTGTCGAGTATCTCTATGGCTCGAGTTTTTACAGCATCGCGACGCCGGATCTGCTGAAAGGCCGTATCGCCTTCCTTGGCATTGAGTACCCGACCTATCGATTATTCATTATCGCAGCCGGTATCAGCGTTGCGGCTGCGCTGTCGCTGGTTATCGACCGGACATTGATTGGGGCAACGCTTCGCGCCGGTGTCGACAATCGCGAGATGGTGACTGCGCTTGGCATTAACATCAACGTTCTGTTTGCGCTGGTTTTCGGCTTCGGATCCGCGTTGGCGGGATTCGCAGGCGTCGTCGCAGCGCCGGTCATGAGCATCTATTCGAATATGGGTATCGGCATCGTCGTGACCACGTTTGTCGTTGTGGTGGTCGGTGGCCTGGGCAACCTCAAAGGGTCATTCTACGCCTCGCTGATAGTTGGCATGACGGATACTTTTGCCCAGGCGTTCTTTCCGGAGGCTGAGCTCTTCGCAGTTTATGCGCTGCTGATTGCCGTGATGATCATCCGTCCGCAAGGCCTGTTCGGCGCGGTAGGCAGGTTGGCATGAGTGCAGAATCCCTGTGTCGCAAAGACCGCGAATTTCAACCATTGAAGCTCTCAACGTTCCCAGATTCGCGCCGTGCGTCTGCCGCGCGTTTTGTGCTGACTGGCGCGGTTTTTTGTGCCCTGCCGTCGTTCGCATCAGGGTACGCGATGACGCTCGCCGTTGAAGTCATGATTGCAGGTGTTTTTGCGTCGGGCATCAACCTTCTGATCGGATACACCGGCCTGGTGTCGTTGGGGCAGGCTATGTTTCTCGGCCTTGGAGGCTATGGCATCGCCGTTGGAACGGCGCTGCTGGGATGGCCACTCTGGGTTTCCGCGGCGATCACGCTTGTTGTCGTCGCGATGATCGCGGCGGCTATCGGTGCAATCTGTACCCGAACTCGTGGCGTCGAGTTTCTGCTGATTACGCTTGCGTTCTCGCAGATGTTCTATGGCGCGGCGATTAAACTCCGCTGGACCAACGGGTCCGACGGCATGTCGGGAATTCCCCGGCCCGATCTGTCCCAGCTCGGCCTGAGCGCGCACGGTCCCGTCGTTTTCTACTACTATATCCTCACGGTATCGGCGCTCGCACTCCTGCTGTTGTGGCGCATCGTGAATTCTCCCTTTGGGAGTGTACTGATCGGTATTCGCGAGAACGAACGGCGCGTCATGTCGATGGGCTATGCCGTGGCCCACTACAAGATTGGGGCATTCGCGCTTTCCGCGGTAATCTGCGCGGTCGCAGGCATCCTGCAGGCGCAATACACTTACTTCGTCAACCCGGACTCGATGAGCTGGCAGGTGAGCGGCGAAGGCGTGTTGATGGTGATCATCGGCGGGGCCAATGTGATCCTGGGGCCATTCGTCGGAGCCGCGGTCTTCGTCGTGGTAAAGCAGGCACTAAGTCTGATTACCGACGAGTACAATCTGTTCTTCGGCATCTTTTTCATGCTGGTAGTTGCCTTCTTTCGCGGCGGCATTCTCGGTACCCTCCGCACGCTGATCGGAAAATGGCGATGAGCGCGCTCGAAATCCGGAATCTGCGAAAGGCCTTCGGTGGGCTGGAAGTTATCGCCAATCTGAATCTCACGATTCCGGATGGTCAGCGACACGCCGTGATTGGGCCAAATGGTGCCGGCAAGACCACGCTCTTCAATCTGATCACGGGTTGGCAACCGCCGACAAGCGGCGAAATTCTGATCCATGGCATTCCGGTACGGCAAGGCCGTCCTGATCTTGTGACGCGCGGCGGGCTGTCACGCTCGTTTCAGAAGAACATGCTGCTTGAAAGCGTCACGGTTCTGGAAAACCTTCGCATTGCCTGTCAGGCATTCCATCCTTCGCGGCATTCGCTTCTGCGGTCACCTTCGAAGTTTACCGATGTCATCGGCAAGGCGCGGCACGCGGCGGAGCAGATGCATCTGGATGCCTGCCTTGATCGCACCGTCAAAGAGTTGTCCTACGGCCAGAAACGCCAGCTTGAAGTCGCCGTGGCGTTGTGCGCGGAGCCGAAAATCCTGCTGATGGACGAGCCAGCCGCCGGGACCTCTCCGGACGAACGAGCGAATTTGATAAAGCTGATCAACGGTCTCTCGCCAGATTTGACTATCGTTCTTGTCGAACACGACATGGATGTCGTTTTCGCGATCTGCGACATCATTACCGTGCTGAGTTACGGCAAATTACTCGCGACGGGGACGAAGGATGAAATTCAGTCGAACCAACAAGTGATCGAAGCGTATCTCGGGCAGCACCATGCTTAAGATGAGCGGTGTCCATACCTATTATGGGGAGAGTCACATTCTCCAAGGCATTGCGCTGTCCGTCGGGCCGGCGCAATGCGTGGCAATTCTCGGGCGGAATGGCGCCGGCAAGACAACGACGTTGCGCTCGATCCTGGGTCTCACGCCTGCCCGGCGCGGCCAAATTATCTTCAAGGGCACCGATATTACACAGTCGGCAACCCATCGAATCGTACGCTCTGGAATTGCCTTTGTGCCCGAGGACCGTGGGATATTTCCAACGGTGACAGTCGAAGAACATCTCGCGATCGCTTTTGGCGCCTCGAAACATCGCTCCACGCGTAAGCCCATTGAATATGTGCTTGAGATTTTCCCCCGGCTCGCCGAGCGGCGGCACAGTCTCGGCGGACAGCTTTCCGGCGGCGAGCAGCAGATGCTGGCAATCGGGCGCGCGCTAGTGACCGGACCCGATCTGATGATTCTGGATGAACCCAGCGAGGGGCTTGCGCCCGTCATCATCGAGACGCTCGAAGAAGTGCTGAAGAATGTCAAGATGGCGGGAATCCCCATCTTGCTGGTCGAACAGAATTATCATCTCGCGATGCGTTTGGCGGACTACGTCTATGTCCTTGGTCAAGGTCGCGTGCAGTTCTCGGGCGAGACGCAAGCGCTTATAGCGAATGAATACATTCGGCGCACATACCTGAGCGT
>JAWVEM010000516.1:0-6382 GCA_033856735.1 Blastocatellia bacterium
TTCCCTATAAACGATCCAGGCACTGATCTGAGATGCGCGACCTGCGACGGCTGCTAAGATATCTTCTGCCTCACACCGGCATGTTCGCTGTTGCTACTCTGGCGATGGTTGTCGGCGGCGTGTTGGAAAGCGCCACCGGAGCTCTGATCATTCCGATCGTCGATCAGGCGCTAAGGCCGGTCAACGGACACCCTACTCCGACACCTTTTGCTTTACAGAGACTGATTCCGTCTTCGGGCCTCGCCGCCTTCCGCACGATCGCGCTGTTGCTGGTTGTCTTTACAGTCGTCAAAGGGATAGCCGATTATTTTTCCACTTATCTGATGGCCCACATCGGCCAGTCTTCGATTCTCCGGCTGCGCCGGGAGCTCTACAGTCACCTGCTAGGACAGTCGGCGACCTTCTTCGAACGGCACCGCACTAATTATCTCGTCTCTCGGCTAATCACCAGCGCCGCCGCGATCGAAGCCGCCGTCACCAACACTTTGAGAGATGTCCTGCGCGAGGGTCTCACTCTGATCGCTTTGCTGGGCACGGCGTTCTATGTGAACTGGCGACTGACCCTTGGTTCGCTGCTGATTGCTCCCCCGATTGCCGGGTTGACGATCCGCTTCAGCAGCTCACTGCGGAAGCTTTCGCGCGAGTCGTTCGAAGGCAGCAAACGCCTAACGGATACGGCCCAGGAGGCGCTGGCTAATCACAACATCGTCAAGGCGTATCGAGGTGAAAGCCGCGAAGGCAATCGTTTTACCTCGGTGGCCGAACGCATTCGGCGCACCAATCTGCGGTCGGCGAGCATATCCGGAATGGCGCCCCCGATTATCGAGTTGATTGGCGTTCTTTTCATCGTGGCCCTCCTCTTCTTTGGTGAACGCGAAATCAGGTTGGGCCGGATTGATACCGCGCAGTTTTTTGCTTTTCTTTTTTTTCTGGCTCGCAGCTATGACCCGATGCGAAAGCTCGCCCGCTTACATAACGCCTTCTCGCAGGCGCTGGCCGCGGCCCAGCATGTTTGGGAAGTGATGGACGAGCATGCCGAGATTCAGGAAAAGCCCGGCGCGTTCGAACTGTCTCCGCTGCAGCGCGAGATCGAAATTCGCGATGTGCATTTTGGTTATGGAGACGAAACTCGCGCGGTGTTGCGCGGAGTAAGCCTGACCGTTCCGGCTGGCAAGCTGGTCGCACTCGTGGGACAGTCCGGGGGCGGCAAGTCAACGCTGACAAAACTCCTGCCGCGTTTCCACGATCCTAGTGCGGGCGCAGTGTTTTGGGATGGAATCGATCTTCGCGAAGCGCGCGTCGCAAGTTTGCGAAGGCAGATTGCCCTCGTCACTCAGGAAACCGTTCTGTTTAATGATACGGTGCGGTATAACATCACGTACGGCCGGCCTGACGCCACCGAAGCGCAACTCCACGACGCGGCCCGGACCGCGCTCGCGCACGATTTCATCGTCGAGTTGGCTGATGGGTATGACACGATCATCGGGGAACGCGGCACTTTCCTTTCCGGTGGCCAGAGACAGCGGCTGGCCATCGCGCGCGCGGTCCTGATTGATGCCCCGGTGCTGATTTTGGACGAAGCGACTTCGGCGCTGGATGCCGAGTCTGAGAACCTGGTACAACGCGCGATCGGAAACTTGATTCGCGATCGCACCACTGTGGTCATCGCCCATCGCCTGTCGACAGTTCGGCGGGCGGATCTGATCGTAGTGATCGAGCGTGGCCAGATTATCGAACAAGGCACCCACGCCGAGTTGCTGGCCCGAGGCGGACAGTACCAACGTCTCTATGAGTTGCAGTTTGCGGATGAAGAAGGAGAACTGTCAGTTGTCAGTAGTTAGTGGTAGGTCGCCTTCTTTCGCGCCTGGACCACTGACAACCAACAACTGGCTACTGACATTACACATGAAATCAATGACTGGATTTGGCCACGGCGCAGCCAGCGGCGACAAGTTTACCGTCGCTGTTGAGATCAAGACTGTGAATAATCGCTTTCTGGATATCCATCTAAGGCTGAGTCAGGAGCTGTCGCCGCTTGAAATGATGATCAGGAAACGGATTGGCGCTCGTCTCTCGCGCGGCCGGGTCGATCTCAATATTAACTTCGAGCGGACCGGAGCAACTACTTACGAAATCAACCGGCCTCTGATCGCCGGGTATGTCAGTGCGATGCGCGACATTCAGAAGCAGTTCGACCTGGCGGGCGATATCGATGTAAGTGCGGTCGCGCGTTTGCCGGGAGCGATGGCGCCCGCGCGTGACGGCCTGGACGAAACGAACACGGCCGGGATGGAACGAGCGTTGGATGAAGCACTCGACAGTCTCGAAAGCATGCGTGAAAACGAAGGCGCTGCCTTGGCCGCAGAGATGCGGCTCCGCCTGACGAAGATCGAAACCGAAGTTCCGGTCATCGAAGCCGCAGCCGCTGGCCTGGCCGACGCATATCGGCAGCGGCTGCAAAAAAGAATCAGTGAGCTACTGGCCCGAGGCGCCCAGGCCGTCGACCTTGATGCCGGCCGCCTGGCCCAGGAGGTCGCGTATCTTGCCGACCGCAGCGACATCAGCGAAGAGCTAACGCGACTGCGCAGTCACATCGAGCAATTTCGCGCCGCCATCGACGCCGAAGGCGAGGTAGGCAAGCGCCTCGATTTTCTGCTTCAGGAACTCAACCGCGAGGCCAATACGGTCCTCTCCAAATCAACCGAGATCTCGATCAAAGACGCGGGCCTGGCGATCAAAGCCGAGGTCGAGAAGCTGCGTGAACAAGTGCAAAATGTTGAATGAACCAACCCACACCAAAGATTCAAAGGGCTTAGCCGCGGCCGGCGAACAAGGAATGCTGATCGTTGTCAGCTCGCCGTCGGGCGGCGGCAAGGGCACCTTGATCGATCGCGTCCTGAGAACGGTACCCGGCGTTAGTTATTCGGTTTCCTACACGACTCGCGCGCCGCGCGGAACCGAACAGAACGGTCGCGAGTATTTTTTTGTGTCAACGCCGGAGTTCGAAGAAATGATCCGGCACGGCGACTTTTTGGAATGGGCAAATGTCTACGGCTATCTGTACGGCACAAGCCATTCGCAGGTGGAACGCGAACGGACCGCCGGCCACGACATTATTCTGGAGATCGATGTTCAGGGCGCGGCCAGTATTCGCGAAAAGATTGTCGATGCCTTATCAATCTTTATTCTGCCGCCATCCTTTGAGTTGCTAAGCCAGAGACTGGTGAAGCGCGGCACAGATTCGCCCGCCGATTTAGAGAGACGCTTGCGCGGCGCCCCGGCGGAAGTTGCGCAGTACAAGGATTTTCAATACGTGATTCTCAACGACGACATCAACCGAGCGTCGCAACAACTGGCCGCCGTGATTTACGCCGAACGCGCCCGCCGCCAGCGACAGCAAACCCGCCTCAAAGAATCCCTCGCCGACTTCGCCAAGAGGTCAGAACCGCCTGCGGGAGCGGGCGAGTAAACCAAGTGGCACAGACTTCAGTCTGTGATTCGTCCGTTACAAGATCACATACCAAAGTCCGTGGCGCGACGCCGGATTCTCCGGGGCCCTAGCCCGACCGATAGGGAGGGCTCATCACCCGCGATCCACAATCAGCAAATTCAGAAGCGTCCACCCCTCGCGGAATCAGCTCAGAGTCTGCATAGCTGCCTGGGGCCTTCGCGATCGGAAGGTTTCTCTTTCGGGCCGAAAATATAGATTGGTGACCCCTTATGGAGGTAGGTATTTCATGGCGACTATGAATGAAAAGCCACTCGTTCCCAGGCAGTAAATGGCCTCCAAATTACATCAAACTAACTCACGCCAATGAGGCAGCCCGAGCTTCTCCTCATGAGGTAACCGACAGAAGCCGAGCGGTGTCTAGTTGTAGGGAGTCAAAACATACATGCATCAAAAGGTTCGAAAATCCTCAGTAATTCCTCGTGTGTTTGCACTAATTTTGGGTTGCTTCTTTGCCGCCGCGACCGCTGCCGCTCAGGAAAAGGCCGTGAATGTTGCGCCGGCGACTCAGGCCCAAGCAGTTAATGCAGTGGGCACACCGGCAACTGGAGGAACTAGTGTTTCGGCTTCTGACTTCGCGACTCCTAACGCAACAGCGGGAACACCTGGGGCCACCGTTGCGGGCGGGGGTGCCCGCGTTCCCAGTCAGACAGGGGCCTCCACTGCGCCAACGAAATCGGATGATAAAACTGCTCCAGGCATAAGCAATGCAGTGAACGATTACAAGCAGAGTCTTGCTGCGCTCCAGGCTCTGTACGAACGTGAGGTGCAGAAGCTTGACCAACAAAACACTCAAATCAAGGGACTCTATAAGGATGGCCTAGTCTCGAGGGTAGATGTGGAAAAGAGCGACAAGGAATTGGCTGATGCACGGGCGAAGGTTGAGGACGCTCGGAATCAGATCGCGGAGGCCAACAAACCGGTCGTCGTGGCTGCTGTTTCAACAAACCCCGTGCTTTCAAATGTTGTCTGGAGTACCGGTAATAACAGAGTCGACACTCTGGTTCGTTTTTATGGGAACAAGTACGGCGTCGATCCCTATTTAATCTTCTGCCTGATGCATCAGGAGTCGCGTTTCTCGAACAATGCCACCAGCCCGAAAGGCGCGCAGGGGTTAATGCAGCTCATGCCCGGAACCGCCGCGCGGTACGGAATTACAAATCCTTACGACGTCGCGCAGAGTATCATGGGCGGCACGCGCTATTTGAAGGATCTTCTGCAGATGTTCAATGGCCGGATCGACCTGGCGCTGGCGGGTTACAACGCCGGAGAGAACGCTGTCATCAAGCATGGATACACCGTTCCGCCTTATCAGGAAACACGGGATTACGTGAGGTTCATTACCAAGCGGTATTCGATGAAGCCGGCGAGTTAATGGATGCTGACGGCCCTTCGGGCCTCAACGCGGGATCTACGCAGAATGCGTTTGCCACCTCACATACCCTTGTAATCCGGCCCACCGCCGCCTTCCGGCGTCACCCAATTAATAATCTGGTAGGGATCCATGATGTCGCAGGTCTTGCAATGGACGCAGTTTGAAAAATTGATTTGCAGCCGGCGCTGGCCGTCGCCGTTGTCCGCCATTTCATAGACGGCTGCGGGACAGAAACGCTGACAAGGGTTGCCGTATTCTTCCGTACAGCGCGTCGCGCAGATGTTCGTGTCCAACACGTGCAGGTGCGCCGGCTGATCTTCGTCGTGCGCAACCGCGGCATGATAGACGTCGGTCACTTTATTAAAAGTAAGCTGGCCGTCAAATTTAAAGTCCCGGTAACGTTGGGCCACATCGTCGCCGCGATATCCGTAGGCCGAAAGTTTCCGCATTACTTCATGCCCGGCCTCCTGATGGACGCGATCGAAAATCCCCCACGCGCGACCGCCGGTGAGGTACTGCAATCCCGCGTTCGCCATTCCCAACCAACGCCCATGACTGAACGCTGCGTGGAAGTTGCGATAGCGGCGCAGCTCAGGAGTAATCCAGCTTTCTTTCACCCGCCTCTCAAAGCTCTGCAACTTGGCGGCTGAAAAGTCGCCGGCGATTAAAGCCTCAAAGATCGTTTCGGCGGCGAGCATGCCGCTTTTAATTGCTGAATGAATTCCTTTCAAGCGCGCCGCGTTCAGAAAGCCCGCACTGTCGCCCACAATCAGGACGCCGTCGGCGTACAGCCTGGGCATCGCATGCCAGCCGCCGGCAGCGATCGCCTTCGCGCCATAGCGAATCATCTTGCCGTCTTTTAGCAGCTTCGCGAGGAACGGATGTGATTTAAAGCGCTGAAATTCTGCGTGCGGATCAATAAGCGGGTCGCGATAATCCAGGCCGGTGACGTAGCCGAGATTCACGACTCGGTTTTGCATTCCGTAAATCCAGCCGCCGCCGTACGTCCATTGATCGGAAGGAAATCCAAGCGTGTGCGTTACGCGTCCCGTCGGATAACGATCGTCTGGAAGTTCCCAGAGCTCTTTCACGCCCAAGCTGTACACCTGCGGCTCGCGTCCTTCGTCAAGAGCGAGACGGGCGACAAGTTTCTTGGTTAGAGATCCACGGACGCCTTCGCCTAAAACCGTGACCTTCGCCAGCAAATCGACGCCAGGCTCAAAGTTGGGCTTCTGCTTCCCTTCCCTGTCGATCCCTTTGTCGCCGGTGCGCACGCCGACAACACGATCATCTTGGTCGTACAACATTTCCGCGCCGGGAAATTCCGGAAAGATGTTAACGCCTGCCTCTTCACATTTCTCGCCCAGCCAGGCGGTCAAGCGATTCAGTGAGACGATGTAATAGCCATGATTCATCAGCGGCGGGGGCGTGATCGGCGAACGAATAGCGCGCCTGCCGGTGAGGTAAAGAAAGTGATCTTCTTTGACCGGCGACTCGAG
>JAWVEM010000517.1:0-3387 GCA_033856735.1 Blastocatellia bacterium
TTACGACTGTTCGTTCTGGGTCTCGCCGGTGGTCTTGCGGGTGGCCCTGCAGTATTTGAAATGCTTCCACGTCGAAGCAGGCAAGATTCCGCCGCAGGAGTTTTACGAACGGGCCCGCGAATACAAACCGAATGTGATTTTCGGTGAGCCTTCGTGGCTCGTGCGCCTCTCGGAGTTGGCGCGCGAACGAGGCACGTGGCCGGTCAAACTCCTCTTCGGCGGCGGCGAGAATATCACTGAAGAAGCACGGCACGTCGTCGAGAGCGTGTGGGGCGCGCCGCTTTATCTGAGCTACGGCCAAACCGAATCGTTCGGTACGCTCGGCGCGGAGTGCGAGCGCAAAGATGGTTATCACCGCAACGATCTCTTCTTCTTCTTTGAGACGCCTGAAATAGATGTCGAAGGGTATGGCGAACTGGTGTATACGACGCTCGTGCGGGATGTAATGCCGCTGATTCGTTATCGGTCAACGGACTTAACTCGATTGGTTGACGAGCCTTGCTCCTGTGGCTTATTTGCCAAACGCATCGCTAAGATCCGGTCACGCACTGATGAAATGGTTGTGTGCGGCATGGGCAACGTAGGCCCTTGGGTGTTCGAGGAAGTCTTACGCAATGTGAACGGTCATGGTCCAGATTGGCAAGCGGTGATCAAACATGACGGCAGACGGGACATCGTCGAGTTACATCTCGAGGTGGCTCACTTTGATCGTCAACCCGAAGTCGAGCATGCCGTCCTGGACAACTTACGAGCAGGATTCGCGAACTTTTGGAAAAATTATGAAATGAAGCTCTATGAGTTCCGTGTCGTTCCCTGCGCACCCGGAAGCCTGCGGAATGGCAGGAAGTTGAAGCGGGTTGTAGATCAAAGGGAAATGAATCTGCCGCGCGCGGTTTGAAACCGAAAACCGGGTACTTTGAATATACCTTCTTAAGGTGGAAGACAACACAATGCCTCTTGTGTTTATTCGTTCACTGGAATTTACCTACTGGACTGAATATCTTCTGCTACCGTTTATTGTCGCTTCGGTTGTGGTGTTTGCACTATCGGGCAGGAAACGGTTGTCAGGACCTAAGTCCTATCTGATCCGGTTCGTCGCGGCTTTGTTAATCGCACTCACGATGGGACTTTATTTGCAGTCTCCCTGGCTGGCAACCACTATGGTCGCAACCGCAACAGGTTTACTGTTCCGCTATTGGTAGAATAAATCGTTCGCGCTGGACCAAACTCGTATGAACGCATTACTGATCTATCCTGAGTTTCCCGACACCTTCTGGAGCTTCCGTCATGCCCTGAAGTTTATTGGCAAGAAATCTGCTTTCCCGCCGCTCGGCCTGCTCACGATCTCGTCGATGCTGCCTAAGGCTTGGAACCGCCGACTGGTGGATATGAACGTCCGTGCGCTTACGAGCGCTGATCTGGAGTGGGCTGATGTCGTCTTTGCCAGCGCGATGTATGTTCAGAAAGAGTCGCTCAAAGAAGTCATCCGTCTATGTAAGGCTGAAGGGAAAACAGTTGTCATGGGCGGCCCGTATGCTTCGATGGGCCTCAACGATGCGATTGAAGCGGATCACGTTTTCGTCGGCGAAGTCGAGACGACGTTTCCCGGCTTCCTGGAAGATTTTGAGCGGGGCGAAGCGAAAGCTGTTTACCAGGCTCCGGAGCGGCCGGCCCTTGCCCTGACACCGATTCCCGATTTCGCGCTGGCCGAACTCAACCAGTACAGCGACATGTCGGTGCAGTACTCGCGCGGCTGTCCCTTCAATTGTGAGTTCTGCGACATCATTGAGATTTACGGCCGGGTGCCCCGCACCAAGAGCAATCAGCAGATTGTCGCCGAGTTGGACGAATTGCTGCGGATTGGCTGGCGTGGCGAGGTTTTCATCGTCGACGACAATTTTATCGGTAACAAGAAAAACGTGCGGCTGCTAATGCCGGTGCTGGCCGAATGGTCGGTACGCAACAAGTACCCTTTCTCGTTTACGACGGAAGCCAGCGTGAATCTCGCTGACGACGATGAGTTGCTCGAGCAGATGCGAACCGCCGGATTCAGGCAAGTCTTTATCGGCATCGAAACACCAGTTGTTGAAAGTTTGAAAGAGGCTCAGAAGGGCCAGAACACGCGTCGCGATCTGATTGACTCTGTGAGGCACGTGCAGAGTTACGGGATGGAGGTGTTGGGTGGCTTCATCGTCGGCTTCGATAACGACCCGGACGACATCTTCGAACGGCAGATGGATTTTATTCGTGAGAGCGCAATCCCTGTCGCCATGGTCGGCTTGCTCGCGGCCATCCCCGACACGCAACTATGGCGGCGACTGGAGCGCGAAGGGCGGCTCATGGGAGTAGAGGATCACACGGGAAGCAATACGGATTGCGTGCTCAACTTTGTGCCTAAGATGGACGCCACAACTTTGATTGAAGGTTATAAATCCATCATCCGAAATATCTACAGTCCGCGCGAGTATTATGCGCGCTCGTTTGACAGCCTCGGTCGGGTGACCCGTGCTGGTTCGCCACAGATTGGCGAAGGTGGACTGAAGCGAGAAGACATCACCGCGTTTGCTCGCATCGTCTTTGCGCTGGGCGTGCGCGATAAGTCTCGCGGAGAGTTCTGGCGGTTCATGGGACGAGTTGTCTCTAAGCACCGAGACAAGATTGACGACGGCCTGATGCTGGCGGCGCTTGGCTATCACTTTCGGAAACTTACCGAAAGTTATTGCTATTAAATGATGGTTCAGAAATGAGAACCGGCGAGTTTCCAGTCTCTACTTTACGTATTCCCAGTGCCAGGGTTCGTAAAAGTAAGGGCTAAAGCCAAACCGTGCAGCATTCCTCACGAGCCACTGATAAAGCGGCGTTTTGACTTGAATGGCGCGGTTTGAATCCTTGGTGTCAACGGGATCGCCGCCGACATAAAAGTCCAGCGCGCGACCCGTGAAGTGCGGGCTGTTCACAGCGAGACCGGCGCTGCCGGCATTCGGTGATTGGCGCCGCAATTGATTCTGATATTCGCGCGAGCGAAAGGCGGAAACGATTTTGAAGTATTTTTCCTCGGCCGCAAGTTCGCCCGCGCCCGTATGACGCAGGTGAAGTGACGGATCGGCGATCGCAGCCGCGACCATCTGCTTGTACGCCGCATAAGTGTTTCGTTCTACCTGGCGAAGTTCTGCTACGCGCTCGGGATCATAAAAATCCGAAATGGGAGTTGTAATGAGCTGGTCGGGCTGGGCATAAGTGCGATCCTTTAGCCTGTTCCTCTGCCACTCTGCGACCATTGTCATGAAGGTATCTTCATCGAGCACTCCACTCGGGTTCAGTCCTGCTTTCTTTTGCCAATTCGACAGTGTCATAGCAAAGTCGCTTGAGACAGGATCACTCCTCGTG
>JAWVEM010000518.1:0-5652 GCA_033856735.1 Blastocatellia bacterium
TGTGGTAATCACGTCGGGCGGGAACGTGTCGATGAATGGTTGGCTCGATCGCGTTCCAGCGCTGATTGAGATGTGGTATCCGGGTCAGGAGGGCGGCCGCGCGTTGGCCGAAGTTCTCTTCGGTGAACTGAATCCTTCGGGTCGCCTGCCGGTTACTTTTGAGCGGCGCTGGGAAGACAATCCGGTGCACGACAGTTATTATCCGGCCGCCGGCACGAACCGCGTCGTTTACAAGGAAGGCGTCTTCGTTGGTTATCGTGGCTACGAAAAGACCGGCACGAAACCTCTCTTTCCATTTGGCTTTGGGCTGTCCTACACGACGTTCAAGTACAGCAATCTGAACATCAAGACCATCGCCAACAGCGATTCTGCAAACCCGCGCTACGAGGTTTCCTTCGACGTAAAGAACAGCGGCAATAGCGAAGGCGCGGATGTCGCGCAGGTTTATGTGGGCGACACGCACGCGAAAGTGCCGCGGCCGGTTAAGGAGTTGAAAGGGTTCACGAAAGTAAGCTTGCGCGCCGGCGAGACAAAACGCGTCACGGTGCCCCTCGATGGCCGCGCACTTTCCTACTACGACGTGAACGGAAAACAATGGCGGGCAGACGCGGGCGATTTTGACGTCCTCGTAGGCCGGTCGTCGGAACAGATCGAGCTGCGAGGGAAGCTGACTTTGGCTAAGACGTTGACGATTGAGAATGATAGACGCTAACGAAAAGCAGTCAGTACCGGGAGCGGTAGCGACCGGGTACCAATCAACCCGAAGGTCGACTTTGGCCGGACGATGACCCGGTCGCTACCGCTCCCGGTACTGACATCAAAACGTCACCGTCTCTCGTTCGACCGCAGAGGAATCTTAACCGGCACACTGTTCCAGCCTTCGACCTTCAGAAAAGCCGCCGCTTTGCCTAAATCCTTTACCTTGTAAGCTGCCGTAAGCTCCCTGCGCTCACCCGGCAGCAACGATACGTAGTTGTCCTGCCAAATCACCGGCAGGACGTCTCGTTCACTACCTCCCTGTTTTATCTGGAGGTGAACAAAGAAGGCCAGGTTGCGACTCGGATTTGAAAGGGTCACATGCGCGATTTCTTCGCCGCCGCGACGCACGGCCCTGCCCGCCACGACCAACGTCACTGGCGGAAGTTTTTCGAGTTGAGTCATGTCGGCATACGAACTCACCGGCGTGTAGAACCATTTGGTTCCTTTCTTATCCAGCACATCATCGGTAGTCGACAGCCAGTAAAAGTTGGAACTAAGAATCAGACCAGCGGTGTCTTGCAGCGTGAGCTTGAGGAAGTAGGTCGCAGACAGATCGCTTATTTGCGGAATGGAGAAAGCTTTGAAGTTGCTGTCTGCTGCCAGATCGAACTCAGTTACTTTGGAAAACTTTTCCGCCTGATTGATGTCGTACACCTGCGCGGTCAACCTCAATTTCCGCTGCGCCTGATAAGTAGTATTCACTGCCATGACGCTCTTGTCGTCGTAGGAATATTGCACGTGAATCGGCTCGCAGGCCTTCTTAGTTCCAAAGTATCCGCCCGCAGGCATCAGGTAGTAGTCATACAAATGCCAGATCAAGGAAGGCCAGGCGTTGTTCAGCATCCACTGAATCACTCCGGTCGATTTGTACCGGTTGCCGGCATATGCCTCAAACATCGCCCGCTGGCCCTCGTAGGTCATCAACTGTGACTTAACCGCATAGTCCCGCACATCTTTGGCCACGCCGTAACGGCCATTCAAAGCGGCGGTGAACACATCTATATTTTTGAACTGCCCGCCGCCGGCGTGGTAGTTCCAGAACTCATCGATGGGCCAGAGGTGATCTTTCGGAATCATCCGCTGCAGGCTTTCGATCGGCGGGATAGCCGGTCCGGGACTGATCTCAGTCGCGAATCCATGAGCGCCGCCTGCCTCTTTATCCAGCAGCCAGTAGTTAGCCGGCACCCACTCATATGGTCCTTCCATCTTGACTCCAGTCGCGCCGGTAACTGACGTCGGTTTCGCTGTCGCCGAAGAGAGGAATGGGTTGGGCCATTGATAGCGTTTGAGGATGTCGATATACATCTGCTCGACATCGGGAGGCGGCGGATTGTCGCTGCCGTTCAACCACGCCAACATGCTCGGATGATTTCGCAAGCGTCTGATCTGATCGGCTTGCGATTTAGCAGCGATGTCGTAATCCTCTTTGTCCCAGACTGGCCCTTCCTTGTAATCGTCACGGTGCTGCCAATGCTCCCAATGCGAGCAGCAGCACCAACCGGCCATGATCAGGATTCCGTATTCATCAGCGAGATCAAAAAAGTAATCCGGCTGAAGTTGTCCTTCCAAACGAATCGTATTCAAGTTCATGTCTTTGACGTATTGAAATTCTGTCTTCAAACGATCGGGCATGAACCGAAGAAACATATCTGAAGCCCACCCACCGCCGCGGATCAGTAGATTCTGGCCATTGACCTTAAAGACGAGGTGGTTCTGCTTATCCAATTCGGAGGTGATCTCTCGAATGCCAAAGCGCGTACTTTGGCGGTCTGAGACTTTGCCGTCTACGGTGAACTCCATCTCCAGACCGTAGAGGTTCTGGGCCCCCAGATGCACCGGCCACCAAACGCGCGGATGAAGGAGGTTGAGCTGAGGAAACTGCTCCGGTGTGAAGGAAACCGACCTTGTCTCTTGCGGTCCGAGTTTGACCCGCTGCGAGAAGCGAACTCCTTCGATGCGCCCACTCAACACACCTTCGACTTCGCGTCCGGTTGCGTTGTGCGCCTCGGCATTGACAGTCAGATGCGCCGTGTCCAGCGAGGGTAGATCGAAGTGCGTGACGGCCTGCGGATAACGGAGCGTCAGCGGTCCGCTGCTGGTGAGATAGACATCACGGAAGATGCCCATGTTCTTGTCCGGCGGCATCGGATTCCAATCCACCCAGGTCCAACCGAGGTCATCGGGCAACGCCGGGAATACTTCCACGGCCAGGGTATTGGGTTGGCCCACTCGAATCGCATCGCGGATGTTCAGCTCGTGGAGACGGAACGTGCCGGCAATCTGATCCGAGCCGGCAATCTGCTTTCCGTTGAGCCAGATGTTGGCGCGAAAATTGACGCCATCGAGATGCAGCCAAATGTTCTGATCGCGATAGCCGGCAGGAAGCTGAAATTCAGTTCGATACCACCAGGAAACGCTGAAGGGGCTATCTTCCGGCATAGGCCGCAGCGAGAAGTTCGCGCCGATTGGATAGTTGCAGCCGGGTATCATTCTTAGATTCATGCCCGTTAAGGGATCCGGATAGACTTTGTCGTCAACCAGAGTGCCAACGACCGTTGAGGGAACACTCGCAGGATACCAACCCTTCGGCCGGAACTGATGCTGCGAGA
Organism: Blastocatellia bacterium; assembly: GCA_033856735.1. Taxonomy (GTDB): domain Bacteria; phylum Acidobacteriota; class Blastocatellia; order Pyrinomonadales; family Pyrinomonadaceae; genus UBA11740. The sequence goes on from JAWVEM010000518.1 coordinate 3,369, forward strand.
TCGCATCACCCTTCTCCTGAACTTTGGCGGAAGATTGAATAGTCCAGCCTTCGCGCAGAAACGTTTTATCAGGGCGCGGCTGGTGACGTTTGTTCTGAGCAATCGCCGGCGCAATAAGTCCGAGGAGTAAGATGACGAAACCTAATGCCACTAGTCTAAACATAGTATTGGACCTCTGATCGCGGAGCGCGGACATCCTGTCCGCCTGAGCGCACTATTAATCGGCCCTCTCAGGCGCCACAGAAGCAAATGGCCAACGCTCGGTATACCAGGACCATACAAAGAAAAAGACCGCGCCCAGAGACAGCGTCCCCAGACCCAGGAGAATCACCGGCCACGCCGTGGTCGCGAAAATAAATATCCAACCGATGAGCGCGACCAGACAAGGCAGCGGGTACAGCCACATTTTATATGGACGGCGCATGTTCGGTGCGCGCTTTCTGAGCAGTATCAGCGCGAGAATCTGACCGACGAACTGCACCAGGATTCGGGTAGAGATTAGCGCGTCAATAACGGTATCCAGCGAAAAGAAACTGCAGACAATCGAGATTACCCCAAGCACGATGAGCGCCACATAGGGAAATCGCTTCGTTGGATGAAGCCGCCCGAATACTTTGAAGAAATAGCCATCAAGCGCGGCCGCGTAAGGAATTCGCGAGTAGCCGAGCAACAGGGCGAAGACCGAACCGAATGCCGTCCAGAGCACCATCGCCGTGAAAACCGTGGCGATCTTTGTGCCATAGATTTGCTCCATCATCGCGGACACAAGGAACCCGGATTCAGGATGCTTGTCCCAGGGAACGAACTGTCGCCAGGGAACAACACCGATAACCGAAAGATTGATCGCCAGGTAAATAATGGCCACGGCAATCACGCTGATGATGATCGAGCGCGGGATGGTCCGGCCCGGATCCTTCACTTCATCGCCGATGTAACATATGTCGTAATAACCAAGGTAGTCGTAAACGCCGACGCGCGACGCGGCGCCGAGACCGAAAAGGAACCCGATGGAAAACGTGAATGCACCCGGAGGAAAATCAAAAGCGCGGGCCGCGCTGAAATGCATGGCGCCCGTTATCATGACCGCGAGAGTCGTCAGCAAGGTGCCAATCCACAGACTGACGGTAATCGTGCCGATCGAAGTGATGCGGCGATAAAGCAGCACGATGTTAACGACGCCGACCCCGGCGGCGACCAGGAACGTCGCGCGTTGCGTCATGCCAGTCCAGATGTATGCGGTATACCTGGCGAAGCCTATATAGCCCGAGGCGATTTCCAACGGCCCGCTCAGAATGAACTGCCAGATAAACAAAAATGCCATCAGCCTGCCGAAGGTTTCCCGGCCGTAACCCTCTCGCAGGTACAGGTACGAACCTCCCGATCCGGGCATGGCGGCGCCGAGTTCGCTCCAAACCATCCCGTCGGGAATCGCGATCAGCACAGCGACAATCCAACCCAACATCGCCTGTGGCCCACCGAGCGCCGACATTAAGAGTGGAATCGTGATGAAAGGGCCCACGCCGATCATGTTCGACATGTTCAGGGCTATTGCCTGGACCAGCCCAAAACGTCTCAGCAGAGGCGCGTCTTCTTTTTCAGCTTTCCGGGATTTAGCTGCCATGGAGATTATTGAAACGTCGTTGAAGGTCACATCATATCCGAACATAACGTTTTGTAGAGAGGATTATTTTGTGGAGTGCGGCACTTGTCGCCGCTTTCCCAAGCCGCGACTTGTCGCGGCCATCTTTGAATCAGCGCGGCGACGAGTCGCCGCTTACCAAAGCGCTGACAAGTCAGCGCACTCCAAATAAGGCGCTCCCGGTACCGAATTCATAACCTAACCGGTTCACGAAAATGGAGCAGTGAGCTTAAGGCAAACCGGAGATGGCACCTGAACCACCTGCCCCGTCGAACTTAGCCGGCCCGTCTTTTGATCAATCCGGAAGACCACTATGTTGTCGGATTTTTGATTAGCCACCAGCAGAAACGCTCCCGTGGGATCGATGGCAAAGTTGCGCGGCGTCATGCCCCGCGTAGATTCCTGGCCGACCGTGGTGAGAACGCCGTTGCGCGGGTCAATCGCGAAGATGGCGATGCTGTCGTGACCCCGGTTCGAACAATAGAGAAACCGGCCATCCGGGGAAACGTGGATATCGGCACTCGAGTTCGTCCCCGTGAAATCCTTCGGCAGGGTGGTTAAGGTTTGCAGCTCTTTCAAACTTCCCTTCTCTGGATCGCGGCTGAAGGCGGTTACCGTCGAATGCATTTCACTAAGTACGAAGAG
>JAWVEM010000519.1:0-3386 GCA_033856735.1 Blastocatellia bacterium
GCGGGCTCGGCGTGCGGATCGATTCCGCCGTCTATCAGGGCTACGTCATTCCGCCCTACTACGATTCGCTGGTCGGCAAGCTGATCGTCCACGGCAAGACCCGCGGCGAATGCCTGATGCGGCTGCGCCGGGCGCTGGACGAGATGGTGGTGGAAGGCATCGAGACCACGCTGCCGCTGTTCCGCGCGCTGGTGCGGGAGCGCGCCATTATCGAGGGCGACTACCACATCCACTGGCTCGAACAGTATCTTGCGGGCAAGGCGGCCGGCTGAGACGGCGCGGGCGGCAGCGCTCAAGGGTTTGAGCTAGGGCGTGTACTTACAAAATGAGGAGAGGATGTCCGCTATTCCCCCCGGGAATCGGACATTGAGCGGCAGGCCTCCGATGTCCGCTAAGTGCCGATATTGTTGCAAAAGTCGAAGATCGAACGATGTGAAAATCTCGCGAAAGCGGATTTTTAGACGCCTCTACCCGCTGCAATATCCCGTAACACCGATGCGAAGGACCGTGGTCATTTTTGTGTAAAACAATGAGGTTCCCTCACATCGCCTCACACGAAAACGCATCAGCGGTCCCAGGAAATCTCGATCTCTTTTTGCAACAATATCTGCCAATTTCGGAAACGGTGAGTCCTTCGATTACGTCGTCGGCGCGGGCCAGGAGCGAGGACGGAATAGCCAGTCCGAGCGCCTTGGCGGTCTTGACGTTGATCACCAACTCGAACTTGGTAGGGAGCAATACTGGCAGATCGGCCGGGCGCGCACCTTTGAGAATTCGACCTGCGTACATCCCTGCCTCGCGATAAGCGTTTGCGTAGCTTGTACCGTAACTAATCAAACCACCCTCTTCGACTTGGATGCGCGAGTCATACATGGCGGGCACCCCATAACGCGCAGCCAGCGTCAAAATCCGCTTGCGCTCGGTACTGAAAAGAGCGTCAGTTCCAACGAGAAGCGCTTCAATCTTCGAGCGCGCAATATCTTCGAAGGCGGCTTCGATATCACGGGCCGCGCTCGCGTCTAGAACACGAACCTGAATATGCTCTCCAAATGATCTCGCTGCGGATTGAATTTCATCACGCTCAACGTCACTGGCTCTTCTCGTCGGATTTAGGAGTTTCCCGAACATTGTTGCATTGGGAACAAGCTCACGAAGCAACTCAAGCCGTTTCTGTTCGAGGGCAGAACTTAGTAACGTCATTCCGGTTACATTGCTTTCTGGCCTATTAAGTCTTGCGACGAGTCCGGTTTTCGCTGGGTCGGACCCTGTGACAAACACAATGGGGGTCGTCGTTGTCGCCGCTTTCGCCGCTTCGGCCGCCGTGTTCCCACCTACCGCCACGATGACTGATACGCGCCGCTCAACCAATTCGGCCGCAAGTGAAGGCAATCGATCAAATTGGCCTTCCGCCCAGCCATAGATAACCTCCACATTTTGGCCAACCGTGAAGCCGGTGGCTCGTAGGCCGGTCCGAAATGCAGCTTCAATCGACGCAGAATCGTTAGCTGATCTACTGCTAAGAAATCCAATCAGAGGCACCGGTTGTTGCGCACGTGCAGCGAGCGGCCGCGCTGCCACAGTGCTGCCGAGAAGCGTGATGAAATCTCGTCGTCGCATGTGTCCCCCAGTAAGGACCACGCCTAGTGCAATCGGTAAATCCTAGCACATTTCGAACGGGCGGCGAGTGAGAAGTTGCACATAACCGACCGCATACGCGATCAGGCTCGATGTCTCACCGCGAGTAGATGTTTTCCGCTTTGCGTCCGATACGGACATGCCGGCAACGTTTGTGAGTCCGCGAACTAATCAAAGGACGAACTGCCAGGCGCTTTCCTTCTACGTCGCGGGGGCCATTCAACGGGCTTGGACATGTCGCCCAGTCGGCCTTCAAGAAGCGATATCGGCAAATCCTCACCTTCTATCCATCGAACGAAACTTATATCCAGCATGTCCTCTTCGAGAGCTGCGGCGTCGCCGCCGATCCCGATCAACAGCCGCCTCTTGGCGGGCTCTCCGACGCTGGTGTGAAGTACCGCCTCCTCGCAAATAGCCATGAAAAAAGCCGGCGACGTCGATTGGTTCAGGGCCGTAGACATCGTTTCAGCTCTTAAGCCACCCGACGCCATGTCTCCAGCGGAGGCAATCTCTGTTGCGAACACGCCGGCGACGATCGTTCAGCGGACGTAGCAGGGCAGACTGAAAATGATTGGTGCATGCAAGCCAGGCGCCTGTCCGCGCCGCGACCGCCCCTGGACCGCCCGCGACGACCGAGGCAACTCCGTTAGCGTCGAGAAGTGAGTAGTTATATTGCATGGCATGCGGAAGACGGAGTCTCTCGACCGCTTCCGCGGTCGTCGCACACTGATCCAGGACTATCCGCACGATCAGATCGGCCGACAATCCGGGAAAGTGAGGGCTCTTCTTGACCTGGTGCAGGCCAATCATCAGGCCGTGCTCGTTCATTCCATCCAGCCCTCCTGTCAACTGATGGCTTGAGCCGATGCTGGCATTGCTCCCGCTGACCTGCAGAAGGACGAACTGGCGCCGTAGTATCGCGGCCGGAAATCGTAGTTGCGACCGTCGACTGGCAAGTTCTTCCCAAAGCACGGGTGCAAATTTGGCGAACATTCTGTGTTCGGTATGAAGTTTGAAACCATCACGGGAATGTTGTCGTCTTTTTGGGAAATTATCGCTTTGCACGCGGAATTTTGTTTGCGGGCGGAACCATCGGTATGTCACGGCGTTATGCGCCTTGCCGGGAGCAACCCGTGCGGGGGACTGTTGATTTCGCTAGCCAAGAGCCTTTTGACCGTCGACGCCACGCGCCGCCGCGCGGTTGGCCAGATCCTGCTGCTTGCGGCGGGATTTTTGGTGCTGGTCGCGATCAGCGTGGCCTCGGTCATTCTCGTCAACCAGGCCCGCGACGACAATGCCGCGGTGGTGCACACGGTCGAGGCCGAGAACCAGATCAACAGTGTATTGCTGGAGATTCGCCGCGCCGAAAGTGCCGCGCGCGGCTATCTGCTCACTTACGGACCGCAATTTCTCGCTGACCATGAGGCTTCAGTCGCCAAGGTGATCCCTGACCTCGACCGCCTCGCGCAGATCACGTCCGATAATCCCACGCAGGTCGAAAATATCCGCAGATTGCGTCCGGCGATCGAGCAGAGACTGTCCCAATTCGCCCAGGAAATAGATTTCATCAAACGAAATGAACAGGGCAAAGCGGTCGAACTGGTGATCGAGGCCGCTGCCAGCAATACTCGCCAGAGAATAACGGAAACCGCAAACGCGATGCTCTCCGAGGAGAGCCGCCTGTTCGCACACCGTACCGAGAAAGCAGACCGCACCCAGGTGCTGGCTTCCTCCGTGACCATCGCCGGATC
>JAWVEM010000520.1:0-3141 GCA_033856735.1 Blastocatellia bacterium
GAATGTGATTGTCATCGCCTTGTCTCGGATAGTCGCCGGTAGCATGGCAATTCAAACAACGCGGATGTTTGAGAACGGGAACGATTGAGACGAACAGCTCTCGTGCGCGCGAGTCGTCTTTCTGAACTGATTCGTCGGCCCACGAAGAGATCGGCCGAACAACAAGTCCAAGCGCGATCATGAAGAGACCAACGATCAAGAATTTTAGATATGCATGCTTACTCGACATTTCTCGTCCAACCCGATTAAGGCACAACAAATTTGGAGTGCGCTGACTTGTCAGCGCTTTTATTCGTCGGCGACTTATCGCAGACCTCACCGATCGCTAACCAAAGCGGCGACAAGTCGCCGCACTCCAAATCACACAACCAAACCAATCGGCAGTTTCCGCACTCGCCTCCCCGTCGCCGCAAAGATCGCATTCGTCACTGCGGGCGCGACGGGCGGCACACCGGGCTCGCCTACACCGGTCGGGTTTTCCGTACTCGGCACAATGTAGACTTCGATCTCGGGCGCTTCATTTATTCGCAGCATCGGATAGTCATGAAAGTTTCGCTGTTGCACGCGACCGCGATCCAAAGTGATCTCGTCTTTCAACGCCGCGGTCAGGCCAAAGATGATTCCACCTTGCATTTGCGCTTTTACCGTGTCGGGATTGACGACGCGTCCACAATCGACCGCGCAGACCACTCGATGTACGCGCACTGCGCCGTTCTTGTCGACAGAGACCTCCGCCACCTGCGCCACATAACTATCGAAAGAGAAATGCGTCGCGATGCCACGACCTCGGCCAGCCGGTGCAGGTTTGCCCCAGTTTGCTTTTTCCGCGACCAGATCGAGCACCCCACGCATGCGTGGTTGATTGACCAGTAACGCGCGCCGCAGCTCAACTGGATCTTTACCGCCGGCGTGGGCCAATTCATCAAAGAACGCCTCAACTGCGAATCCGTTATGCGAATGGCCAACAGAGCGCCACCAAAGAACTGGCACGCTGTTCCTGGTAGTGTGCAGATCAACCTGTAAGTTCGGAATGCCGTAGAGCAAGTCAGCCGCGCCCTCAACCGAGGCCACATCGACGCCGTCCTTTATCATCATTGCCGCGAAGGGTGTTCCCTCCATGATTGACTGACCGACGATCGTATGCGTCCACGCAATCGGATTCCCCGACCCATCAAAACCGGCAGACATGCGGTCGTACCACATGGGACGATAATAGCCGCCATGCATATCGTCCTCGCGGGTCCAGACAACTTTCACCGGCGCCTTCGCTGCTTTCGCGACCTGAACTGCCTCCATAACAAAATCCGAAGCGGGATTTGCGCGGCGACCAAACCCGCCACCGAGCAACGGCGTGTGAATCTGCACCTGTTCTGGTTTCAATCCTGCCACCGCGGCGGCAGCGGCACGGTCGCCCGTTTGAAATTGAGTGCCGGTCCAAATCTCGCAACGATCGGATCGCAGATCGACGACGCAGTTCAGCGGCTCCATCGTCGCGTGGGCCAGATAAGGAACTTCGTATTCAGCGGTGATTGTTTTCGATGCGCCAGCGAGGGCCTTAGCCGGGTCGCCGACCTTTCGGGCGATCGCACCGGGTGACTTCGCCAGATTCGCGTATTGCTCGCGCATGCCCGTAGTGGAAAGATTAGCGCCAGCTCCTTCGTCCCATTTGATTTCGAGTCTATCGCGACCAAGCTTGGCCGGCCAGAATCCATCGGCGATCACAGCAACGCCGCTCGGCACTTGAATAACATTCCTGACTCCGGGAACAGCCTTAGCGGATTCGGCATTGAAACTAGCGACCTTGCCACCAAAAACCGGCGACCGGGCAACTAGCACCGTCAGCATGCCAGGAATCTTCACGTCGAGACCAAACTGTGCACTGCCATTAACTTTCCCGGGCGTGTCCAAGCGGCGAGTCGGCTTTCCGATCAGCTTGAAGTCTTTCGGGTCTTTGAGTGGGACGTCCTTTGGCGGTTCAATCTTCGCAGCCGCGTCGGCAAGAGATCCGAAAGAAGCGCGTTGACCGTTGGCTGGATTAACCACAAATCCTTTTTCGGCGAGCAAGCCTTTCGCATCGACATTCCACCTCTGCGCCGCTGCGGCAATCAGCATGACGCGCGCCGTCGCGCCGGCTTTGCGAAAGCGCTCCCACTCGGAAGCGGTGCTGGTGCTGCCGCCGGTCATCTGAATTCCAAACACCGGGTGATTGTAGGCAGCATCGACCGGCGCTGATTCAACCTTGATCTTGCTCCAGTCAGCTTCGAGTTCTTCGGCGAGTAGCATCGGCAGTGACGTGTATACGCCCTGACCCATTTCTGATTTGTTGACTATGACGGTGACGCTGTCATCAGAGCCAATACGAACGAACGCATTCGGAGCAAACGGGAGCGCAGCCATCCCTGGCTGCGGAGCGCCGGCATCCCTGTCGGCTCTTGCCGCCTCCGGTAGATACAAGCCAATGAGCAGACCGCCACCGGCAGCGGCGCTTACTCTTAGAAAAGATCGTCTTTTCATTTCAGTCATCATGCTTCAGTTCCCCTCTCCCGCTGGGAGGGGGGCAAGGGGACAGGGTTTAGTGCCGAGCTCACCCCCATATCGCCCTCGTCGTTACAAAGACTGGTTTAAGTAAACCAAGGGCACCTACCAACGACAAGAGGTAGAACTTTTTCAGATCGCCGCACAAGCCCTTACCCTACCCTCCCCCAGAGCGAAAGGGAATAATCAGCATCTTCTCAAGCATTCCTCTTCATTTCCGCCGCCCGATGAATCGCTTTGCGAATTCGCGGGTACGTGCCACAGCGACAGATGTTCCCCGTCATCGCTTCATCAATATCCGTGTCCGTGGGTTTGGAATTCTCTGCGAGTAGCACGGCCGCGCTCATGATCTGTCCCGACTGGCAATAGCCACACTGCGGCACATCAATTTCGATCCAGGCTTTCTGTAAAGGATGACTGAGATCAGTCGAGAGACCTTCGATGGTGGTGATTTCTTTGCCAACAGCGTCGGCGACGCGCTTGACGCACGAACGAATCGCTTCGCCGTTTAAGTGGACCGTGCACGCGCCGCACTGCGCCATGCCACAACCATACTTCGTTCCGGTCAGCCCGATCGTTTCGCGCAAAACCCAGAGCAGGGGCGTC
>JAWVEM010000521.1:0-3760 GCA_033856735.1 Blastocatellia bacterium
ACTACCCGGACGAAAAAGTTTACCGGCACAGCTTGAAAGAAGAAGCGGCCGCGCTCCGCATGGTCGCCGAGTTCGCTGCCAAAGATCTGAAGTCCGGCAAGGTCAAGACGCTCGAAGTATCTTTGGAGAATCTGGTGAGGGTAAACGACGCGGGCCTGCTCGAGCCCTACATTCTGTTTGCGCGTCCCGATCAAGGCATCGCGCGCGACTATGCCGCTTACCGGAAGGCGAATCGGGATAAGCTCAGACGCTACTGGCTGGAAATCGCGATTGGGATTAAGTAGCGCAGATTAATTTGCGCTATCTTCCCGGCGCCGGCTTGCGCGGGATCTTTTCATCGCGATTCGCGGTCTGATAAACAAACGCAGCCATGATGGTCGCCGCCTGCTTCATATCGTCCGCCTGGACGCGATCGAAAACGTCCATGTTTGAGTGGTGCGTGCGCGTGTCGTATTCAATCTCGTCCTGAATGAATTGAAATCCCGGCAGCCCAATGCGATCGAATGAGAGATGGTCAGTGCCGCCAGTGTTCGAGATGGAAAGCGTCTGCGCGCCCAGATCGCGAAATGGCGTTAGCCATTGCCGGAACAATGGCCGCACAGCTTCGTTGCCCTGCAGGTAAACTCCGCGAATCTTGCCGGTGCCGTTGTCGAGATTAAAGTAGGCGTCAAACTTTTCGTATTCAGGCAGCATGGTTAGCTTTGGCGGCGCCGCCGGCTGGCTGTTGGGAGTTCCCGGAGGAACGACACCCGGATTACCCGGCTCGAGCTTGCCAAAATGCTTCGCGACATAGGCAGCCGAACCAAGCAGTCCTTCTTCTTCACCCGTCCAAAGCCCGATGCGAATGGTGCGTTTCGGTTTGAGCCCGAGCGTCTGGATAACTCGCATTGCTTCCATCGCCACCGCCACCCCGGCGCCGTTGTCGGTCGCGCCCGTGCCGGCATGCCATGAATCCATGTGGCCGCCCAGCATGACAACTTCGTCTTTCAAAGTCGGATCACTGCCGGGAATTTCAGCGACGGTGTTGTAGCCCATCGGATCGGCGTCCTGCCATTCGACGCCGATGTTAACCTCCATTTTTACTTTCTCGCCGGCCTGCAGCATGCGCACGATCCGGTTGTAGTGCTCGTTCGCCAAAACGATTTGCGGCAGAATTTTTGGTGCGGTCTTGTCGTATGCGTTCGCGCGCGGCGCGGGAGTGGCCGGCTGTACGTCCGGGATAATCGCGGGCACGGTCGCCTGCTGCACAAAGATCGTTCCGCCATCGCCGGCCCGGCTGGCGTCGACGAGCACGGCCGCGCCCTCTTCCTGCGCGAACAAAAGTTTGCGCGCGTTGAAATTCACCACCGCGCGTTGTTCCGGCGTCATGCGAAAACCACCACCGCCACCGCCGCCAAAGCCACGTCCGCCGCCCGGCGCCGGGGCGTCGGCCAGTGCCAGCAAAGCCTTTTCGTCTTGTCGGGTGCCGAGCGGGGCAAAGCGCGCTTTCAATTCTCGCGGGGCCTGCGTCAAAACGATCGCGCCTTTCAACTTGCCTTTATACTTTTCCAGATCGGCGTCGTTCTTCGCATCGAGATAAACGACGTCGCCGGTGATGCGGCCCTTGGTCGCCGGCGACCACGCCTTTGGATAAGCGATCAGCGGAATTGTCAGCGGATCGACGACCTGGGCGCTAAAGCGCTTCAGGCTCCAACCGCGGCCGAACGGTCCCCACGCTTCAAGATGCGCGTTCTGCATGCCCCACTTCTCCAGCGTGTCGCGCGTCCAGTTGTTGGCGCGCTTCATTCCCGGCGACGCAGTCAGGCGCGGGCCGATGACATCGCTCAGGTAGGAAAGAGTCTCCATCACCTGCGAGCGATTCATGCCTTCATCTTTGATCCGCACAATAGGATCGTTTAGATCGGGCGCGGCCACTTGGACACTGGATTGCTGGCCGAAGGCGGCGTACGGAACTAACAGAGCGAAAAGCAGAAGCGTGGCGGCAAATTGGCGTCGGATCATCGTAGACTCCTGTTCAAGAATTGATTTGGAATGTCGGCTCGCTTGTCTCAAGCAAGAAAGCGGGGCAGACGAAGTGTAATTGAATTGACGTTGCTTATACCCGCAAAGTTACAAAGATTCAAGAGCGGATCATTATCCGCAGATTACGCAGATTTCACAGATAGAAAAAAGGAGATAACGGACAGCCGCAAAAAGCACAAAAGGCACAAGCGGATTCCGCGAGCCCTTTTGTGCTTCTTGTGTCTCTTGGTGGCTTGTTCTGCGTAATCGGTGAAATCTGCGGATGACCTGCTTTCTGATGGTCGGGCTACTGCCGAATCTGATTTCGGGTTATGATTGCCCGCGAATTACACTGAGCTTCCAATGCCATCATCCAGGACCCAACCAGCGCGCGGTATGCGCGACTTTCTGCCGTCCGACGTGCGCAAACGCGAGTACGTCATCGGCGTGATCAAGGAAGTGTACGAGCGCTACGGCTTCGAGCCGCTGGAAACTCCCGCCGTCGAGAACATCGAGACGCTGATGGGTAAGTACGGCGAAGAGGGCAATCAGCTTATCTTCAAAATCCTCAAGCGCGGCGAGCATGAGAAGAGCGGCGAGGCCGATCTGGCTTTACGTTACGATCTGACTGTGCCCCTGGCGCGCGTCGTGGCTCAATATCAAAACGAGCTGCCAAAGTTTTTCAAGCGCTATCAGATCCAACCAGTCTGGCGCGCGGATCGTCCCGCGCGGGGAAGATTTCGCGAGTTCTATCAGTGCGACGTCGATGTGCTGGGGTCGAAGTCGATGGTGGTTGAGGCGGAGTTAATAGCGGCGGCGAGTGATGCTTTGGTGGCGCTCGGCTTCAATGATTTTGTGATTCGTGTGAATCACCGGCAGGTATTGGCTGGGATTTTGGATCAGGCCGGTGTCGCGCCCGATAAACAGGCAGACGCGCTGATCGCGCTCGACAAGATGGACAAGGCCGGAGCTGAAGGCGTCGCGCGCGAGTTGAATTCCCGTGGCATCATCGGCGAAGCCGCGGTGAAGCTAATGCGTTTCTTCGAAGGCCTCGCGGGCGTTGAGCGCGCAGTCAGCTTCGCGGATCTGGGTGAGCCGGGTACGGAAAGGGCGGCCTTCAACGCGGATGTTCTTGGCCGGCTGGTTGAGTTCATCGGCCCCCACGAAACAGGTTCGATGGGAGTTGATGAACTCCGGCAAGTCCTGCAATTGGCAAAGGCCAGCGGGATTGAAAAGCGCATCAAGCTTGATCCTACCCTGGCTCGCGGACTGTCCTATTACACCGGGGCGATTATTGAAATAAATGTCGCGGATCTTGCCGGCAGTCTTGGCGGCGGTGGCCGTTACGACAACCTGGTTGGAATGTTTCTGGGTAAAGATGTTCCCGCTTGCGGATTTTCTCTCGGTCTTGAGCGAATCATCGTCGTGATGAGTGAGCGGGAGATGTTTCCCGCGGAGTTGGTGTCGTCGCCCGCTGATGTGATGGTCACTATCTGGAACGAAGAATCGGTTGGCGAATCGCTGGCGCTGGCGAGTGAATTGCGAGCTCAGGGCTTGCGCGTAGATCTCTATCCGGAAGCAGACAAGATGGGCAAGCAATTCAAGTACGCTTCATCGCGCAATATTCCTTTTGTCGCGATTGTCGGTGATGACGAACGCGCGCGCGGAGAGGTCGCGATCAAAGATTTGAGATCAGGAGAGCAGCGATCGGTGAAACGCTCCGAGGTTGCGAGCGCAATTCGAACCGTGAAGAACTGAT
>JAWVEM010000522.1:0-3092 GCA_033856735.1 Blastocatellia bacterium
ACGCGGAAATGCACGATCTACCATGCACGGCCTTTGGTATGCCGGGAATTTCCGGCCCGGGCACGTTGCGCTTACTATGACCTGCTAACTTTTGAGAAGGTCCAGCAGGGTGACGATACGGTCGTGCCGCTGGTCCAAATTACGTTTCGCAACGGAAATAAGTAAAACCAAATGGAAGAATTTCTGAAAACACTGACGGGCCGCCGGATCGATGTCTTTTGCGGCGCCACTTCGAGCATGCGCGGTGACGTGGTCAAAGTTGAGAAAGGCATACTGCATTTGAAAGACGACGAGGGCGAGGTTTGCTATGTCGCCGTCGACAAAATCATCGCGGTATGGGAAAAGCACGACAAAGAACGGCACTCCGGATTTCTGAGCCGGAGTTAGCTCTCTGGGCATACAAATGGATTTGATCGGCGACGCCAGCAAGGCGAGGATCATCGCCTTCATAATCGACACCCTGCTCGCGTGTCTAATCTCCATCTTAACGGCCGGCTTGATTCACACCGAGAGTGCCATTATCGGCGGCACGACCGTTTGCTTCACTTACCTTTTCTATTTCTTCATCTTTGAAGCGCTCTGGTCGCGCACGCCCGGAAAGTTTATGCAGGGTCTGGTCGTCCGCAATATCGACGGGACTCGTGCTGGTTTGGGCGCTCATTTAATTCGCACACTAGCTCGTCTTCTGGAAGCAAATCCCATCCTGCTCGGCGGTATTCCGGCCGGCATCGCGATTTTCTCATCGCAACGCAAGCAACGTATCGGCGACTCGTTGGCGGGCACGGTGGTTGTGCCGCGGAGCGAAGTGGGCGCTTAGATAAACCTGTTGCCGAAAACTCAAAAAGGCCGCAGCGGAAATCAACCGCGGCGGCCTTCTTGTACTTCCACAACCTTCTAATTATGGCTGATTAGCTTCTACAAATGCCGGCGTATTGATCGCGGGCGTGACCGCGCGCGGCTTTGCGCTGGCCGCGGGCACTGGCATTGAATCGGTCGGCACGCGGCGAAAACCGTCGATGCGCGACACCCAGTAATCGTTGAATGGTGAATAGATCACACCGTGATGTCTTGAAGAGTGATAGAAGCCGTGTTCGTCAGCGACGATTCCAACGTGGGCCAGACCGCTGAAGAAAACCAGCGTGCCAAACTTGAACTGATCTTCCCTGCTCGGCTGAGCAAAGGTCGCCCAGTATGAACGCGCGGGGCCGCGGCTGAAATCAAAGCCGGCTTCCTGATAAGCCCGCCACACAAAACCTGAACAATCGAAAGAATCCGGACCGGTGCCAGTATAGTGATAAGGCGATCCCAAATGAGATTGGATGGCCGAAAACAAGAGTCGATCAAAGCGACCGGCTAACGGGGGGGCCGGGGACATCAAGGGAACCTTAGGCGCCGCGCCAACGATCCGCGGTCTTCGCTCTTCGCCCAATGGTGGGCTCGCGATGTCCGTTTCCAGACGCGTAACGCCGTTGGCATCGAGGGCGGTGCGGGTTTGACGTGAATCAGCTTCGCTACTCTGGGCAGCTATGTTGGCGGTCACGATAAAAGCAAAAAAGACGACGAGCAGGCGGGGGAACAGTATACGAGTATTCAAAGGGGTTACTTAATCTCCTTAATCAGTTTCGGGGTCTTGCTCAAATCCTGCGCGGGAGGTGGGAGCAATGTGATTCTACTGGTCGAGAGCGAGGCGAACAAGAACCAATGTGACCGTTTCGTGATAACGCATCAACGTGAGTTAGAGGTGACCCGAATGAGTTCACGCAGGCGAGAAGTGGATCAGAATCTAAATTGTGAGAGGCCCACTCGTCTCATCCCGGAACACAGCCCGGTCATATTGACGCTGAATTTTTTATAATGTCGCGGCGGGTTCGAACGTGTGGGACTCAGTTTGAATTACTTGTTCACGCCCGATGAAACTTCCCTTCCCGCCGCTGCGTGTCTTTTGGCGACTTCCATACATGGCCTGGTCTGCTCGTTCGATGGCTGGTCCCAGATCTTTCAAAGACTCGAATCCACAGACTCCCGACGAGACGGTGATTGTAACCGGCGCTGACGTCCATTGCCGGCCGTTCTCTTCCAGAATCGCATTCAGCGATATCATTCGGCGGCTGGCTTCGTCTTCGTGCAGCTTGAACATGAGGACCAGGAATTCGTCCCCGCCCCATCTGAATAGCATATCGTCGGCGCGAATCAGCGATCGAACGGCGCGAGCGACGGCGCGAATGGCCTTATCGCCTACGCTGTGACCCAGCGTGTCATTGATCGGCTTCAGATTATCGATGTCGATCACAGCTACGCAGCCGTCGACGGTAGCATCCAGGTTGGCCGCGTCGCGACTCAGCAACGAATGGAAGGCATGGCGATTGAGGGCTTCAGTTAGGGGATCCATGCGGGCCATTAGCTCGAGTTTATCCCGGGCGATGGTCAATTCGCGATTAGTCGCCTCGACTTCACTCCGTACGTTTTCCAGGAGGACCATAATCGTTCCAAAGCCCAGCAGGATCTCCAGAATCAAATCGAATATCGATGTGTACTGCAGATATGCCAACGGGACAACCATTCCCCAGAGACCCTTGCGCGCTCCAAACGCCGGCAGGTAATGCAGGAAATTGATCGTCAAGAGGAATAGCGCCGCAGCCATGATGCGCAGTCCCGGACTTGATTGTTTTCGCAGCGCCGGCCAAAGAGAGATAAACGAGGCGGCGAAGAGTCCCGCCATAATTGTCGCCTGCACCATGAAGAGATCGTTGAAGTCGGTGGAAAGCCAGGGCAGCGCAATCGCCACCAGCGCGGCGGGAATCAACATCAAATAGCCACGATGCGTCATGCCGGCGCCGCTGGCGAGATAACGGCAGCCCCCAATAAACATCAAACCAAAGGCGTACTCGCCAAAAAAATACGCCGAATAAAACAGCATGTGTCCGGTGACAATGTGGAAGCCGAGGAACAAACACAGCAGGGCCAGCGACAGACTAAGCCAGGCGCGCGTCCAACACTTCAAGGACGCACTCTTTATGGAGCCGCGCATCGACATCGAGAGTAGTGCTACGAGGAGGATGCCAACACTCTGAATTGCCAGTCCAACGCTTGCA
>JAWVEM010000523.1:0-10407 GCA_033856735.1 Blastocatellia bacterium
GGCAACCAATTGCGGAATTGCTGAAGCCTGATGAAGAAGACTACTTCGTGCTCAAGGCAAAACACTCAGGCTTCTTTTCTACTGCCCTGGATCTCCTCCTGGAATATTTGGGGGCGCATAGTTTGGTTATTGCCGGTATCGCCGGAAATAATTGCGTTCTCTTTACTGCGAACGACGCATACATGCGAGACTACAAACTAATCATCCCAGCGGACTGCACCGCATCAATAAACCAGACAGACAACGACAACGCATTGCGGCAAATGCAGGAAGTTCTTAAGGCCGACATCAGACCTTCCGCGGAAGTCGAATTCACTCCTCAATCCGGAAAGTCGGAGCAGCAGATGCAGGCCGCCGCCCGGCCTTAGGCCTTTGCCCAATACCTACACGAAAGTGCGGAACCCCATGATTGGCGTTAAGCTTCGGACAAAGCTCAAGGATACGTCGACTTTCATCACACTAGTGCAATAAGTTAAGAAAAAGATCGACGCGATGAGCCGGGGTCGCGACGAAATTGCGCATGTTAGAAATTTTGCACGACGGAAAGCGTGGCGGAGTTACTCTGCCGCTCACCTGCCGCTCACCTGCCGCTCACCGGAAAAGTCTCATCTTCGGCAAAATGGTCCGCACTGGTAGTTGGTTGAAAAGCCCCAAGCCTTTCCGTGGTACGGTAATGGTCCTGGCTCGCTATTGTCTGACGTTCTGAACAGTGATATATAGGCGCGCATGGCAGCCGATCAGAGCGAGCTGAAGCTTCGCGTTCTCTATTGTGAGGACGATCCGGATACCCGAGAAATGATGTGTATTCTCTTGGGGACTGAAGGGTTTGAAGTGGTTTGCCCTGATAACCCCGCAGATTGTCTCCGCCTCGCCAAAGAGCAGAAGTTTGACGCCTATATCTTGGATAAGATCGTTCCGGAGTTGTCGGGTGTCGGCCTTTGTGAACAAATTCGAGAATTCGATACACAAACACCTGTAATCTTTTTTTCAGGGGCGGCCTACCAGTCCGATAAGGACGAGGCTCTCGAGGCTGGGGCTCAGGCTTACATCACCAAGCCTGCAGAGATAGAGCAAGTTGTCGAAACTATTCGCAGCTCGATTAGAGCCACTAAAAGGGCTTCACAAAAAGCAACGGACTAAGGCTTCGCCGCTTTTATTTCTCTAACGGCGCGATTCAAAGTCTCACGTACCCAGTTAGGGAGGTCAGGCGAGCCCGCAGCCGTAGCTGCTCGCTCGTACATTGTCGGTTCACGCGGCAGTACGTGCATCTTTAGGCACTAATTCGCCGTAACTCCAAACGTCTCGCGTGATTCCTGCGCCATTGCTGGCTGTCATTCTGCTTACTAAGGTTATTGGCTTGCCTTGATTTGTTTGGCATGTGATTTTCCCTTCAAACGGTTGAGTCGTTTTTAGGGGGATCGATAACCACATAGGCAAATCAAGTGCCGACGTTGATCAGATTGCGAAGTATCCTGGCTCTCAATTCATTCTGCTTCTGAAGCCCTAATTCTTCAGAATCGTCCTCCGGGCTCCAGACCGCCCTGTTGTACACGATTGGTTCAATGGAATTGCAGCGCTTGGCACGTTTCAATACAAGCCTTAGGTACACCACCGGTAATACAACCGCCTTTGTCACTAGCTCTTAATTGGCACAGTTAGGAGTCTGGGCGTTGGTTTCAGATGCCGCTAATGAACCTATGGAGATGCCTTGATAAATTGATTCGGATAGCTGTGGAATAAATGAACCGAAGTCTTAGACGGACCGAAACCGGCAAGCGGAAATGAAGAGTGCGGCATCGTTTTTGCTTTGTCCCAGCAATGCGATGAAAGAGTTTGAAATACGACTGACAAGAAAGCAGCCTGAGGATTTCGTTGTATCGAATAAAGGCGTGGCCCCAACTCAATTTGAAATGCTTAGGTTCTGTGGTCCAGATGGGCCAAATGTGATAGTCACAATCTGCCGAGTCGAACAAGAAATTCTCTAAAGCTGATCGGCCGGTCTCAACAATTTATTTTCGAAAGCTGTAGCTCTCCAGGCGAATGTGTGCCGCGAGCTAGCTTATTAAAACTAGATCAACCACGAGAGGAAATTATGCTCAAGAACACTCGCGCACAGAACACTGACCCAGTGTCCCTGGTTAGTAGTGCGGCTGGCAGTACCTTGGATCAAGCAACTTGGGAACCTCGCGGACAGCGAAATCGACCCGATGTGGTTTGTTTCTCGCATCTGCGTTGGGATTTTGTCTATCAACGCCCGCAACACCTTTTGACGCGTTGTGCTCGCGATCGCCGAGTCTTCTTTGTCGAAGAACCGATTTTCGGAAATCACTCAATGCGACTCGACGTGCATGAGCGCGACGGAGGCGTGCGAATGGTGGTTCCTCATTTGTTGGAGGGCTTAAGAAGTGAAATCGCGACAACCGCAGTACTCAAAGAAATGACGCGCCGACTATTTCTCGAACAGGGCATACAGGAATATGTGTTTTGGTATTACACGCCGATGGCTTTGACGTTTACGAATCACTTCAATCCTGTCGCGTCGGTCTACGATTGCATGGACGAACTATCGGCATTTAAGGGCGCCCACTCGCGTCTGCCGGAATTGGAATCACAACTTTTTCAAAACGTGGATCTCGTATTCACTGGCGGCAAGAGCTTGTATGAAGCGAAGCGCCACGCGCATCGCGCAGTACATTCATTTCCGAGCAGTATCGACGTGCAACACTTCGGCCAGGCAAGGATGATGACGATCGACCCGACAGATCAGGAGGACATCCCGCATCCGCGGCTCGGTTTTTTTGGCGTCATCGACGAGCGTTTCGATATTGAATTATTGGATGCTCTCGCCAGCGAACGTCCCGACTGGCACTTTGTGATGATTGGTCCGGTAGTAAAGATTCACCCCGACTCTTTGCCGAAACACCCTAACATTCATTATCTCGGACCAAAGAGGTATGACGAACTGCCGGCCTATCTGGCTAATTGGGACATCGCGCTATTGCTGTTTGCTCGAAACGAATCCACCCGTTTTATTAGTCCTACGAAGACGCCTGAGTATTTGGCAGCCGGCAAACCCGTTATTTCTACGTCAATCCGCGACGTGGTGCGACCGTATGGGGAATTGGACCTGGTTCAGATCGCGGATACGCCCGATGACTTTATCCGCGCCGCCGAAAAGATTTTGGCGCAGTCGCGAGATGCAGATGAATGGCTGGCAAGAGTAGACCGTTTTCTTGCAGATATTTCCTGGGACAAGACCTGGAAGAAGATGTCTGATTTGATTGATCTAGCAATTGAGAGGCGGCGTCGCCGAGTGCCCGCCCAGATGGCAGAGTTGAGCGGGCAAGCTGCTGCGATGGGTTTGTGAATTTAACGATCTACAAGGGGACTGAAATGCTTGACTATCTAATCGTAGGTGCCGGGTTCGCAGGGAGCGTCCTTGCTGAACGACTGGCCAACGGATCTAATAAAAAGGTCCTGCTCTGTGATCGGCGGCCGCACATCGGCGGCAACGCCTACGATCATTATAACGAGGCAGGCATTCTCATCCACAAGTATGGTCCGCATATTTTTCATACCAATTCGCGAGAGGTGTTTGAATACCTTTCTCGCTTTACTGAATGGCGGCCTTACCAGCATCGCGTGCGCGCCAGCGTCGACGGACAGATAGTTCCGATTCCGATTAATCTTGATACCATCAACAGCCTGTACGGTCTAAGCCTGACCTCGTTTGAAGTTGAAGAATTCTTTAACAAGGTGGCTGAACCTGTCGAGCAGGTGCTCACCTCTGAAGACGTGGTAGTCAGTAAGGTCGGACGTGAACTCTACGAAAAGTTTTTCCGGAACTATACGCGCAAACAATGGGGGCTGGATCCTTCCGAGTTGGATGCGAGTGTTACCTCGCGAGTTCCGACGCGCACGAATCGTGACGACCGATACTTTACCGATACTTACCAGGCGATGCCGCTTCATGGGTATACCCGTATGTTTGTGAAGATGCTCGATCACCCGAACATCAAGATTATGCTGAATTGCGACTATCGGGAAATCGAGACTGATCTGCCGTTCCGCGAAATGATCTATACGGGCCCCGTAGATAGTTACTTCGATTATTGCTATGGGAAATTGCCCTACCGGTCACTCGAATTCAAACATGAAACCCACGACACGGCCGTCTATCAATCGGCGCCAGTGGTTAATTATCCCAACGAACAACTCTATACTCGGGTGACGGAATTCAAGTATCTCACGGGCCAGGAACACGCCAAGACAAGCATTGTTTACGAGTTCCCTCAAGCCCATGGCGATGCTTACTATCCAGTGCCCCGCAAGGAGAACGCCGATCTGTACGCGAAATATAAAGCGCTCGCAGATGCGACGCCGAAAGTTCATTTTGTCGGCAGGTTGGCTACCTACAAGTACTACAACATGGATCAGATCGTAGCCCAGGCTCTGACCACTTATGGAAAGATTGCCGGGATGAAGAGATTGGAAGCGACAACAACGGCTCATATCGGTGCTAATGGAAATGGTAACGGTAATGGACATCAGCCGAAACTGAATCCTCGCGCAGTGCCCAACCGGGTTTTAGAAGCAGTTAATAGTTAGGAGGAGAGCATGCTTGCCTCTAAATTAGCTGCCCCAATGCCTGAGTTGTGGGCGGGAATAGAATGCACAGTCAATCGCGTTGGCGATAAATTCTCAGACCAGCTCGAACGTAGCGGACACGCGGCCCGCATCGAAGATCTTAAGGAACTGGCGGAGTTGGGTGTGCGCGCGGTTCGTTACCCCATCTTGTGGGAACGAACCGCGCCTGATGCCATCGACAGTCTCGAGTGGTCCTGGGCAGACAAACGGATTAAATATCTGCGGCGATTAAGCCTTAGGCCGATCGTCGGTTTGCTGCACCATGGCAGCGGACCTCGTTACACCGATCTCCTTGATCCTGACTTCCCCGCGAAACTCGCGAAGTACGCCGGTGAAGTCGCGCGACGCTATCCCTGGATCACTGACTACACGCCGGTAAACGAACCACTAACCACCGCGCGTTTTAGCTGTCTATACGGTCACTGGTATCCGCATCAACGTGACGCATTGATGTTCGCCAAAGCGCTGCTGGCTCAATGCCGCGCGACTGTTCTTGCGATGCGTTCGATCAGGAGCGTGAACCCGGAAGCCCGTTTGAATCAAACCGAAGATCTAGGGAAGACATTCAGCACGCCCACGCTTACGTATCAAGCCGAATTTGAAAACGAAAGAAGATGGCTCACATTCGATCTTCTTTGTGGTCGTGTGCTTAAGGGAACGACGATGTGGGACTACTTACGATGGTTGGGTATCGAAGCCGGCGAGTTGGATTGGTTCGCTGAGAATCCAACTCCGCCTGACTTGCTTGGAATAAACCATTACATAACCAGCGAGCGCTTTCTTGACGAACGTGTAAACAGATACCCCGCGCCTTTTCATGGCGGTAATGGTCAACATGAATATGCTGACGTGGAAGCCGTTCGAGTTTGTGCCGAAGGCGTCGCCGGCCCAAAGGTTCTCCTGACGGAAGCGTGGGAGCGATACGGTTTCCCGCTGGCGATTACGGAAGTCCATCTCGGTTGTACGCGAGAAGAACAACTACGGTGGCTAAACGAAGTATGGAACGCATCAGTTGAGCTGCGGTCCGAAGATATTGACCTCCGAGCAGTAACGGTCTGGGCAGCTTTCGGGACATTCGATTGGAACAGCCTCTTAACCTGCGACAAAGGATGTTACGAATCTGGTATTTTTGATCTTCGTTCACCCGTTCCGCGGCCTACGGCACTTGCCAGCATGATCAGAACAATTGCAAACGGAAATGAATATGATCATCCCGCCTTGGATACACCCGGATGGTGGCATCGTTTAGATCGACTTTGTTATCCGCCGGTGAAACATCGCGAGCAGGTGCTTTCGCCTAGCCTAAGCACGCCGAAACGCTTGGGCGATGCCAGCCGTTCGCTCTTAATAGCCGGCGCCAACGGCACTCTGGGTCAGGCGTTTGCGAGAATTTGTGAAAAGCGCGGATTGTCGTACGAACTGCTTTCTCGAAGTCAGATGGATATTGCAGACCGAGAATCCGTGGCTGCGGCGATCAATCATTACCAACCGTGGGCGGTCATCAATGCTGCCGGCTATGTCCGAGTAGACGACGCCGAAAAAGACCGGGAGTCGTGCCTGCGTGAGAACTTCAGCGGACCCGAATGCCTCGCCAGGGAATGCGCGCAGAGGGATTTGCCCCTGGTCACATTTTCATCCGACCTCGTGTTCGATGGCCTGAAAAGAGCCCCTTATGTTGAGAGCGATCCAACTGCTCCCCTAAACATTTACGGCAAGAGTAAAGCTGCTGCTGAACAACGCGTGTTGGAAGATTTGCCGGGTGCTTTGATAATTCGCACTAGTGCTTTTTTTGGTCCATGGGATAAGTTCAATTTTGTCCATTCGGTCCTGGATACGCTGTCGAAGGACCACACCTTAATTGCTGCGGCCGATGCCGCGATTTCTCCAACCTATGTGCCTGATCTGGTTAACGCTACTTTGGATCTATTGATTGACGGTGAATACGGAATCTGGCACCTGGCGAATTCGGGAGTGCTGACGTGGGCAGAATTGGCTCGCATCGTCGCAGGCCGTGCAGGTTACGACGTCGCACGTATCCAGGGCCGTCCGGGCGCCATGCTTGGCCTCGCGGCGCGCCGACCATCGTTCACGCCTTTAGCGAGTGAGCGCGGCAACCTGATGCCGTCATTTGAAGAAAGCCTTGATAAATATTTTCAGGACGGCCCGTGGGCCAGCACCAAAGAGTCGCTGCCGCCCGAGTCTAGTTATTGGAAAGGAAGCGACGTTTATAATGCAGGTTTTGGTAACAGGTGGAGCCGGTTACATCGGCAGCGTCGTAGTTGAAGAGTTATTGCGCGACGGCCATCAGGTAACCGTGTACGACAACTTGTCGAAAGGTCATCGCCAAGCCGTTCCTCCTGCTGCTCAATTCGTGCAAGGTGAACTTCTCGACCGCGACCTTCTCGAAGCCACACTCCGGCAAAGAGAAACCGCGGCGGTCATTCACATGGCGGCGGACTCCCAAGTCGGTGAATCGGTCGAACACCCAGCAAAGTATTACCAGAACAATGTCGTCGCCGGCTTATCTTTGCTTGAGGTCATGCGATCGGCTGAAGTGCGACGCATTGTGTTTTCTTCTACGGCAGCCGTCTACGGTGAGCCATCAAAGCAGCCCATCGAAGAGACAGATCCCCCCGGCCCCACGAATCCCTATGGAGAAACCAAGCTCACATTCGAACGGGCCCTGCATTGGCATAGCCTGGCCTACGGGTTTCGCTATGTATCGCTGCGGTATTTCAATGCGGCCGGCGCCACTTCGCGATGTGGCGAATGGCACCATCCCGAGACGCACTTAATTCCTTTGGTGCTGCAGGTCGCGGCTGGCTTAAGACCCAGCGTTCAGGTTTACGGGGATGACTATCCTACGCGGGACGGCACCTGTGTTAGAGACTACATTCATGTGGTCGACCTGGCTCGGGCCCATATCCTGGCGCTCAACGTTTTGCAAGAACGTAGCGCGATATACAACCTCGGTTGCGGTGGAGATGGTTACACGGTAAGTGAAGTAATCAATTGTGCCCGGGCGGTCACTGGACGAGAGATTCCATTAAGAGTCGCACCCCGTCGGGCGGGTGATCCGGCGGTTCTGATTGCTAGCTCAAATCGGATCCTGCAAGAGCTGAAGTGGTCGCCACAGTTTCAGAATTTGGAAGAGATCATAGGCTCAGCCTGGGGCTGGTTGCAGGAACATCCGAGGGAATACGAATCGATGCTCCTAAGTTATGCTGTGCGCAGCGTCGCTTTTGAGTAGGTAGTAGCCCACTGGGATCTGTGGCGGTAAGCTGTTCGGGGTTTTTCAGCGGTTCCACCGCGCTGATGAATTCGAGGGCACTGGGGTCGGCCTCTCGATCGCTCATCGCATTATTCAACGACATGGCGGCCGCATCTGGGCTGATGCCGAAATTAATAAGGGCGCAATCTTTTATTTCTCGTTAGGGTAATCGTCGTCACCTGCCATCAAGATATACAATCGACGGAATTACTGGTCCAGTTTAAGTGGTAACTACACCCAAGTAAGCTTTTCTTTAGAGTTTCTGAAGATGCTTCCCGGTTCTCCCGCGAACCAAGAGGTAATTTATCCGAAGACTCACTTTTTCAGACATCTAGAGTGATCCATAAGGTCCGGCAATCAATACGTTCTCCAGCGAGAATGCTACATCGGAATACTCCGGAAGCGGACCGAGCGGTGTGGGTTCCATTAACAACTTCTCGGCATCTATCGCGGGTATGGGTCGTGAAAAGAAAAATCCCTGACCCTTGTCGCATCCCAGAGTTCGCAGCTTAGTGAGTTGTTCAAGCGTCTCAACTCCTTCGGCGATGACGTCTATGCCAAGGTTTCCCGCGAGCGCCGGGAGAACGACCTACAGGATAGATAGAGCTGGAGAGGATTGGTCCGACTCAGTTGAATCAATCGTCCGATCCGGTGAATTTGATAGGAACGGCGGGGCTGGGACAACCAATGGGCAAAAATGAGCGAGACTTTCAACGAGAGTGGCTCGAAGAGCTTGATGCCACTATAGATGGTTTACTTAAATTGAGGGCAACTCGGAGTGATGAGTACCCTCGCTTGGCCAAGACACACTATTCGGTTCACGGGGGGATGCCGACGACTATAACTGTGAAGTATGAAATCGAGACCAGCAAGGGACCAATCGACGCGTTCACGCTAGCAACACAGTGCATACATGAGTGGCAATCATTCATCAATTCAAAGTGTGAAGGTTCTGATTTTTCCAACGCTCCCTAGATCTACAGTCAAGCTCGTTTTCCAGATGGGATTGCGATGGATCAATCTCGATTGCGTAGCTAAGTATCGGGGGGTGTCTCGTAGCGATACGTAACCAGCCGAAGCGATACATTAGGATGGCCTTCGCTGAACGAGCACGTGGGCATTGCGCCGGTGCGTTATGACAAACGCGGAATAGGCGAGACCGGACAGGCGATGCTCTTGGCTGCGCAAAAACAAAGAGATGTCGATGTATGAAGTCAGCCACCCTATCAGATTCCGCGAATCAACTGCATGAAGTCTTCAATCTTTTTTGTGATCCGGGCCCGGTCAGGACCGAGGTTCTGCTCAAGGCAAATTCCGCAAAAGAACGTGATGACGAGGCCGGCGAGCGAATGATTATCGTCACGAGATCCACGCGCTGCAGCTAGATTGTCAATGAGCAGTTGATGAGCTTTCATTACGTTCGCGACCATGATTTGGCGGGCTTTTGGGGGGAGGTCTCCGAACTCGCGCATAGAATTCACCGAGAAGCAGCCTTTCTGCCCCCAACTCCCATAGCAGACCTTCAGAAAACTCTCAATATTGATCCAACCCAGAGGCTGTTTCGTCAGGTGTCCGCGTGCCATCAGGACGTCAATATACCTGCGCATGCTCTCGACGAACAGGTCTTCTTTGTCCTTGAATTCCGCATACAAGCCCGATTTGCGCACACCGGTGGCCTGTTCAAGGTCCTGAACACTCGTCTCAGCGAGACCGTGCTTCCAGAAGATGGGGATCGCTTTGTCGAGGACATCTTCTCGGGTGAACAGTTTTCGTCGTCCCATTCCAACATTATCGGTCAGTCACTTGAGGACTTGCAAATAAAAGACCAAATGGTCCATTATTTCAGAGAATGAACTTGTCTTTGGAGGACCCATGCCCACTAGCCGTAAACAGCAGGTCGTCGATCTCTTGAAGTCACTTGAGACCAAAAATCCAATCCCGTTCGCGTATGTCAACCCGAACAAGTACATCCAGCACAACCTACAGGTGGGACCTGGCCCTGAAGGTGTAGCCGCCCTCATTCAGAACATGCCGCCCGATGCGTCAGTCAACACCATCCGTATCTTTGAAGACGGCGATTATGTCTTCGCTCACACTGAATACAACTTCTTCGGGCCAAAAGTTGGCTTCGACATCTTTCGCTTCGAAGACGGCCTGATCGTGGAGCACTGGGACAACTTGCAGGAAACCGCGACCGAACCCAGCCCAAGCGGACACACTATGATCGACGGCCCCACCGCGGTCTCTGATCTCGACCAGACACAGGCGAATAAGGCGCTCATGCAACGCTACATGGACGACCTTCTCGCAGGCCGTCGCGAGACCTTTCCGAGCTACTTCAACGGAACCGCATACATTCAGCACAATCCATGGGTCGCCGACACCATCCCGGGACTGATTGCGGGTCTACGGGCTCTTGCCGCCAAGGGGCAGGCAGTCGTCTACATGCGCGTGCATATGGTACTTGGTGAAGGTAATTTCGTCTTGGT
>JAWVEM010000524.1:0-3011 GCA_033856735.1 Blastocatellia bacterium
CTGCCATACACGAATCTCAGGAAGCGCCGGCGGCGACTGAGAAGGAAGATATAACCTACCAGGCCGTGGAAAAGGACGGCGTAGTCACTGCGATTTGGGAAATGAAAGGGCGCAAACACCTGCGCACGATCGACCCGCGGTCCCGCCAGGGCCGCGAGATCCTCAATCTTTATACGACCGAGGACGTGGAACACCCCGCCAGCGAAGCTGCGACCTCGTAATTCATCTTCTTCAGATCCAAACAATCGCGTTCGTTTAGCCGCCGCACTTGTGCGGCGAAGGCTGGCGACGGGTTCTTTGTGTTTGGTTTCGTGTGATTTCGTGGGCGTCTTTGCGCGCGGAAGACGATCCACCAAGCACACGAAACAATGTCACGAACCACGGAAGTGCTCTTCTCTATTCTTCAATCGTTCACTAACGAGCTGGATTGGTTGGCGCTATCGGCACAGACTTAGACGCCATAATTCGAGTCGTTTAGACGCACACTTGTGCGGCAAAGCTGCGGCGGCACAGGTGGCGCCTCTAAACAGGATGACTAGGTCAGTAGATTTCGCGGCGTTCCGGCGATGAAGGCCTCGATGTTGTCGATGACTTGATCGGCAAGCGCCTGCATCGCTTCAACGCTCGCCCAGGCAACGTGGGGCGTAATGATGAAATTCGGCAAGTTTAGATTGAGCAAGGGACTTCCCAGATGCGGCGGTTCTTCACGCAGCGCGTCGTAACCAGCGCCGGCGATTGAACCGTTCTGCAAGGCTTCAATCAAAGCATCGTCGTCGACCAAAGCACCACGCGCCGTGTTAATGAGCAGCGCGCCAGGCTTCATCATTTGAAACTCGGCCTGACGAAACATGTCGCGAGTCTCATTCGTCAAAGGGCAATGCAAGCTGATCACGTCGCTTTTTCTCAGAGTTTCTTCAAACGATGTCCTTCCTTCGCGCATCATGTCTGCATGCTTGTGTTCTGAGAGCAGCACGCGCATACCCAGCGACTCCCCCAGCCGCGCCATCGCTTTGCCAATCGAGCCGTAACCGATAATGCCCAGCGTACTCCCTTTGATATCGTGCAGTTCGTGAGTCAGGAGACAGAACTGTTTGGACTGTTGCCACATTCCGTTTTGGACGTCTGCTTGATAGGCGAGCAGATTTCGCCGCAGCGCCAGGATCATCATCAGCACGTGCTCAGGCACCGAATTCACCGCGTACCCACGCACATTGGAAACGGCGATATCGTGGCGACGGCAGTACTCGAGGTCGATATTGTCCGATCCGGTCGCCGCGACCGCGATCAACTTTAGCTCGGGCAGTTCTGAGAGCTCCGGCTCGCGCAACGCCAACTTGTTCCCGATAGCGATCGTTGCCCGGCGAAGTCTCGCCACGACCTGATCCTGAAAGCTTTCGCCGAATTCGATCCATTCATGAGCGCCGCTCGGCCGCCGAAACTTTGCCGCGATGGTGTTGCGTTCAAGAAAGACTATGCGTTCCATGCAGTAATCCCTCGTGTCTGCAGCCCGACCGTCAGGGACGGCCCGGTTGCCATGCTGGCCCTCCCTCACAGTGGGGCTTCTGACGCGAATGTTCCCCTTAGAAAGAAGCGCGACCGTGGCGATCGCTGCCTTTCGCGGTCGCAGCATTTTACCGACTCGCGATTTGAATCAAAAGTGCTAGACTTCAAATCGCTTATGAATTTTCAGATTCGCCGAGCCAAACCTGAAGAAGCTGGCGCCTTGACTGAAATCGCGCACGCCGCCAAGCGCCACTGGAGCTATCCCGAAAACTGGATCCAACTGTGGCAAGCCGATCTGACCATCACACCCGAATTCATTGCTGAAAGCGAAGTGTATGTCGCCACCAACGGCGATCAGATCGCAGGCTGCTGCGCACTCACTTTCACTGAACAGGCGGCCGAGCTGGAACACATGTGGATTAGGCCGGAGCACATCGGCAGGGGCGTTGGCCGAGCGCTGTTCAATCACGTGAAGGGACGGGCGACTGAATTGAAGATACCCGCGTTCGAGATTTCATCGGATCCAAATGCTGAAGGGTTCTATGAACGAATGGGCGCGACTCGCATCGGCGAAGTGCAATCGGAAATCGAAGGGAAGCCGCGAGCCTTGCCGAGAATGAAGGTCAATGTTCGTTCTTAACATCAGAAGGAAATGACTGGCCGGTAACGCGGTAGTAGCCCGACGTGAGGGAGGGCTCGCAAGCGAATTCGATGTGGGACACTAAGCGACAAATCATCTGGCTGGTTACCGGCATCACCTTCGGAACGTTCATTGTTTACATGGACGCTCACGATGAGACCGGCCGCTTCGACCGCAGTGTGTTTGCCTTCTGGGAGATTATCCTGCTCGCGATAATCCTGACGCTGTTCTATTTGTACTCTCGCAAAAAGAAAACTTAGGAATGACCAATCATCGAACAATCCGTTGTCGGCGGGCGGCAGCATGGCGCTAAACGGCATGCGTTTAGAGTAGCGGTTTCAATCCGGCGGTTGCATCGTCTTGGCGCGCGCGTTAATTCCCTCTTCGCCCATCACCAACAGTCTTCGCTCTTCGGTGTAAGGAACGCTCTGTGGCAGATATGAAAGGACGTAGCGATGCTTGCGTAGCTCATCGCAGATTGCTTTTGCCGCCGTGCCCGGATCGTCAATGGGAAAGATGCGGCCGCCGGTGCCCTCAGCGAGATCATCAATCACCTGCCGCGGCTTCGGCACATCGCGCCGAATCGCGCCGCGGGTCCGGTCCTGCGCCTGCACGCAATAGACCGTAATGTCGAGCGACTGCAGGGCGCTCAACACCTGCTTGAATTTTGCTTTGCTGCCACGGTCCAGACCGTCACTGATGACCACGATGGCGCGTTTCTGCGCCGACAAGGGCTTCAGACCATCTTCAATCACGGCCATGATCGAATCAAACAGATGCGGATCGCCTTTCTTGCGAAACGTCTTCAACTCGCCTTCAATCTTTTTTGCATCGTCAGTCCAGTCGGACACGATTTCAGCGTTGTTGT
>JAWVEM010000525.1:0-15194 GCA_033856735.1 Blastocatellia bacterium
CCGGCGCAATACTCATTACAGATTGAGCGGCAAATCGAGGAAGCCAATCGGTGGCTGGAGCGCGTTAAGCAGTACTCCGAAGAGATCAACAAACTCGCTGAGCAACTGAGCACGATGAAGGGCGTACTCGGACAGGCCGAGAAGTTGGTACTGCACAACGACGCTCTAACGCGCACGATGGCCCAAATCGGTCAGACCGTTCGAGATGTGTTCGCGCTCAAGCGAGCGATTGAAACGATGGTTATTTCACGTCTCAATATGATCAAGTCAATCAAGACACGATTGATGAACGGCATCTTTGATCCGGACGCGGACTTGCGCGACTTCGAAGATTACCTGCGCAACTCAATAGGCCGTCAGGAGCAGGACAAGATCGCCACGATGAATCGGATTGCGATGTTTGACGCGACTCTGGCCCGGCTCTATCACGACCTGCAAACGGCGCAAGCGAGGCAAGCAGGCGCAGCGGAAGAGATGAAGCAGGCCAAAGACAAGCTCGATGCCGAACTAGCCAAGCCGCAGGCGGAACAGTGCGCTCATTGCATCTCCGACTTAAAACTAGAGATCTCCTCCTGCGAAAAGATGATCGCCGATCTGGATACTCAAATCACGAATCTTTCGACTCAAATTGAAGATCGAGTAAAGCGCTACAACTTGACGATGGAAGAGCGAGTGCGGATTGCTAATAGGGTCAAGGCAACCGATGAAGCCTGGGACAAACTGAACATCGTCAAAGACGGAATCTTCGACGCCATCCAAAGAGGCGGTGTGCCGTCGCCATCTCCGCGTCAGCCATAGGACAACCGAAGTCCAACAGTCACCTAAGGAATCCAAGCAGATCATGAAAATCAGACGAATTATCTCTCTAGCCATTCTCATCGGTGTTCTCGTGCTTCCTGTCGTTGTGCGAGCGCAGGGACCGAGCCCGACGCCGGCGCCCTCGCCAGTCAGGTCGCTCTCGGACAACATTGCTGCGCTGTCGCAGCGAGCTGGATCACTTCTGCCCTACATCAACGATGAGATTGTCTCAAAGCTGATCGGCTGGTTTGAGTTACTGGCCTGGGTCTTCGGTAACTGCCTAGCCGGCTTTGCCATGCTGCGGGTGGTGCGCGAGAACAACGGCGAGGGCTCCGATCTCTATTGGTGGTTCGGCAGGTTAGCTCTCTTCTTCATGCTGTCAGGAACCAGTCTGGCAATCATCAACGGGATGAGTGCCATTGGTTACGAGATCGCCAATGGTAATGAAACGGGACAACAGTCGGTTTTGCAGCGCTTGTATCTGGCCCAGCGTGACAGTTTCAACGATTCATATGCGAAGTTTCAGCAGAACATGTTTACGGTGAAGGTCGATGGCCGTGAAGAAGCTGTCAATCCGGTGCCGCTCGGCACTGAGTCGGTACTTGGGATACTGGTTGACACGGACAGCACAATTCAGAACTTCGATCAAAAGGCGGACGTTTCGCAATGGAACATCGCCACGATGATGAGCTGGCTCAACTTTGAACGGGCACTCATTGAATTCGGAGATCTAATTCTGGTGATTCTTGGCGCGGCCCTGACGCTGGGCTTAAAGCTCGCTATGCCGTTTATGCTGGCTTGCATCGTCGATAAGAACATTGCCAATAAGACGACTTATCCGTTCTTCTACGGTGTGATCGCCCTCACGCTGATTTGGCCTTCGGTTTCCGAAGTCATCCGCATAGTTGCTTATATGTGGGGCAATGTAGCGATGGCCGTGGGCGACAGCAGTCCTTTATACATATGGGACTATCAGACGATGCGGGCGATCACGAATCCGCTGCTGCAACCCGAATACACAGTCGCTCTGGCAGTGTTTGCAATGGGCTTGGGCGCACTTTGTCTCTATGGCACTCCATTCATCTCGCTTTATCTCTTGTCTGGTCGGGTCTATGAATCAGTCGCGACAGTTGTTTCGAGTTGGATGGGAGCAATGGTCGGGACGGGTATCGAGAAATACAGTGCGGAGGCTGCTGCTTCAGTCAACCGGCAAGCAGAAGCTACACAATACAACGCCGGTTATCAGGCAGATGTCACTCGCTCAGCCGGGCAACAGGAGGGCGGCAACTTGCGCGCACAGGGGCAACGAAGCGCTCAACTTGCTTCGATTCAGGCGGCGCTCACAGGTCAGGTGGCCGCTACGAGCGGAGCGGCGACGACGCAGCGAATGATCATTCAGGCAGCGGCTGGATTTCAGAAGTCAGCAACGGGGTCAGAAGTCGCCCGCAGCGTTCGCGAGACTAACATCGGAGCGTCAAGAGAAGTCAGCAACATTGTGTCGGGAGCTAAGCGGGATCTGTACATGAATGCCGGGAATACTTCGGCTGCGAAAACTGATCAAGGAGTGAGCCTGGTCAACTCCATGATTCCGCCCGAAGTCCCGGTTGCCCGAGGGCTAGTTGAGATTCCAAAGTACGATGCCATTACCAAGCGCAATCGGACCGCGAACAACGCAACCGAACAATTCAGTCAGGATATGGTTCAGAATCAAGAGACCACAGCTAATCGCGTCGTCTATTCATCTCAGCAATATCAGAATGAGATGAACGTAGCGATCGACAAACAGGCGGGCCAACAGATCGCCGGAGTAAATGCTGGCGCCGGTGAGGCTATCGCTGGTTACAGGCGGGGCGCTAGTCAAGCCCGAGGCGGTGTAGAGCAGAACTATTCCAAAGAGCTTGATGCAAACCGGGCTGTTTACATCAGCCAAGTCGATGCCGCAGGTCAGACTCGAAATGCGGGATTGGACGCGGCCAAACTCCGTCAGACCGCAGCAGTCATAGCCCAGGTGGGACGTGAGATCTCAAGGGAAGTCGGCCAGGGTATGCGAATCAGATTTTAAGGTAAATAATGGTTGAATCACCTGAAGCAACGCACCGTCGAGGGCCGTGTTATAATCCGACTGAAGTTCACGGTCGGAGGTGAACAAAGATGAGCGTTTCGGAACACACCATCACTCCTGAGTTGGCTGACCTTTCACGGAAGACGGGTCTCATAGTGCGAGCCGTTAGTCCTCCAGCGATCAATACTCTGTTCGCCGAAATCGAAAAGTTTGATGCCAATGAACGTGCGAAAACGTTTGAAGATTTGAAACACGCTTTGAATGAAACCCGCGCTTCAGTTGGAGCCGAGCCAGCGTTCACCGAATGAGTAAGCTGATCCTACTTGATAGCGGCCCTCTGGGAATCATTTCCAATCCAAGCAAATCCGATATCGTTCTCGCTTGTCGAGAATGGGCAATCAGACAACATGAGCAGGGGAATGTGTTGATTGTGCCGGAGATCGCCGATTATGAGGTGCGGCGCGAGTTACTACGCGCCGAGAAGCAAAGCGGCCTTGAACGCCTTGATCTAGTTAAAAGAACATTTGCCTATTTGCCGATCACAACGGTTGTCATGCTTCGCGCGGCCGAGTTTTGGGCGCAGGCTCGAAAAGCCGGAAGGCCTACCGCCGATAACGCGGCGCTTGATGCGGACGTAATTCTTGCTGCTCAGGCTTCAATATTGATTGATGAAGGCAGCGAAGCCATCATCGCGAGTTCGAATCCGCGACACCTTTCGATGTTCGTTCCCACAGACGAATGGCAGAGTCTGAGTTAAGAACATTCAGTCGAGCCATTCTTCTTCCGTCATAGACCCTTTTCCATTAGATCCGTTGCCTTTCATACGACGGCGCGCCCGCCGGAGACGCGAATAGAGCGAGTTACGATCGACACGCATGAGGCGAGCAGCGTCGGCGTGATTGCCGGTTAATGCTCGGAAGTGGTTGTAAAGACCAAGGACGATTCGATCCAAGAATTCATCCAACGAATCCTCCTCACGGAACATAAGCGGCACTTGCGGATTAGCTTCAAATGAGACGACCTCGCGCAAAGCCTGATTGACTTCGGACAGGGTGATCAGATGACCATGTGTCATTCCGGCAACGAGCCGCTGCACCACATTCTGAAGTTGGCGCACATTGCCGGGCCAAGTGTAGAGACACAAGGCTGCCAAGGCATCCGGCGCGATCGTCAGCAAGTTGACGCGCTTCATGTCCTTGGCGGCTTCGCGAAGGAAGTGTTCAGCCAATAGGGGAATATCAGAGGCTCGTTCGCGCAAAGGAGGACTCACAATAGTCAGAACGGCAATCCGGTAGAACAAATCTTGGCGAAACCTACTAAGAGAGATCTCCTGTGGCAGATTGCGATTGGTAGCCGTAACCACTCGCACATCAACTGGAATTTCGTTGTGTGCTCCTACGGGCCGGACCGCGCTCTCTTGCAAAACGCGTAACAACTTGACTTGGCATGAGGTGGACATCTCTCCGATTTCATCGAGAAAGATCGTGCCATTCCGCGCCGCTTCAAATAATCCTTTGCGAGTCTGGTTGGCTCCGGTGAATGCGCCACGCTCATAACCGAACAACTCAGATTCCAGGAGTGTCTCGGTAAGCGCGCCACAGTTGAAGGAGATAAATGGTTTCTCGCTCCGGTCGCTGGAATTATGGATTGCGCGAGCGACAAGTTCCTTGCCCGTACCGGATTCGCCGGTGATGAGAACCGGCAGATCACTACGCGCTGCCGTAGCTATCTGGCAATCCAGCGTCTTCATTACCGGCGAACTGCCGATGATCCCGTGTTCACTAAACGGTAATTCCGAAACTAAGAAACTCATTCTGGGCCTGTATCCTAATCGTCGAGTTCTGGTGACATCCTATGCAGCGAGACAACGTGCGGCCTGTTGCTTTACAACTTGATAACACTCACATGAAGCCGCTTCCAATGCGTAGCGGTCGACTACAGTTATTGATCCTCGTTTATAGGTAATCAATCCTGAGGTTTGAAGCGTTTGTGCAATTCGAGTAACGTGCGCCCGTTCGACGCCGAGCATGTTGGAGATAATCTCGTGCGTTAAAGGCAGCGTGTCGGATTGGACCCGGTCGTGCATGCATAGGAGCCAGCGGCAGAATCGCGACTCGGCCATATGAAACCGATTGCACACGGCCGACTGTGCGATTTGCGCGAATAGAGAGTGGGTATAGCAAATCAAAAGATTGTGCAGCCGGGCACCACGCACAAATTCATCACGCACGGCTTCCGCTCGACATCGAACTGCCTCTCCCGGGATCTGAATCAGCACCCGATAAGGCATTTCCTGCGCGTGCGTTATAACGGGAATGCAAGTGGTTCCCTCGTTCCCAATAACGCCGACTTCGACCACTTCGCCCGATTCCGTCGTCGACAACAGAGACACTACGCCATTGAGCGGAAAGTAAACGAAGTCAGCTCGGTCGCCCGCGTTGTAGAGCATCTTCCCTCGTGGTAGATGAACGGATTGCAGTTTTAGGCTGAAGCGCCGGTATTCCTCAACGGAAAGCGCTTGCAAAAGACGATTTTGAATTGCACGCGTGGAACGCATCGGATTCGGGTTTCGAATGATGGCTCAGTTACCCAACACTTTTTCGCCGTCTCTATATATGTTATTGACGGCAGATTTTGAGTTTTCCTCCCATCCCTCCATGAAAATTTTTTGAAAATTTTGCCCTGACGGCAAAAAAGCCCTATTTTCTGGGGATTTCGCCGGTGGAGTTTGGTGTTCCAGAACACAGACGGGGAAGTGGCCGGTGGTATAGATTTGCCTAGAGCTAAAGTACTTTTCGGGGGTAAACTGTCTCCCCGACAGACTGCCCGGAATTCGAAGCCATCAGAGAACTGAAAGTCGTCGAGGGGTATGATCGTGCTTTCTCTTCAGAGAAAACGCTGGGGCGCATTAGTCGTTGCCTGTCTCGTTGTTTGTTTGGTTTTCAAGTCAACACTTGCCCAAGGTTCGGCTGATTCAGGCGAGTCCGATGCCCTTCCGAAAGTGCCCGCCTCCTTGGTGCGGGAGGTTGGCCCGTATACGCGGATGTCGGCGTTCGGACTAGCCGGATGGCACCCTTCGAAGCGTGAGTTATGGGCAAAAGCGATAACGCCAAGTTCCTCGGCTATATCAGGAGTTACTGAACCTGGTGATTCACCTCAGCCGCATACGCTGATCCCAAGTAACGTGTATGACGTTTACTACTCACCTCAAGAAACTTCCCTGGTCTATGTGAAGGACACTGACGGC
The DNA here is from genome assembly GCA_033856735.1 of Blastocatellia bacterium. GTDB lineage: Bacteria > Acidobacteriota > Blastocatellia > Pyrinomonadales > Pyrinomonadaceae > UBA11740. The sequence continues at coordinate 6,108 of JAWVEM010000525.1, forward strand.
AACGAAGTCTTTCAGTTGTATGCGTTCGATCCAGGCCGCAATAAAAGCACACTGATCTCTGACGGCAAGTCGAGGAACACCGAACCGGTTTGGTCCAACAAGGGCGATCGTGTCGTCTACTCCTCCAATCGACGCAATCGGACTGATATTGACTTGTATGTTGTAAGTCCGAGCGATCCAACAACCACGCGTTTGCTAGCCGAAGCTGAGGGCGGAGGGTATCTGAAGGTCTTCGACTGGTCGCCGGATGACCGGCAGACGGTGTTCTATAACTGGCTCTCGACCAATGAAAGTTACCTTTACGTCGTCGACGTAGCCTCTGGAAAAAAGACTCTACTTATACCCAAGGACGGAACCGAGAAAGTCTCATACGACTTTGCGCAGTTCAGTGGCGACGGCAAAGGAATCTACCTCACTACGGATCGTGACTCGGAATTCCTTCGCTTGGCCTACATGGATTTGGCGACAAGGAAGGTCACGTATCTCTCCGATAACATTAAGTGGAACATAGAACTTTTCAGCATCTCGCCAGATAGAAAGACGCTTGCATTCGTCAGCAACGAAGATGGAGTGAGTCGGCTCCATTTCCTTGACACATCAACGAATAAATCCAGCGATCTGTCGTGGCCAGGGATGGGGGTCATTTCTAATTTACGTTGGCATAACAACGGTACTGACCTTGCATTTGTTTTCTCATCGGCGAGATCAGTTTGGGACATCTATTCTGTTGATACGAGGACAGGCAAAGTTACGCGCTGGCTGAGGGGCAGCAGCAACGGGATTGACGTTGATAAGTTTGCCGAGCCTGAGTTGATTCACTGGAAATCTTTCGACAATCGCGAAATTTCAGGGCTCCTTTATCGTCCACCTGCGAAGTTCACCGGCAAACGACCCGTCATAATCGACATTCACGGTGGACCCGACAATCAAGCACGCCCAGAGTTTAATGGCCCAGATAACTACTTCGTGACGGAATTGGGTATAGCAAAGATTTATCCCAATGTCCGCGGCTCAACCGGTTATGGCAAGTCTTTTCTGCGGCTAGACGATGGCTACAAACGCGAAGATGCGGTGCGCGATATTGGTGCTCTGCTCGACTGGATTAAGGCACAGCCGAACCTAGACGCTGATCGCGTAATGATCACGGGAGGAAGCTACGGCGGTTATGTCGCTCTTTCCGTCGCTGCAAACTATAGCGATCGAATTCGTGCTGCCCAATCTCTATCTGGTCCAAGTAATATAGCGACTTTCCTAGAACACACCGAGGATTGGTTACGCGATCGATGGCGCGAAGAATACGGGGATGAACGAGATCCCAAGATGCGCGCTTATTTGGATCGCATTGCGCCACTCACGAATGCACAAAACATTAAGAAGCCATTGATGATCGTGCAAGGTGAAAACGATGCTCGTGTCAGAGCCACCGAAGCTGACCAGATAGTAAAAGCGGCCAGGAAAACAGGTGCGCCCGTCTGGTATCTGTTCGCCAAAAACGAAGGACATGATTTCACCCAAAGCACGCTTGATCTGCAATTGTATGAAACCGTCATGTTCGTAAACCAGTTTCTGCTCAAGTAAAAACAACCAATGGAGGAAGTATGAAGAAACTACGACGTGCAATAGCTGTAATCACTTTGGGCTCCACTTTCTTGTTTGGTAGTGGTTCACTTATTCCTGTGAGAGCCGACCAGACGAGCGGTGGGCCGCAGGGCACATCCGCCAGCAAGTCGGGCGGCCCATCTTCCAGCTCAGGCACCATGACAGACGCGGAGTGGGCCTACTTCCTGTGGCTACTAATGCTGTGGCTATGCTGGGGTGGCATGTAATCCTCTTGCTCCTGCCAGAACAGGATCTGTGAATCGAATTAGCAAGCGCCTGAATTGGTGGCGGGATATTGTGCTGCTGCTCCGGTGCACTATAGTCCTTTGTCTGGCTTGGTCCGCCGTCTGTGGGCAGCAGGTCGATCAATCTCAGATAAAGGATCGGGATCAGCTTGTAATCGCGTTGATAAGCGCGTGTCGTGCTGATCTGTCCTGTGGCCGCAGCCTTCTAGAGGCCCACAGGGATTTACTTAGTCCTGAACTTTGGCAGCGATTCATTTCGATGGCCGATTATCGGGCCATTGACCCTCCTGTTGCTTACGAATTGGCGTTTGAGGTTGCGTCGAGACTAAACAACAAACGACTCTCAGGACTCACGCAATACAAAATCGGTTGGTATCAGTTCGGCCAGGGCAAGATAGCCGATGCCATCGAGAGCTATTTGAAAAGCAAGCAGCTCTTGGAGGATGTCCAAGCCCGGCGGGACAAGATCTATGTTCTTGCTGATTTAGGCACACTGAATATTTTCGCTGCTGATTACTTAAAGGCTTATCAGTTCTCAGAAGAGAGTCTCGCGATCGCGGAACAAGTCAAGGATTCAAACACGACCGACAGTCTTTGGCCAGATGAATATGGAATTGCAACGGCACTCGCGAATCTAGGGAATGTAGCGAAGCGAGGTGGCGATTACGAGGGGGCACGACAGTATTTTCAACGGTCGTTGAAGACTCTCGAATCAATCGATCCTAATCGCGAGAAGTATAGCCTCAAGTTCATCGATAACCTTTGGGACATAGGCCAAAGCTACAGTGACGAAGGTGATTACCTGCATGCTCTGGTATTCCTCGACAAGAGCATGGCAATGGCAACGGAAGCGCACGAGACTGGGAGATCTGCGGGAATTATTAACAGTTTCGGGATTCTTTATCTTAATCAGAGAGACTACGCGAAAGCGATCGACTTCTTCCAAAATGGTCTGAAGCTCGCAAGCGATGCCAATGATAGATTCAAACAGGCGGATATGCTGTTGAATCTCGGTGTAGCCTATCAGTTCAGCCAAGACTACCCTTCGTCATTGAACAATCTAAAACTTGCTCTCGATCTCGCCAAACAGATCAATTACTCCGAGTTGCTAGTCTTGGTTCAAGAAGCGATGGGAGTCGTGTATTCCGCTCAGGGCAAATTCCGTGATTCCTTGGATGCGCTTGACGCCGCTTTGTTTACTGCGCGGGGAACCGGGGACAAAACCCGAATTTCTGAACTTCTGTGGCGCCGATCCCAAGTGAACCTGGCTAATCATAACGCTGCGAGTTCGGTCGAGAATGCAACGGAAGCGATCAATCTCGCAGAACAACTGAGTTTGAAGAATGTGCGCTACTTAGCTTTAACGGAATTAGGAAAAGCGTATCGCAGTCGCGGTGAAAACGATCTTGCTATGCAGACCTTCAAAAAGGCGACGGCACAGATTGAGGAGATGCGAAAGCATGTCGCCGGCCTGGAGAATGAACGTCAGCTGTTCTTTGAAGACAAGGTAGTTCCTTACCACGAGATATTTGAGATGCTTGTCTCCGGCAACGACGATGAAGCTAACAAACAAGCGCTGTTAACGGCCGAGTCTGCCAAGGCGCGCGTGCTACTTGACTCCTTTACTGTTGGAAGAGTTGACCTTGCGAAGGTGACCTCGGACAGAGAGAAAGAGGAGGAAAGGAAACTCAATCAACGCATAGTAGATTTGAACAATCAAATCGGTCAGGGGAATGGAAAAGCAAAGGCAGATACCGCACTGTTAACGAGGCTAGAGGAGCAACTGAGAACGGCACGCACGCAATATGAAACTTTCCAGAACTCCATCTACGCGGCGCATCCAGAGCTAAGGACAAACCAGGCCCGAACAACTACGGCGACGTTTACAAACGTTAAGAATCTGCTTACCGATCTTAAGACGGCCTTCCTTGAGTACGTCGTAACTGATTCCAAAACGTACTTGCTCGTGTTAACAAAGAGTCAAAATGGCGAATCGCCAATATTGCGCGCATACCCAATCGCGATCACCGCTGGCGACATCGCAAAGCGGACAAGCAACTTCCGCGACATGATCACAACTCAAAGCGCCTTCGCCGATGATGCTCGTCATCTATATGACTTGCTCCTGAAACCGGCCGAGGAACAGTTGAAGGGGAAGACATCGCTCTGTATTGTTCCAGATGGAATCCTTTGGGACCTGCCGTTTCAAGCGTTGGAGCCACGAGACGGCCACTATCTACTTGAGGATTACGCGATTTCCTATGCACCATCTTTGAGTGTGCTAAGAGAAATGTCTGCCAAGAAACCGGCGGACGGTGTTTCAAAGTCACTACTCGCATTTGGCAATCCGACTGTGTCCAACGAAATCGCCGCGAATATCAAAACCACCTATCGAGGAGAGAACCTTGGTCCATTACCTGACGCGGAAGTTGAAGTCAGCGCCCTTGAGAAGATTTGGGGAACTTCATCAAGCCGCGTATTGATTGGACCAAGCGCGAGCAAGAACGTGTTTCGTTCTGAAGCTTCGAAATACAGCATCATTCATCTTGCCACTCATGGAATCCTGGACGATAACAGCCCGATGTATTCTCGGTTGGTGATGGCTCGATCCCAAAGCGATCCAAACGATGACGGATTACTCGAGGCGCGCGAGATCATGCGACTCGATCTTCACGCGGATCTGATAGTGCTTTCAGCGTGTCAAACTGCACGAGGGCGATTCGGTGCGGGCGAGGGAATCGTTGGTATGTCGTGGGCTTTCTTTGTCGCCGGAGCGCCCTCGATGGTCGCGAGTCAATGGAAAGTCGATTCAGCGAGCACGGCAAGATTAATGATCGATTTCCACAAACGGCTGAGAAGTGAGGGCTCCACGTCTGGCCTGAACAAAGCAACCGCGCTTCAGCAGGCAGCTCTGATCCTGATGAAAGATCCCCGTTACCGCCATCCTTATTTTTGGGCTGGGTTTGTGATGATCGGAAAGAACTCTTAATCGGGCGAGGGACTTAGTGTTTTCGCCACGAACGAATCTGCTTTAATAATTTTTTCGCAAAGGCGGAGTCGGGATTCTGCTTCACCAAGATTCCGATTTCTCGTTCAGCCTCAGCGAGCATGCCTTCACGCGCGTAAAAGATGCCCAGCGCAAGATGCGATTGTGGGCCAGCCTTTAAGCGATTCAGTTGCCGAACTTTGTCATCGCCAAGAATCCTGAACTTTGCTTGAGAGGTTATTGCGGACTGCTCGCCTCCTTTGTTAACCGCGCGGATAGTCCATGTATAAATCCCGCCGCGCTTCAAAGGAGTGGAAGGAGTCCAGCTCCCGGTTGTTGCCGGCAGATCGGTACTCTTTGCGACCTCGTGGAATGTTTCATCTGCAATCTGAACCCGATAAGCCTCGGCTGTTTTCGAGGATTTCCAGCGAAGAGTTGGCTTATTGTTATTAATAACGGTATTTGCCGGAGATAAGACATTGATCCGTTCTTCACTTCCAGGTCCTCGGACAGAAACTTCAGCGCTCCCTACATCGTCGAGAACGGTCGGGCGATTTAATCGTTCTTCTGTTAATACTTCTCTTACTGCTTCTCGCGTCTCTGCAGGCAGCGAAGATAATCCGACGACATTTCCACCTTGATCTAGGGCAATCTCATTTGGGCCATCTTTAAGAGCGATCACGTTCCGGGGCTGTTCATTAGGTTCTTTGGTTGGCGGGTTCTCTGCCAACTTTGGCGGATTAGCCCCGGTGCTCGGCGACGGAGTGAGTGCGGGGGCTTGAGGTGATGCGAAGGGCGTTGGCTGAGAGCCGGTGATGATACCGGGGCTACTTGACCTCCATTTGAATACAGCGATCAAGGCAACTGCTGCGAAAGCGATCAGCGCAACCATTGCCGCGATACGTATCGGTGTTGAAAATTTCAACGAGTGCGATGATCTGCTTTCAGCAGGCAGACGCTCAGAAGGCCGACGCGAGGCTGCTTTCATCGTTGCCAGCGACTCGCGCACATCACTAACTTCAGCCGCGCATTGCTCACAGTCTTCCAGATGCAGCTTCACCGTGCTTCGATCTAGCGGATCGAGAGTGTCATCGACAAAGGCCTCGATTGTTTCAAGTTCGAGGTGGAAAGGCTCGTCGTCTTCCGTAGGAAGTAGATGTCCGGTTAGCGTCCGAAGGGCGACCGCTTCGATTTGAGGGGTCACGACTCTCTGTCGGCACGTCTCGCAGCGGAGAATGTGATTGTAGATTTCGCCGCGGTCGCCGCCAGTCAATGCCTGGCGGTGAAACTGTTCGATAATCTCGTTTGAAAGGTGTGCACTCATTGCGTCCTCACTGAATCAGAAAAACCCTGCTCAAAGAATGCGCGGCGATGTCGATCCAAGCGCTTGCGTACCGCGCGCCGAATGTTCATTACTTTTGTCTCGCTAATTCCCAGGTCCCGCGCAATCTCCCGATCAGACATCGGAAGTTCATTGAGAAGACTTCTGAACTGCTCAATTGTTAATTCAAGCAATTGTGCGAGACGCTCCTCGGTTGCGACTTGCGCAAAGATGAACCACTCGATACCGAAGCCATAGCTGTCGGTCATGTTCAGGAGTAATGACTTTCTTTGTTCGACGCGGAGTTTTTGGATCTCCTGAAATAGACCATGAAGCAGACGTTGATTCTCATGACCGGCAATCAAGTCTGGCTGATAGGTTACGAGAGGACCGGCTTGCACATAGTGCGTGTCGTTAATGCTAATCGTTTGAACCTGAACGCCTTGAGCGGCGATGCTCACTAAATCGACCAAATCGTGGAACTTTACGGGGCAGCCAAAATTATGCAGCACCAGAAGAATCAACTCCCCAGTATTTCGCTTCTGACCTTGCTGCAACTCTAGTGATCTAAAATCAAGCTTCAGTTGCGAGTACGAGGCTGCCTTACGCGCTGACGATGCTCTCTTCGGTCGCCACACAGCATACCCGCAGACGGTACTTCCTTCAGCGTCTTTCCAGGTGGCTAAATCGGGATTCACTGAAATCAGGTGACGAACCTTTTCGTATAGGTTTCGCCGCTGACGATCTTTCAAGCGAAGAAGATCGGAAAGGACAGTGGATGTGGTGGTTGCGACAAGACCAGCATAGTTGGAAATGGGATGTACCGTCGGATTGTCCTTGAAACTGTAAAGGACTTGCAAAAGTCTGACGCAGACATCGCCAAATATGTCTTGCGTATTGAAATCAAAGATAGGTTCACGAGCGACATTTGCTCGCATGGTTCTAGTGATTCGATAGACAATAGGCCGCGCCTTCTCCAAGAGTCGCTGCAATTGTTCACTCGAATCAGTCTGGCTGACGGACCGAAGATAAGGCAGCAATTCCTCATCTATCCTGCCTTTATTTTCACCGTCCTTGTCGCGGCTTAGGTTCATCGCATTCACGGCTCACGACGCGCGTCGATATCTGTTCGGGAAATCCTTTTCCCGAAACGACGTGTCCGGTCTGGCGCGCCATCGCTTGAAGTAACGAGCCAGATGGGCCTCGTTTGGCAAAAGAATACCCCTGACGGGCTCCGCCTGTCTGTGTTCCAGTACACAATCGGGAGAATTAGAACGAACTAAAGTAAGGCAAATGCAGCGCACATTTGGGCGTATTTTGAGAGCGTAACCAAACAAAGTATCCAACTGAAGTCCAAAATTGCCTTAGAAAACGCCGCGTAGGTACGATCTGCGGTTGCCTCACATTTGATACTGAGCAAAAGACAAAGCTATTCAATACTGTCGTGATTGCATCTTTGGCTCGGTTGTGAATAATCTTGGCCGCGCCCGCCTCCCCGGTGGGCGTAGCGGTTACGTGGGGTGAGGACACGTAGCCTCAGGGCGGGGCTTGTGGGAGGGCTCCGCCCGTTTTAGTTTCTTTGATCTTTTACACCATCGCCCCTTCCTTTTCGGCACCTCGGCTGGCTAAGCTCGCCATCACTGTTGCAATGACACGTCATCTGGCTCAATAAGGCCCTTTAATTTTTGGGAGTTTGGCGCGTGTCCTTTGCCGCAATGTGGCGAGCCTCTTCTTGCGCATTTAAGCGAGTCCCATTGGTCAAGTTTAGGGCCAAAGGGAAATGAACAACAACGAATCTGCCGGAGCTGACTGATGTCGATTCGTCGGCAGTAGAACAAAAAGGGAAGATGTCGTTTGTGTCCTGGTACACACTGAAGGTCAGGCGAAAAGGCGACAGATGAACAAAGGACGGTTCTTATCCCACTTGACCGTGAACGGAAGCAATAAAGGGTTCAGTTCACAGGAGGAGATGGAAAATGGCCCGTACGAGAAGAGGAATTAAAAGGAGTTTTCAAGGAATTCTGAACAATGTCGCTTCAGAAAATGCCTTTAGCTTGCTGGGAAGGGCCAGAACCGCCAACAGGATTGCGAAAGGGCTGGATGGCGAGTCACGCCAGCGAGTATATCAGGTCAAGGTTCACGCCCTGTTGGGGCTAACGGTACGGTTCCCTGGGAGAGTTCAGATAGTCGATGATTCCAATACACCAAAGTTTGTGGTGGTTGTAGAGAAGATCGCTGGCTTTGGTCTTCATGCTCCGGCGAGCCTCTTTGGCAGGCCGTGAGATGCCTATAAGCGTGTGCCAGCGGTTGGAAGACAAGAAATAGAGGGCGTAGAATGACTGGACTAAATGCGGAAGAAAGAATCCTGATTCGCACTCTGACTAACCTGAATCGCAGGGGTTCTTTCGCCAAGGGATCACCGAACTGCTTCAACGTTTAAGGTGACAACTTATTCTTGGTTGGGGAAGACAACAGTGAGCCTGTGGCTTGATATTTTGGGACATGCGGCTGTCGGTAACGCGGCGGAGGCCTATCGTCTCCTGAATTTCGAGTTGCTGGCCTTGCTTCGCTCTCCCGAGGTGAGCCACACGGGTGAGTGGCGCTACATCGGTCCGGTTCCTAAGATGGTACGCATCTTCGTTGCAAGTTTGCCGGAGGCCGATCGGGGGATGGCAAAATCCCGAGCCGAGGATTTCGTCGATTACGTTTGTGATTTGATCATTGCAAAGGTGCGCCGAACTGTTTCACTGGTTGAATTCTGTCGAGTGCACCCGGATTTATCCTCAGAGCAGATCGCCGAAGGCTTTACCGGTTGGGATGGTCTAAAGTTAGGCGTTCGCGACAGAGAATTGTGGGTGCAAAAGCATCTGCGGTCGATGTCAGCCCTTGGTATCAAACTTCACCCAAGCGTGGAGACTATCGAACCAGGCACTACC
>JAWVEM010000526.1:0-3028 GCA_033856735.1 Blastocatellia bacterium
AAGCGACGATCGAATCGGGGGCGCTGATTTATCCACTCTATGTACCATCGGGATTGATTCCCGAATCCAGCGTCCCGCGCCCTTCGATCACGGTCGACCCGATGCGCACCCGCTATCTGACGATCACAACTCGCGCCGCGGAAGAGGGACAAAAGCTGGCCACCGTTTCCGGCGGCGTTTTTTATCCAATCAAGCGTCTGGAAGATTTGCAGAAAGCTTACGACGACGTGGTGGCGCAGATGCGCACTGCTTACACGATCACCTACGCCTCAGGTACGGACGGCAAAGGCCACCGCAGAATCCGCGTGCGCGCCAACCGCGACGGTGCTTCGGTCAGACTTAGTCCGGTAGTTGCGGCGACACATTGACTGAGATGACGCTGAGTTTCTGCTGGTGCAAGCCGAACCTTCCCAGATTCCGACAATGATCTCTTACACGCCGTGGCGCGCGGGGCCGAACGGTTAACACTCACAATCCCAAAGAGAAAGGGCGAGAGATGACAGCTTTAGAACCTGCCGCCTTTGCCCACACTGTAAGCACCGGTGAGAAACGGATTAGTGCGTCGCTCCTGACCGATCGTGGTGGTTGGTCCGTGGCCTGAGTAGACTGTCACGTCATCTCCGAGCGGCAGAATCTTGTTGAAGAGCGAATCCATCAATTGCTCAGTCGAGCCGCCCGGCAAATCCGTTCTTCCGATGGAACCAGCGAACAGACAATCACCGACAAACACTTTTCTTTCGCTCGGCTCAAACAGCACGACGTGCCCAGGCGTATGGCCGGGGCAATGAATCACCTGGAAGCTCAACGCACCCACTTCGTAAACCTGTCCGTCGCTCCAGTACTCATCGACCTTTGGCGGCGGCTCATAATCAAAACCATAATCAGCCCACTGCGCACGTGGAATGCCCAGCCAGGCCGGTTGATTCGGCAGTTCCAGGTACAAAGGCTCGTCACCAGCATGAATAATAATCCGTGCTTCCGGCTTAAGCTTTTTCAGCGCCGCGACTCCGCCGACGTGATCCAAGTGGGCATGCGTGCAGGCAATTGCCTGAAGTTCAAAACCGTGCCTGTCGATCGCACTCACAATAGCTTCCGAGGCATCGCCCGGATCGATACAGATCGCGCGCTTGGTCTTCGCACAACCGACAACGCGCGTGTGTTGTTGAAAGGAAGTGACGGTGATTTCTTCGATGATCATTTCTTCCCTAACAGAAATGGTGTCCGTAGATCTAAGGATAGCGATTGCCTGCGTCCGTTCGCCACTCTCATGCATCAGAGGAGTATAATTGCTCAGACAAACTACTACCATTGAACGGATTAGATAAATGCCGCTGAGCGCCACCGCAACTTCACTCGCTGAAATCCTCGATGAGATGACCTCCGAGGGCGCGCCTGAGTTGACCGAGCACCTCGCCAACAACGCGCTGCACTGCTTCGCCTGCGGCCATCGTTGCTTGATCAAAGAAGGAAAGCGTGGCATCTGCAAAGTCCGTTTCAACGAAGGCGGGCGCCTGCGCGTGCCCGTTAACTACGTCGCGGCTTTGCAATGCGATCCGACTGAGAAGAAACCGTTCTTTCACGCGCTGCCGGGATCGGACACGCTGACTTTCGGCATGCTCGGCTGTGACTTGCACTGCGGCTATTGCCAGAACTGGCTCACGTCACAGGCGTTGCGCGACGATGCGGCTGTGTCCCCTCCGCAGATGATCACGCCCGAAAGATTGATCGCCATGGCCCGGGCTTATGGCGCATCGATGGTTGGGTCGAGCTACAACGAACCTTTGATTACGGCCGAGTGGGCGGTCGAGGTTTTCAAACAAGCGAAGCCCGCGGGCCTGCGCACTGCTTTTATCTCGAACGGTAATGCGACGCCGCAGGTGCTCGACTATCTGCGGCCCTGGACCGACTGCTACAAGGTCGATCTGAAATCGATGAGCGATCGTAATTATCGGCAGCTTGGCGGTGTGGTCGATAACATTCTGGACACGGTGAAGATGGTTCATGAGCGTGGCTTCTGGGAAGAGATTGTCACCCTCGTAATTCCCGGTTTCAATGATTCGGAAGATGAACTACGACGCGCGGCGGATTTCATCGCCTCAGTTTCGCCGGACATTCCCTGGCATGTCACTGCATTTCATCAGGACTACCGGATGACTGACAACGCAAACACGACCGCCGCACAGTTGATCCGTGCCTGCGGGATCGGCCGGCAAGCCGGGCTGCGTTATGTCTACGCAGGAAATCTTCCAGGTAGAGTCGGTCACTGGGAAAATACTTTCTGCCCCTCATGCGACGAACTGCTGGTCGAGCGGTACGGCTACATCATTCAGAAAATGAAAGTTACCCCCGAAGGCAGGTGCCCCTCATGCAGCGAAATGATTCCAGGCATCTGGTCTTGAAGCTCGGCTCAGTCAGGCGAGCACGGCTTGCCGCCTGAATGTACGGAGGCCTTCCGTAGGTGTCTCGCTAAAAACGATGGGCTGCGCCCAGAAGTTAGAGCGCAGCCCTTTTTTCGAACCCCGCCTACATCAAGCGGAAGCCGCCATAGCTTCTACTAAGGCGTCTTTGTTTTCGCCGGTGAAGGCATGGCCTTCATCGCCGGTGAAGCCTTTGCTGCCGGTGTTGCCTTGGGCATGGCCCTGGGCGAAGGAGTTGGCTTCATACCCGGAGACGCTGATGGAGTTGCCAAACTCTTCGGGGTGGGAGTTGCGGATGCGCTTTTCTGAACTGGCGTCGCCGCGCCGGCCACGACTTGCCACTGCCCGTTACGCCGCACGAAGGTATCTACCCAGCGATACTCGCCGCTGATGTCCTGGACCTTGCCATCAGGCATCTTGTACTTGCCGCCCTTAACCACATTGCGGCCGCTAACCACCGCTGAATCTTTATCCAGGACGTTCACTTTCAGATCCAGGACTTCCCATGAATCCGCACTCAAAGAGCCGGCTTCCATGTCCTTGATATCCTGCGCCTTGTCGCCGAGTGTCCCATCGGGATAAACAAAAATGGCGTCATCGGCTTCGATCCG
>JAWVEM010000527.1:0-2932 GCA_033856735.1 Blastocatellia bacterium
CCGAGCAGGTACCGACCATTCGCGAGTTATCCTGGCTCGCGTTGACATTCTACCGGAAACGATCTATGCTCACCTAGAATGTCTACCAAAGGACAGAAAGAGCGCATTGAATTGCTCCAAGGCACGCTGGACCTGCTGATTCTGCGCACGCTGCTGCTGGGCCCTAGGCACGGCCACGCCATCGCCAAGGCGATTGAATTCAACTCGGACGATGTATTGCAAGTCGAACAGGGCTCGCTGTATCCAGCGCTGCATCGACTGATCAAGCGGGGATGGATTGCGGTCGAAGCGGGCATCTCTGAGAACAATCGCCACGCGAAGTTCTACCGCTTAACCGCCAAGGGCCGGCGGCAACTGGCGCTCGAGACCAGCAGATGGGACAAGTTAGCCGGAGCGATCGCGCGGATTCTCCGGCCAGCGGAGTAGGGGGACGAGTCATGAGGCGCCGCAAGCGTATGTTGGAAGAGCTCGACCAGGACATTCGTGACCACATCGAGCGCGAGACGCAGGACAACCTCGAGCGCGGGATGCCGCCGGAGGAAGCGCGTTACGCGGCGATGCGCAAGTTCGGCAACGTGACGCGAGTTAAGGAAGAGACCCGCGAGGTGTGGAGTTTCGTTTGGCTTGAGCAGTTGCTGCAGGATATTCACTTCGGGCTCCGCATGCTCCGCAAATCTCCCGGGTTTGCGGTTGCGGCCATTCTTACACTTGCGTTGGGCATTGGCGCAAATACAGCCATTTTCAGCTTGATCGACGCGGTAATTCTGCGGTCGCTGCCGGTCCAGAATCCCGCGGAGTTGGTAGTGCTTAGGTGGGGCGCGCGGAATGCGCCCAACATTCACGGCTACATGAATTCTGGAGATTGCCCCTCGGATCTGAGGGCCGGCGCTGCGAATCCGTCAGGCTGCTCGTTTTCGGAACCGTTGTTTCGCGAAATAGCGCAAGCAAATGTTTTTCAGTCTACGGCTGCCTTTGCCAACTCTGGTAGGTTGAACTTGACCGGGAACGGCCCTGCGACCGTCATCAATGGCCAGCTCGTTTCGGGAGATTTCTTCCGCACCATGGGTCTCAAGCCCACGGCCGGTCGACTGCTCGAAGCGGAGGACGACAAACCGTCCGCCGCACCCGTCGCCGTTCTGAATTATGGGTACTGGCAGAGCGCCTTCGGAGGCTCCCCTAACAGTCCGTGGCGGAAGTACCTTCTCTTGAGTGACGGAGTTTGTATTTGAGATAACGTTCACTCGGGTGCCTGCGGAGTCGGTACCGCGAGAAGGAAAACTTTGTGCGGCTCGCAAGCGCTGAGTAGCGACGGAGTAGCAGAAAAAGCGCAAAAAGTAGTGAGGACTGGCGGTTTCTCAACTCCCGTGGGGTGCCAGCTCCCAGCAGAGAGCGGAAGATCAGACTCAAATTGAACGCACCGACGTGAATCAGCAGTCGCTTGAGAATGTTCTGGTGCCCTCGCAGATGGGTCCTTCTCATTGCACCGGTATCGTAACAGTGCGCGAAGCTCCGCTCGATCAGTTCGCCTCTCTTCCGTAGCAGGCGCTTTCCATACGCTCCGCTCACTCGCCGCCGGTTCGCATAGACCGCCTCTTGTTGCTCGCCTTTGCCGTCCCAATCCCGTTGCCCCTTCTGTTTCTTTTCCGGAATGTAGGTCCGCACTTCCGCGCTCTTCAGCATCACCAGCGTCGCGCCACTATGGTAGCCCTTATCGGTGACCACTTCCTCGATGCCCGGCAGATGCATTTGCGGTTTCTGGTTCGCTTCTTCTGTCCCCATCAATTCGGCGCCATTTTCACCCGCTTGTCCCAGAGTCTCTATAACCGTGGTGGTATCTCCCTGGTCGGCTTCCTGCAGGGTCACCGCCAACACTGCGCCGGTCTTCAAATCCACGGCATGCTCCGCTTTGTGTGCCAGATGTGTTCGACCATCTTTCATCTTCGTAATCCGTGCGTCCGCATCATGCGGATTGACCCAATCTTTGTTGCTGGCTTTGTTCTTCCGCGTGCGATCGAACCGCGCCAGATCTTCACGCGTCGGCGTTTCGATTCCCGATTCCTTTGCCAACCCTTTCAGAAATTCCTCGTAACTCTCTCCATTGTCTCGCCGTACGATCGAACGCATCGCCGCATTGGCCTCCAGCGTGGTGGCGTCGATCCCCACGGTCTTGCCCTTCACCAGCCCCTGATCTCTCAGCCGTTCCAAAATCCAGAAGAAAACCTTGCGATGCGTCTCCACATCGATCAGCCGTCGCGTCCGCGAGATCGTGGAATGATCCGGCGTCTGCTCGTCTAACCCCACTCCCAGAAACTTCCGCAGCCCAATGGAATCTGCCGCTCGCCAGGCGATCCCCCGCTCCGAATCAATTCCTTCAAAATATCCAACCAGCAACAACCGGAAATAGATTCCCGGCGTCAGGGATGGTCGCCCATTGTTCTCGGCGTAAAATCTCGCGCACTCCTTCTCGGCGAACTCATCGAACCGTTCTGCTTCCAACAGTTCATTCACGCGCTTGTAGAAAGGATGCGCGGGCCCGTTCGCCAGCTCCTTGTGGCTGATCCACAAGCGCTCCTGCCGCTGTCTCCGCCTTCGTGTCCCCATCCCCACCTGTTTTTCTCCAGAATGCATTCGCATTCTACGAGACACATCGACGAACACAAGTTACTTCAGGTTACAAAATCAAATATCCGACTTGCACCACAGGCTGCTAGCGATCTTTCAGCGATCGAGACTTGAACTGCGGCTTGTTTCCCGGTGTCTGCCGCTTCGGCAACGGTGACACGCGAGGTGAACTGGTATCCCTTTCGAGCAATGGTGACGATCAAGCGCGCGTCTTCCGAGTTGTCCTCGAGCGCCTTGCGTAGATGTGAGATGTATTGAGTCATGTTCCCCTCTTCCACGAAGGTGTCGACCCACACGCCTTGCAGCAATT
>JAWVEM010000528.1:0-5320 GCA_033856735.1 Blastocatellia bacterium
TGCAGATTCCGGTGCAGGTCAATGGCAAGCTGCGTTCGCGCGTTGTGGTCGCACCGGACATTACCGAAGCCGATTTGCGTGCGCTCGCACTTGCCGACAGCAAAGTGCAGAGTTTCATCGACGGCCACGAAGTCGTGAAGGTGATCGTGGTGCCGCAAAGGCTAGTAAATGTGGTGGTGAAGTAGCCGTCTTTCTTTGCGCCTTCAGTCTTATCTTTGCGCCTTTACGTGAAACTTATTGATATGCCGAGTTCACGCAAAGGCGCAAAGCAAAATCAGAAGGCGCAAATGGCCGAGTCGATAATAAATGCCAACGTGCTTGCTTGCCTGCACTACAGTCGCTAAAATCCTTTTCGCATAGTGTCTTACCCGCGCGGGGTCGCAGCAGCAGTCGAACCAACGAATGAAAGAGTGCCCAACCTGTCATAATTGTTTTCCTGACGACATCAACCACTGCCCGGATGACGGTGTCGAGACGACCTCGTCAATTCAGGGGGAGCCGATCCTCGATGGACGCTATCAACTCGAGAAGCGTCTGGGCCAGGGCGGGATGGGAGTCGTCTACAAAGCGCGGCATATCTTTCTCAAAACTCAGCACGCGATAAAGATCATCCTGCCCGATCTGGTCGGCAACGATCCTAATCTGGTCACGCGTTTTCGCCAGGAAGCACTGGCGGCCGCGGCGATTCGTCATCAGAACATCATCGCCGTAACTGACTTTGGCGTGGTGCGCGGCACGATGCCTTTCCTGGTGATGGAGTTTGTGCAGGGCTGCTCGTTACAGGAAATCATGGCCGATGAAGGCGCTATGCCTCCGATGCGCGCCTTTGAATTGATCCAGCCGATCTGCGCCGGCATCGCCGCGGCTCACCGGCAGAAAATTGTCCATCGCGATCTGAAACCGCTCAACGTGATGATCCAGGAGGGTGTGCCCGTTAGCGAAGGCGCAAAGATCCTCGACTTCGGTCTAGCCAAGATCAAATCCGGCGAATTACTCGGTTCATTCATCGCGGCCCAGACCACCGGGCTTATGGGCTCGCCTTTTTACATGGCGCCCGAACAGTGGTCCGACGATCCTCCGGATGCCCGGGCCGATATTTACAGTTTGGGCGTGATGCTGTTTCAGATGCTGAGCGGCGAGGTGCCTTTCAAAGGCAGCTCGATCCCCTCAATCATGAAAAAGCATTTGACGAACGACGTCCCCTCGCTGGCGTCGAGAGGCGTGGAGGCGCCGCCGCAAGTGGAAGCCGTCATCCGGCACGCGCTGGAGAAAGAACCGAAATATCGGACGCCGTCGGCAGACGACTTCATCGCCGAGCTGCGCGCGGCCATGGAGACGGCGAGCGCAAATCTGAAGCGCACCGGCGACACCTCGGAAATCGATCCTTCGAAAACGATCGTCTCTCATCCGGAGACCGAACATTCGACGGTGCCTCCGAAAGGATCGACGACGGCTTTCGATCCGCTGGCCGGAACCATTAGCGCGGCATCGCTGCTCGAAGAAGATCAGAAGAGTTTGTTTGCGCAAAGAGAGCTGGCCCGCGAGGCCGAAGCCCGGCGCAAATACGTCGACGAAGAAGAGCAAAAACGAAAAGCGAATGAAGGCGATCGCGAAGCAGAGCGCCGGCACTTGGAAGAATTGGTGGCGAAGCAAACCAAGGTGCTGGAGGATAGACTAACCCAACTGGCATCCACCATGTCGCCAAAAACCGGCGGTCTTGATCCTGAAGCGACCCACATTCAGCGCGCGGGAATGGCCACTGGGGAGAACAGTCTGCATGGCGCGGCTCAATCTTTTTCGCAAGTCGATATCAGCTTGGCGCAAAAAAAGAAGTCCTCGCTGCCGCTCATCGCTGGATTGTGCGTGCTGCTTTTGATCGGCGCCGGAGTGGGCGGCTACTTCATGCTGCGATCGAAAGCGACGCCGGCGGGCACGGTGAAACCGGGCACACCGAACGGCCCTGATCTGGTCGCCAAAGCTGAGCTAATCGAAATTCCCGGCGGCCTGTTTCAGATGGGACGAAACGATTCGCTGCAGACTGAGAGTCCCGCGCATCAGGTGACGGTGAGCGCCTTCTCGATGGACAAAACCGAAGTGACCAATGCCGAGTATGCGCGTTTTGTGCGCGAGGCCAATCACCCGCCGCCGCAGCAGTGGGGCAGCATCACCGCGCCCGTCGGCCAGGAGTTGCTGCCCGTGTCGAATGTTTCTTACGACGACGCTATAGCCTTTGCCGAGTGGCGTTCCAAACGCGACGGTGTGACTTATCGTCTGCCGACCGAAGAAGAATGGGAATACGCCGCGCGAAATGGAGACAAGGACAATCTGTACCCCTGGGGTAACGCCTGGGCGCCCGGGCGCGCGGCTACGCAGGAAGCCGGCGTCGGCAAAGAACAGCCGGTGGGGACGTACCCGCAGGGCGGTAACCGCTGGGGTGTGCAGGATCTCATCGGCAATGTCTGGGAATGGACTTCTTCGAAAGCATCGCTCTATCCGGGTAGTCCGCTCAAACTTCCCGATGTGCAAAAGGGATGGATTGTTGCGCGCGGCGGCAGTTATAGCAGCCAGGCAAATAAGGTCAGCGCCGCCATGCGCGACTGGTTCGCGCCCAATTACAAAAACCCGGTGCTGGGATTTCGTTTGGTAAAGTCCGCCGCTTAGCTTAACGACTTGCGTTTTACAGTCACGGTTCCTCAAGATCATACGGAGTCGCAAGGTTGTCCACTAAGCTTCGTTCGAGCATAGTACGTCTAATGCATTGGTTCGCGAGGAAGACGGAGGATCTGGATGTTTCATAGGACTCGAAAGCGATTTGCTTTGATTAATTCTTTCCCAATTCTGCTTTCATTTTTGATCCTGCTATCCGCCGGCGGGGCGCGCGCGCAGGAAACCGGCGGCGATCTGAGTGGCGGCGCGGGGATTTTTCGTCCCAAGAATCCGGAAGCCAAACGCAGCGGCAATCCCGCGCGACCGGTGGCGCGCCCCACGGCGAGACCGACGCGTCCCGACCCGGCTGAGGTAGAAGCAAAGTTTGAAGACGCCCTCGCCGACGGCAATGATGCCCGAGACGCGCGTAAGTTTCCTGCCGCTGAAGCTGCGTATCGCAGCGCTCTTAAATTGAAGCCGCGCGATGCGCGCGCGCACTACGGTCTGGGCAACGTGTTTGCCGATCAGCAACGCTGGGAGGATGCAGAAAAGATTTATCGCCAGGCGATCGAAATCGCGCCGAACAACGGGGAAGCCTTAATGGCCCTCAGCTTTGTTCTGGTTCAGCCACGCACTGGGGTTTCGAATGCCGCGCGCTTTACCGAGGCTGAGTCGCTCGCCCGGCGGGCAACCAGCTTCCAGCCGAAAAGCGCGGTCGCCTTTGACCGGCTGGGTGTTGCCATGATGGCGCGCGCTATCTTTAATAACGATACGGAAGCGGCCTTTCGACGGGCGATCGAGCTGGATCCGAATTTCGTCGTGGCCCAGGTGCATCTGGCGCGCGTGCTGCGTCACATGAACCGCAACAGCGAAGCCGACCCGCTCTATAAATCGGCAATTGATCAAGCGAACGATGCGCCGACTCTCGTGCTGATTGCTGACTCGATGCAGTCAGAGACCCGTTGGAATGATTCAAATCCGGTGCTGCAACGCGCGCTGGCGTTGGATGCGCGAAATCCCGGCGCCCTGTTTCTGATGGGCCGGCTGCTCTCAGTCAACCGGAAATATGCCGAAGCCGAAACCGTTTTAAAGACCGCTATCGAAGTGAATCCCAAATTCTATCCGGCCCGCAACATTCTGGGCCGATCATATCTGGGGCTGGAGCGTTATGATGACGCTTTCCGGACTTATGAAGAGGCTGTGCCGCTAGCCTCCGAAGCAGATCGCAAACAGTTGGCCGGGCTATTTGGCTTTGGCGGGGTTGGCGACGGTTATTTGAATGCCGGGCGCCCGCGGGATGCGGTGCGCGCTTATGAGCGAGCCCTGCAACTCGACCCCGGCAATTCTGAATTGCCAAACAAGATCGCCGCCGCCCGCGCGAAGCTTTAAATAAACCTTGAACGAGAGAACGCAAAATGAAACGCTGCCCGAAATGTAACCGCACTTATACGACCGACACGCAAAAGTTCTGCACTCATGATGGCGTAGTCCTCGAAGGCGTGAGTGTAGGTGGAGAGACGGTGCGGATCGACTCTTCGCAGTTTGATCAGGACGCGCCGACAAAAGCGATATCGAGCCCGTTGGTCCCCGAGGCGCCCGCCGAATTCGATCCGTTCAAAACGATCATGGCGCGCCCCCAGGAAACTGTCGCCTCAGGCCCGCGTGACACTCACGATATTTCATCGCCCTCGGCAACATCCCCTCCGGCGAGCCAACCGCCACCCGTGTCGCCGGCCGGCTCTGGACAGATTTCACAACCTCCCCCACAGATCTCCGCGCAGCCCCAGCAACCGCTTCCGCCGCCGCAACCAACGCAACGATTGGTAGGCTCGGGTCCCATCGCGGCGTCCGCCCCGCTGCCGCCGGCGCCACTGGCTCAGTCTCAGCCACGGCAAGCGGCGGCTCCGCCGGCAAAAAAGAAATCCAAGATGCCTTTGGTGCTGGGAATACTCGCGTTGCTTTTATTGCTGGGTGGCGGAGTGCTCGGGGTTGGATACTGGTTTGTCGTACGGCCAATGCTGGCGCGGAGAGTTGTCGAGGTCGATACGCCGCTGCCGCCGACCAAAGCACCGACACCGAACGTGGTCGCGACGCCCGCCGATACGGGCCAGACCGAAAAGACCGCGGTCGCGGAGCCACCGGCCTATTCTGCGCCGGCCGATGCCGTGGAATTCATAAATACGAAAGAGAATCTGGACGGCAAACTCGCCGATCACTACGTTGACTTTTCGTTTTACTATCCGAACCGATGGGATAAGGACCCGACTGCCGGCGTGGCGGGCGCCACCAACTTTGCCAAAGTCGAGAGGCGTATACCCCCCGATTTCACCCAGGAAAATTTCGCCGTCGGCTCGTACGTTTCAGCAGGTTCAGCCGAGGGAGACCGTGCGGTGTTTCCCAGTGTGGCGGAAAATCTTAGCTCGCAGCTGGCAAAGAAGTTTCCGGGATATCGAAAAGTTTCTGAAGGCGTGACTAAGGTGGGTGTCTATGACGGCTACGGATTTCGTTTTGAAGGCATGTCGAAAAACACTGCCAAAGGCGATTTGAAGTTATGGGGCCGCGTGATCTTTCTGCCGCCGCAGGAGGGCGGCAAGGACGGTGTCACCTTGTTAATGCTGGCCACTTCGCTGGCGCCTGAACTGAAAAGTGTCGATGACGTAGGCGTCAAGGGCGA
>JAWVEM010000529.1:0-3787 GCA_033856735.1 Blastocatellia bacterium
GTTGGTTGTTCCAGAAATCGAGAAACTTCGTCACGTCGTGGCGCACGAATTGGACGTAGAGCGATGCCGAGAACTCGGCAAAGCCTTCGCTCATCCACTGATCGTGATAACTGTCCCAGCCGACGACGTGGCCCCACCATTGGTGAGCTATCTCGTGCGGAGCGACGTAGCGCCAGAAGTTATCCGTGCCGCCTCGTACACCCAGCATTTGAGCTCTTTGGGTCGTATCGATAAAGGCGATGAACGGCATGAAGACCAGAGTGGGCCAGGCTTGACCAAAAAATCCGGCAGGCTGCTGTGTCATAGCCAGACGCGTGTACGGAAGCTTGCCAAAGTAGGCGTTATAGATTCGGGTGGCGTTTTCGGCGTCAGCCAAAGCGCTGTTCGCTATTGAGGTTGTGGAAATCGCGCCCAGCGTCGTCATGGTGGTCCCACCGTTGCTTTCGGCCCGCTCGATGGCGTGCTGCATGGCGACTACTGAGTCGGGCAACTCCTCGTTCGCATAGAACTCGATGTTGTAGCCCGTCTCTTTGTCGGCAAATTCTTTCTTCTTGAACTTGCCATAATTGAATCCCGCTACTGCCAGGTCAGTCTTGCCGCTGGACTTGGCAATCATCACATCGCCTTCCCTTTGGTCGGGTTGGACCGGCGCGCCGGTGCCGACAAACGTATATCCCTTGGGATAACGAAACGTGATATCAAAGGCGGCCCGATCGCCAAACTGGGTTCCGCTATTGTTCGGATACCAGGTTGAGCGCGGAACCAGAAAGAAGTTACCGCCGCCGGAGTCGCGTAAAGCGTCGTTGCCCGAGTATTGCACGGTGAGGGTGTAGTCTTTGCCGACCTCGACCGCCTGCGGCATGATTACGGCAAAGTCAGCATCTTCGTCTTTATTCTCCTGGATGAAAGCTAAGTCTTTACCCTCGCTGTCCTGAACGCGGCTGACCCGCAACGTCCGGTACAGATCGAAAGGCAACACGCGTCCGGCCACGAGCGCGCGAAAGGTCACGCGATCATTTGCGGTGATGTTCGCTCCACGAATGGCGCCATCGATCTCGTGATGTGTGATGTCATAGAGCCGATGGTCTTCGGAACTGGCGGCGGTGCCTTTGGCGTATTCGTCGGTGAAATGAAATGCCGTCCAGATGCCGCCATCGGTCTCGCCGTAACTGAAAAGAGCGATCTCTTCCGGTGAAACCTGGGGAATCCCGAGCGGATCGAGCAGGAAAACCAGCTTGCCATGCCTTTTTCCGTCGATGAAGGAAACGAAATATCCTGGCCGTTGCGGGCCATAGAGGTCGGCGAGGGTGCGGATGTCAGAGTTGTCGCGCAGTTGTTTACGCAATAGCTGCTGGTTGTCGCGGTAAAGCTCGCGAGCTTTACCGGACTGTGAGCCTCCGGCGCCCATCGTCGCATTCGGCGATGCTTTGATCTCTTCAAATGTTTTGTCAGTAAAGCGGATGACCAGCCGTGAAAACTGTTCGATGAGCTTCTCCTGCTCAATGGCGAGAGAGAGACTATGCTTTTCGATCTTGGTAGGGGGATCCAGCGTCAGCTCACCATCGCCGATGAAGACGGCGGCATTGGTTCGTCCCTCGATCGGCGGCGCAAAATAGACTTCGCCGCTGCGCAGCGTAAACACCGCCGCATCGCGCTTGATCACGAGATTATTTACCGTCGCGAACGGACCGGCAAAGTCTCCCTCGGCCTTGCCGGTCTGTCTCAACTGCTGATAAACGGGATCGACGTTGGCCTTCACGTTCGAGACGGTTACTGCCGCCTCGAGGGCAGCGATCTCCAGCTTCAAATCGACAGTCGCGACCGCGCCGTCGGCGACTTTGAGGGCCTCGCGTCTGGCTTCGCCGAAACCCGGCGCCGAAACGACGAGCGAATAGGTCCCGGCCGTAAGGCCTTCGATTTGAAAGCGCCCCAGTTGGTCGGTCGTCGTCTTGAATTCCTGTCCGGTCGCGGGATCGGTCACAGTGATCCTCGCGCCTGCGACACTGGCGCCTTTGGGATCGGTAACTTTTCCTTCAATGCTACCGCCGGCGCTCTGGACAGTAGTGAGGGGCATTGCGAGCAACGCGAGACAAAGGGTGATCAGACAGATCTTGAGTTTTGTATTTTTCATTTTGCCTACCCTTGGGAATGGATCAGGAAACAGAATTGGATCAGAAAGCGCGGTCCGGGAGCCCGGGCTTTTCTGACCGAGGCATTATTGCTGCCCATGCCCAATCCGTCAAGCATCTTCCTTGTCAGGTTGAGCAACGGCATGGCATGCTCGTCAGGATTCAATGAAACCGGAAACTAAAGCTAAGACCAGACTGTTGCGGCGCATGGGCGAGGCGATCGCGGACTTCCGCATGATTGAAGACGGCGATCGGATAATGGTATGCCTGTCGGGCGGAAAAGACAGCTATACCTTGCTCGAATTACTTCGGGACGTGCAACAGCGCGCGCCGGTCAGGTTCGATCTGCTGGCGGTTAATCTGGATCAAAAGCAGCCTGGTTTTCCCGCTGATATTCTGCCCGGATATCTGAGCGATCGCGGCGTGCCGTTTCGCATCGTCGAACGCGACACCTATTCAATCGTTAAGCGTTTGGTGCCTGAGGGCAAGACGTTCTGTGCAGTCTGCTCGCGTCTGCGCCGTGGCATTCTCTATAACATCGCGGTTGAAGAAGGCTGCAGCAAGATCGCGCTCGGCCATCATGCGGATGACATCATTGCGACTTTTCTGCTTAACCTCTTTTATGTCGGCTCGCTGAAAGCTATGCCGCCGGTACTGCGTTCTGACGATGGGCGGAATACGGTTATTCGTCCCCTCGCCTATTGCCGCGAGAGCGACATCGCCGAGTTCGCCGCGGCGGAGCAGTTCCCAATTATCCCCTGCGACCTGTGCGGCTCGCAGACGAACCTGAAGCGGGTCAAGATCAAAAATCTTATTGCCGAACTCGAGCAAGAAATTCCGAACGTGCGTGCCTCAATGCTCAACGCGATGGGAAAAGTCATTCCGTCGCATTTGCTCGATCATCGTCTCTTCGATTTCAAAAAACTTTCCGCGGGTTGTGGGGACGTGGCCGCCGAACTTGATCTGGCTTTGGGCCACACCGACAGCGAACCGGCGCTGGTGGCGATGGGCTGATACTCGTCACCACTAAGACACAAAGGGCACAAAGCATTTATTGGATTTCAGCTTCGTGTCTTAGTGTCTTTGTGGTTAAATCCCCGCATGCCGGCGACGAAAAAGCGCGAGCTTGATCTCAGCGAATTTCCGCCGGGGACCGTCACTGAATACACGACGCTGGTTTGTCTCGCCTGCATCTTCGACATCTTCACCAAACAACTGGGACTGGCGCCGCGCACCGCCTTTTCCGAAGTCAAACGCCACACGCCGACGATTGCAGAGTTGACCAGCCGCACCGCGACCAGGCCTTACTTCGACAGTGAAGAGAAGAGTCCGCATTGCCCGTATTGCGGATCGGCTAAACGTTGGTTGGCGCGCTTTGATACTTTCTGCGTTGAAGGCGGTAAGGCTACCGATGCTCCGCGGCGGTCGCTTCTCAAAAAGTTGCCGAAGGCCGCCGAACAGTTTCTGGTCATTGAAAAGAAATCCGATTCGCGGGCGGTGCTTTTTGAATGGCTGGACACCGTGGGCCGCAATTTGGATTTTACGGAAGAGAGCTGGCTGATTGAGGCGACGCGCATGTATCTGGAACGCCGCGAGCCCAAAACAAATTGGGCCGAAGCCTTTGAAGAATTGCGGGCCGTGCGCCGTTCGAGCCGCTT
>JAWVEM010000530.1:0-3885 GCA_033856735.1 Blastocatellia bacterium
TTTTCCCATTCGGACAGGACGGCGTGGTCCTTGAACAAATCGACCCCCTCAATTTTGACGAGTGGGCGGTGCGCGACGAACTCTTTCCAGTTTTTCTCCGAAGGATCGGATACCGGCGCGGTGACGAGGCGAAAGTTCTTCGCGCCTTTATTCGTACGAATGTAGAAGAGATCGCCGCGATGCTCGACGTCGTATTCGTGATCGGCCTGGCGCGTCAAGATCGTTTTCCACGCGGCATTCGGATCGTTGGCGGAAATGTACCGGAACTCGGTTGAGGTCTTGCTGAAAGCGCCCAGCATGATTACCGCTTTGTCTCTGGTGCGTTGGACGCCTAGATCAAACAGTTCGTCCTTCTCGTCATAAAGCAGTTCGTACTTGTCGGTGCCCAGGACGTGGCGAAACATTTTATCGTTGCGCTTGGTGACCGCGTCTTCGGTGACATAGAAAAGGGTTTTATTGTCCGTGGCCCAGGCCAGGTCATCGACGCGCTCGATCTTCTCTGGCAACAGTTCGCCGGTGGTCAGATTCTTGATCTGTAAAGTGTACTGCCGATAACCGGTGTTGTCGGTCGAGTAGGCCAGCAGCGTCCCATCATCACTGGGAGCAAAGCTATTGACAGCCATAAATTTCTGTCCCTTGGCCAGCTCGTTCAGATCGAGCAGGATTTCTTCGGGCGCCGTCAGGCTGCCCCGCTTGCGGCAATAGATGGGATACTGCTTTCCTTCGACGGTGCGGCTGTAATAGAAGTGAGCGCCCGAGCGATAGGGTACGTTCGTATCCGTCTGTTTGATGTGACTGAGAATCTCGTTGTAGAGCTTGTCTTGTAACGCCTCAGTGGGCTTCATCACCGCAGTGGTATAAGCGTTTTCCGCTTCCAGATGTGCAATGACCGCCGGGTTCGTCTTTTCGCGCAGCCAAAAATAATTATCGACCAGCCGGTCGCCGTTAATCTCGGTGGTCTTGGGTTTCTTTTCGGTAGGCGGTGGTTGCGGCTTCATAGATGAGTTTCCGTCCTGGGCCGAGCCTTTCATGGCCATCATTGAAATCGAGAGCAGCATTAACAGAAGAGTAATTGGGCGTTTCATGTGATGTCTCCAATGCGGAGGATTCGTTTAGAGGCGGGGTACTGCCCGCCTGCGACGGTAAATCTCATTGACTGGTTTAGACGGCGGACTTGTCCGCTGGAACTGCATAAGCCGGACAAGTCCGGCTTCTAAACGATCGCGACGGGGGGATGCCCGCTTCTAGATTCTCAAATAGATTCGGCATTTGTTTGGACGAACGCACCGCTCATCAGTCGTGGACCGTTCAACCGCGAAGCGGATCGCCCCAGCCCGACTGGACATACTTGCCGTCCTTGACGATGCATGGAACCGTTGGATCACCGCCGGAAAATTTGAGCATTTCTGCGCGCAGCGCCCGATTGGTCTGGGCATCATGGTCAATGAACGTCATGCCCTTTGAGTTGTAATAATCGCGCGCTTGCTGGCAGTAAGGGCAGCCAGGCTTGGTGTAAATAACCAGTGCCATTCTTTCGGTTACCTCCGTCGGTGAAGGTAGTTTAGCAGCATGGCGAAGAAGTTGCGAAGCGCCGCATTTGGAGTGGGGTGGCAAGCGTAGCGCGACACCGCTTTGGATTGATTTCAGTCCCGGCCTAAAGGTTATGTACGTCGACCAAAGCGCCGTCGCCGCTAAGCGCTGCCGGCGCACTCCAAATAAAAAGGGACGAGTGCGCCTCAACACTCGTCCCCGGCAGCATGACCAGGTTGGTTATCCGTATTTCAGCCCCTCTGGGTTGAAATGTTAGTCACGCTGATCTTTAGGAGGGCTACTACCCCCGTGCTGGTTAATCGCCGCGCGCCGCGCGACGGTCTTGCCTGAAGTCGCGCACGTCGCCACGTCGATCGCGAAAGTCCCCGCGAACATCGCGGCGATCAGTCCGAATATCGTGGGTATCGCCTCTGAGTTCCTGTCGGTCTGCCCGCAACTCAGCCGACGAAGCGCCCTCGCGTTTGTCCTGACGATATTCACGGACGTCGCCTTTGCGGTCACGGACATCTGCGCGAATATCACGCCGGTCGCCGCGAAGGTCGCGCGTATCAGCTCTGACTTCCGTCCGATCGGCCCGCAACTCCCGCCGCTCTCCGCGGTCGATTCGTTCCGGCCTTTGTGCTGCCGCCATTCCCGCGAACGCCAGCAGCGAAGCACACACCAATCCAACTAGAAAAAATTTACTCTTCATCTCTCGATTCCTCCTGAAGTTTATTTCGATCCCGGTTTGCACAAAGGTGCGCAAACCCAGGTCCGCCTCCGAAGAGGCAGGAGGGGAGAGAACGCTGATTCGATGCGCGTCGCAATCGGCGTTATCTTTCGCGGCGAACCCCTTACCACGCGTTTAGACGCGGCTCAAGGTTCGGTAGACGATATTTTTGTGGCATAGACTTCAGTCTGGGATGCTGGCGCCGAATCACAGAACTGAAGGGAAGCTCTAATCAAGTATTGACTTGGTGGTCATACCGCGAAGCGGTTACAAAAATCAGCCCAGGATTGCCGCGCTTTGGCGGCTACCCTGGGGTAAATGGTTCTATGATCACAACCCTAAACGGGGTTGTGGCAGTTTCGCAGCTCAACGATTGAAATACCTTCTTAATGTTTTCAACGTAATTTTGTCAGTTCGTAGTTAGGTTTCTCAGCAGAGTTCCAGCATTATCGTTCAGAAAGAGCACCATGCACGAATGAAACATACAGCGCAAAGTCAGCCCAACTCAGCCAGCGACACTGCCAAACCGGAAGTCGAGACCGGCGACCGGGATGCTGGGCTGCCAGCGAACACGACCGGTGTAACTGACGCGCGCCCGACCTCAGACAGCGAGCAGCGCGGTGAGGGATCGGTTGGTTACAGGATCGCGGCAATGGTCGCGATGTTTCTCCTGGCGCTTGTGACGATTGTCATCTGGTATTTCGGCCGTTAGCAGACCAGGTCATAAACATCCGCGCCGCTGCACTTGATTAGAAGCTGTGTCTCTGCTTCAGACTTTCGATCGATCTCGCTTATCCTTGTCGCACTCAGGGAGGGGATGAATCCGAAATGGCGTTGATTGCAGCCAACGAACTAAAACGAAAGTTATTGATCGGGGTGGAGGGCCAACCCTATGTTGTCCTGGAAGTTTTCTTTGCTTCGCCCACCGCGCGCGGCGCAGCCACTATGGTTCGCACCAAGTTGCGGCACTTGCTGACCGGCGCGGTCATGGAAAAAAGTTTTCGTTCGAGCGAGAAGTTTGAAGAGCCGGATGTTGAGCTAGTGCCCGCGTCCTATCTTTACAGCGACGCGCACGGTTTTCATTTCATGGACGAGAAAAGTTACGAGCAGTTTACGTTTAGCGCCGCAGATGTCGAACCCGATCGCGGCTATTTGAAAGAGGGAATCTCGCTACAAGTCTTGAAGTACAATGGCGCGCCGGTATCGCTGCAGCTCCCTCAATATGTCGAGCTCGCGGTCTCATCGACTGAACTGGGTATGCGCGGCGACACAGCGGCCGGCGGCGCGAGCAAACAGGCGACTCTGGAAACCGGTCTCGCCGTCCGCGTGCCCCTGTTTATTAAAGAAGGCGAAGTTGTTCGCGTGAACACACAGACCGGCGAAGTGGCTGGACGTGCGTAATAGCACCGGCCGTTGAAATCTTCTGGTCTTACAGCAGGCGATAGACGAACACGACAAACTTAAACAGAAAGAGGAACAAAGATGGCACTAACAAATCTAGCCGGTAGAAATCTGGGAATGCTTTTGCTTGGTTTGTGGTTGATTCTCACAGGACTCTTGCCGCTACTCAGTATCAAAGTTTCTCCGACGGTCACTACGGGTCTGGCTGTGCTCGGCATCGTCGC
>JAWVEM010000531.1:0-4949 GCA_033856735.1 Blastocatellia bacterium
CCTCCACGTCTACCTCGCGATTACCCTGTCCGGTGAGCAGGATCATCGGCGTGGTTAGCCGAGATTCGCGGGCCTCACGAATTAACTGCACGCCGCTGCGTTCGCCGAGACGATAGTCCACCAGACAGACATGATGTTCCCGGCGCGCGGCCACCTCTAAACCTTTCTCGTAGGAGGATGCCCACTCGAGTGCATAGTTGCCGAGCGGCACTTCGGAAAGCAGGTCGCGGGTGAGAATGAAATCGTCCTCGTCGTCGTCGATGAGGAGGACTTTGATCGGGCCCTTCATTTCCACCTTCCCTGGTCCGGCTGTCGGGGAAGATCGACAATCTCGAACCAGTACCGGCCCAGCCCCTTCATGACTTCGACGAGGCCTTCGAAAGTCACGGGCTTGCTAATGAACGAACTCGCTCCTGAGTCGTAGCTGCTGTAGATGTCCTCCTCGGCCTTCGAGGTGGTCAGCACCACGACTGAGATCTGCCGCAGTTCGGAGTTGGACTTTATTTCCCGCAAGGCCTCGCGTCCGTCCTTCTTCGGCATATTCAAATCGAGCAGGATCAAACCCGGACGGGGCGCGTCGGCGGGCGGGGCGTATTTGCCCCGGCGGTGCAGGTAGTCCATTAAATCCTCACCGTCAGTGACGCACGTGATGTCATTCGACAAGCGGCTTTCAGCCAGAGCATCGCAAGCCAGCATGCGGTCTTCCTCATCGTCATCGGCAAGCAAGATGACGATCGGTTTGCGTCCGATTCTCATAACATTTCCACTTCCTTTGGTTGTATGACTGGCAGCGTTACTACGAAGGTCGCGCCCTGCCCCGGGCTGCTGCGTGCCGTAATGTTCCCACTATGCCGGTCGACAATCTTGCGGCAGATGGCTAGACCCACACCGGTCCCCTCGTATTCACCTTTCTTGTGCAGGCGCTGGAAGACGGTGAAGATGCGATCGAGGTACTTCTCGTCAAACCCAATGCCGTTATCCACTATTAAGATTTCACAGAAGTGACGCCCCGGACTCTCATCCAGAGACTGGGGGCGCCGCGGGGCGGGCTTTTGACTGTAGATGCGAACGACGGGTGGCACTCCGGCACGATAATATTTGAGGGAATTGCCGATCAGATTCTGCAGCAGTTGCCGCATCTGCATAGGATCGGCATCCAGGATCGGAAGTTCTCCAATCTCGACCCGTCCGCCGGCCTGCTCGATTCGTGTCTCTAAATCGGCGCTAACCTCTCTGGCGATGACACCAAGATCTGTGGGAACGAAAGCTTGTCCCTTAATTTCAACTCGTGAGAATGACATTAGATCATTGATCAGGTTCTGCATCCTGGTCGCGGCATTGCACATGCGCTGGAGGTAATCCTGGGAATCCGCGTCGAGGGAGTCACCAGCTTTTGTTTTGAGCCGGTCACCGAAGGAGAGAATCTTTCGCAGTGGTTCCTGGAGGTCATGCGAAGCGACCTGCGCGAAATCCTGCAACTCGCGGTTGCTGCGCTCTAACTTGTCAGAGTAGAGCTTCAACTTCTCATCGACCCGCTTACGGTCAGTAATATCGCGGGCCGCGGCGAAAACGCCTTGCAATCTCCGGTCTCGGTCGTAGAAAGTCGTTGCGTTGTAAGACACTACGGTTTCCTTCGCGTCCCTGTCGCGTGCGGTCAGCTCGTAGTTGGTAACTTTTTTCTTGCTCAGCACCAGCTTGATGCCCGCCTCGGCCCGGTCCGGATCGGTGAAGTAGTTTTTGAACGGCGCCCCGATTAGCTCGTCCCGCGTGCAACCGGTGAGCGCTTCCATTGGTTTGTTGATGTCGGTGATAATGCCCGCCGGATCGGTAGTCATTAGTGCGTCGATGTTCGCTTCGAACAACGAGCGAGTGTAGAACTGATGGTCGCGCAGGCGTTGACCGAGTTGCAGTTGCTCTGCCTCGATCTGCTTACGCGCCGTGTTGTCGGTGCCGATCAATAAATAGCCGATGATAGCGCCCTGCGCGTCGCGCAACGCTGTAACCGACACCACCGCCGGAAAGCGGCTGCCATCCTTGCGGATGTAAGTCAGCTCGTAGATGTCCTCAATCCCGCGTGAGGCCTTGAACACCAGGGCTTCGAAGCCCGGCGCAATCGAGGTTTCGAGTTCGACACTCAGTGCTTTGGCGCGCGCGATTACTTCCTGCGGATCGGAAATGTCGGCTGGCGTAATCTTGTTCATCACGTCGGCAGCCGCGTAGCCCAACATTCGTTCGGCGCCCACGTTGAAGATCTGGATCACACCCTTCGCGTCAGTGGCGATGCTCGAGAAGTTAGCGCTATTGAAAATTGCGTTCTGCAATGCTCCGGCTTTTAGGAGCGCCTCTTCCGCATGCTTGCGCGCCGTGTTATCAGTGCCAATGAGGAGATAGCCGATAATGGCGTCCTGCGCATCGCGCAACGCCGTGACCGATACGACCGCCGGAAAACGGCTGCCGTCCTTGCGGAAGTACGTCAGCTCATAGATGTCTTCGATCCCTCGCGAGGCCTTAAAGACCAGCGCCTCGAAACCCGGTGTGATTGGGGTGCCGAGTTCGATACTCAACGCTTTAGCACGTGCGATTACTTCCTGCGGATCCGAGATATCGGCTGGCGTGATCTTGTTCACCACTTCGTCAGCCGTGTAGCCCAGCATCCGCTCAGCGCCGACGTTGAAGATCTGAATCACGCCCTTCGCGTCGGTGGCGATGCTTGAGAAGTTCGCGCTGTTAAAGATTGCGCTTTGCAAAGCCCCCGCTTTCAACAGAGCTTCTTCGCGCCGGACTTCGGTAACGATCCTCCCCGCGACGAGGTCAGCCTTGGGAATAACTTCTTGCTTCATATTTGTGCCGTTGTTTTTCATAGGCTTCATGGCCCGGTGACATTCCGGTTCTCTGTGCTGTTAGTGTTTGAATTGTGAGGCGGACTGATGAACTTTCCAGGGTCACGTGGGGCGGGCACTCTTAAACGCGGTCGACTTACACTTCTGGCCGGCCCACATGGCGAGGCCTTCGCAATAGTTATTCCGCTCTTTCTTCCGGCAGAAACGCGAGCAGAGAGAGCCGTCTGGTCTTTTTGGCCCCAAAGCTAACGTCATATCTCCCCACCTGACTGGTCTTCCGGGACTGCTTCAGAGGCCGCTAAAGATGTAGTTGCGAGTAATTAGGACCCTTAAATTGCCCAGCCGATAATTTGGGGCCCTCGCTGGTGCCCGAGCAATTCAGAAAATTCACTATGGGAGCAGAGACGGTACAGATAAATCCGGACCATATGTGCTTCAACGCACAGACTGTCTTGAGTGGAGAGGATATAAAGTCTTTTGTTAATCCCTGTCCGAACCGCCTAAGTACAAATCGCCCCGTACAACTCGGCTGAGCGCGCCCCCACACTTGTTTCGTGCAAGGGGGGCACGAAACTATGATAGGAGCCCAATTGAGATTTGAGATCCTTACTTCTCCGCTGCTCCGTCTCCAGGTGGCGCCCCTCAAAATGCTGGCTTCACTTGCTCATAGCCTGAACATCAAATTCTTTGGCACGGCCTTTCACTTAATAGTTGGTGCGTTTACGAATGATCTTGTGGTGATCTTCATTTTGCTGGCGCTGTTGTTGGCAGCCATAGTGTTCCTCTCGCGCGCGCGCCGTCGAGGCCAACTGACCGAGGCGGACAACAAGAAACTTCGAGAAGATATTGCGGTTAAGGTTCTCTCCGCGCAGCGAGAGCTCGAGCGGTATGCCAGCACCCAACGCGATAGTGAGCAGCGCCTACAGGCTTTTTTTGAAAGCCTCACCGACGGGTTGATCGTTTCAGACCTGAATGGGCAGATTTTGCGTTGGAACAAGGCGGCGATGGAACTTCATGGCTTTGCCGGCGCGGAAAAATGCCCTCTTAACCTGAGCGAGGCAAGCGAAGTGTTCCAGCTTTGTGAGCTGGACGGTTCCGTCCTGGATGTCGAGCAGTGGCCCTTGCCTAGAATTCTTCAAGGCGAGCGATTAAGCAATGTAGAAATGCGGGTCCGGCGGATCGACGCAGACTGGAACCGGATCTTGAATTACGGTGGCACTATCGTGCATGAGGCATCTGGAAACTCGGTCGCATTCGTGACAGTGACGGACATTACCGAACGAAAGCGCGCCGAGGAAGAGTGCCTGTTCCTGGCATCAATCGTGGAGTCGTCGGAAGACGCAATCATTGGAAAAACCCTGGACGGCATTGTGACTAGTTGGAACAGAGGTGCAGAAGCGCTCTATGGCTATTCGGCCGAAGAGGCGATAGGACACTCGATAGCAATCCTGGTCCCACCGGAGCACCCTGATGAGATCACTGCGATTATGGAAAAACTCAGGCGGGGAGATAGTCTTGATCATTTCGAGACCGATCGCATTTCAAAGGACGGCAAACGAATGTTCGTGTCCTTAAGCATCTCCCCGATTAGGGACAATGCACAACGGCTGGTCGGGGCTTCAACGATTGCACGCGACATAACCAAGCGCAAACAGGCAGAGAACGAGCAGCATGCTTCGGAACTACGCTATCGACGACTCTTTGAGTCAGCAAGAGACGGTATCCTGATTCTCGATGGAGACTCGGGAAAGATTGTCGATGTTAATCCTTACCTAATCGAGATGCTTCGTTACCCAAAGGAAAAACTCATGGGTAAAGAACTGTGGCAGGTGGGAACTTTCAAAGATATTAGCGCGTCGAAAGCCGCGTTCGTTGAATTGCAAGCGCGAGACTTTGTGCGCTATGACGATTTACCACTGGAGAGCAGTGAAGGAACAATCACAAGCGTTGAGGTTGTAGCAAACGGTTATCTCGAGGGCGCCAGCCGCGTAGTTCAGTGCAACATCCGTGACATCTCGAAGCGCAAGCTGGCCGAAGAGGTCCTGAAGGAGGCAAATCGTCGCCTTGAGCAGACCCTGGTTGAGCTGAAAGCAAAGACTTCGGATCTGA
>JAWVEM010000532.1:0-12523 GCA_033856735.1 Blastocatellia bacterium
GACTATCGGGTGCTCGCAACGGACAAAGCCCTTTTTGTCGGCCACCCGATTGCCGCCGTCGTTGCGACGGATAAGTATCTCGCCCGCGATGCAGCCGATCTCATTTCAGTTGATTATGAAGAGCTGCCTGTCGTGGTTGATGTCGAAGCTGCCGCCAGTGGCGGCCCGGTCATTCATGAGAAGTTCGGCAACAATATCGCTTACACGCTTACCTCGGGCGAAGGCGACATCGACGCGGCGATGAACGCGGCGGATCACATCGTCAAGCAACGAATGGTCCATCAACGCCTGGCGCCCATCGCGATGGAAGGGCGCGGTGTGTTGGCCCGGTATTTTCCCGGCGAGGAAGAATTAACGCTGTGGTCATCGACGCAGATCCCGCACTTGATGCGCACGCAGGTCGCCCTGATGATTGGTCTGGGCGAACACAAGTTGCGGGTGATCACGCCTGAAGTTGGCGGGGGCTTCGGCTCAAAACTGAATGTCTATGCCGAAGAGGCGCTGTTGAGTTGGATTTCGATCCAGCTCGGCAAGCCGGTGAAATGGATCGAATCGCGCCGCGAAAATATGCAGGGGACAATTCACGGGCGCGCCCAGGTTGGTACCGTCGAAGTGGGTTGCAAAAACGACGGCACGATCACCGGCCTGCGCTACAACGTCTTCGCCGATCTCGGCGCTTATCATCAACTGCTGACTCCGGCGATTCCGACGCTGACCGGCCTGATGCTTTCGGGCGCGTACCGGATTCCGGCGATCCAGATGAATGTCACGGGCGTCTTTACCAATAAAATGTCGACCGATGCGTATCGCGGCGCCGGCCGGCCGGAAGCGACTTACGTGGTCGAGCGCGCCATGGACATCGTGGCGGCGGAATTGAAAATGGATCCTGTCGAAGTCCGGCGCAAAAACTTCCCAGCGAAGAGCGAGTTCCCTTTTCACGTCGCGACCGGGCTGGATTATGACAGTGGAGATTACGAGGCCGCACTCGACAAAGCCCTGGAGCTTTCCGGTTATGCGAAGCTGCGCGATGCGCAAACGAAAGCGCGCGCCGAAGGCAAGATCGTCGGCATCGGCGTGTCGAGCTATGTAGAGATTTGTGCCCTCGGCCCATCGCAGGCAATGCCCGCGGGCGGTTGGGAGAGCGCCACCGTGCGCATTGAGCCCACCGGCAAAGTAACCGTCATGACGGGCACGTCGCCTCATGGCCAGGGCCAGGAGACTGCGTTCGCGCAAATCGCCGCGGACGAACTGGGCGTGGACCTCCACGATGTGACGGTGATTCACGGCGATACCGCGATCGTGCAATACGGCATCGGCACGTTTGGCAGTCGCGCGACCGCCGTGGGCGGGACTGCAGTGCTGATCGCAATTCAAAAGTTGAAAGAAAAAGCCGCGAAGATCGCCGCCCACATTTTGCAAGGCGAGGTGGCGCAACTTTCGTTTGAAGGCGGGCGATATTCCCGACCAGCAGCGGCGGCTGCCGTTCCGACCGGAGTCTCCGACCCAGTCGTGCCCGTGGCCGAGGCCCCCGCCGGCGCTCTCCCCGAGCCCGACACAGAAGGCCGTTCGACTCTGACCATTCAGGAGATTGCCCTGATTGCCCACATCGCAAAAGAACTTCCTCCTGACACCGAACCGGGTTTGTCCGCGACTTACTTTTTCGAGCCGAAGAACTTTACGTTTCCGTTCGGCACGCACATCTGCGTCGTCGAGATCGACAAAGAAACCGGCGAGACAAAGTTCTTGCGCTATGTCGCGGTTGATGATTGCGGCAAAGTGATTAATCCCCTGCTGGTCGACGGCCAAATTCATGGCGGCATTGTGCAGGCGATAGGCCAGGCGCTGTATGAAGAAGTCGTGTACGACGAACAGGGACAACTAATCACCGGCGAGTTGATGGACTATGCGATACCGAGGGCATCGCAGCTTCCCTGGTTCGAACTCGATCGAACTGAGACGCCTTCTCCCGTTAACCCGCTGGGTGTTAAGGGCGTCGGCGAGGCTGGAACGATCGGCGCCACGCCCGCGGTCGTAAACGCGATTGTCGATGCGTTGTCGCCGTACGGTGTGAAGCACTTGGATATGCCGGCCCGGCCGGAAGCCGTTTGGAAATTGATCAACGGATAGTTGTAGGGGCAGGGCTTGTCCCTGCCCGGCGTTACTATCTCCCTCGACATCGTCTACTCTCGTAGAGATAGCGTTAGGCTCAAAGGGTTCGATTACTCATGGCCGCGCGTCTACTTTGTAACGATCGTCGCTCAAGCTAGACGGGCCAGATTCCTGGATGAGCGCGTGGCAAATGCAACCATTGAGTCTTTAAGAAAGCTAAAAAATGACTTTCGCTTCAACGTATATATCTACTGCCTTATGCCGGACCATTTCCACGGGTTGATCGGACCCGGCGAGTCGGGACGAACGCTTGGGAGTCTTTGCGGCGCGTTTAAGAGTCTTTCAACTCGGGAGTATTGGAGTTGGCATGACGGTAAACTCTGGCAGCGACAGTTTTTTGATCACATCATTCGCAATTATTAGGACTTTGAAGAAACTCTGGAATATATCCGAATGAATCCCGTGCGCCGGGGCCTGGTAACGAACCCGGAGGATTGGCCGTACACGGAGCGACTTGATTACCTGCAATAGAAAAGCCGGGCAGGGACAAGCCCTGCCCCCACAACCTTGGAGACATCATGATCTCAACTCAGTTTGATTATGTTCGCGCCCAGACACTGGATGAAGCGTTAACGCTGCTGGCGCAAAACGAGGACGCCAAAATCCTCGCCGGAGGACACAGCCTGATTCCGGCGATGAAGCTGCGTCTGGCCAACCCGCCGCTGCTTATCGATATCAGCCGCATCAAAGACCTCGCATATATTCGCGAAGAGGGCGGCCAGATACGGATTGGGGCGATGACTTCCCATTATCAAATTGAGTCGTCTGAGTTGCTCAAGAAAATCTGTCCGCTGCTGCCTGAGTGCGCCGGACATATCGGCGATGTGCAGGTCCGCAACAAGGGAACGATTGGCGGCAGCGTCGCCCACTCCGATCCCGGGGGCGATTGGCCCGCGGCAGTCATTGCACTGAACGCCGAACTGGTCGTAGCCGGCAAGAACGGCGAGCGCACCATCAAGGCAGATGATTTTTTTGTGGAGCTGATGACGACTGCGCTTGAGCCAGGCGAGATTTTGCGCGAGATTCGGATCAACAAATCCGCGGAGCGCACCGGTCATGCTTACATCAAGATGCACCATCCTGCATCCGGTTTTGCCGTAGTGGGCGTCGCCGCCAATCTTACGCTCGATGCGAACAGCGCTTGTGAGAACGCGAGTATTGGCATTACCGGCGTGTCGTCGAAAGCGTATCGCGCCAGTGTGGTCGAAGCCG
The DNA here is from genome assembly GCA_033856735.1 of Blastocatellia bacterium. Lineage (GTDB taxonomy): Bacteria > Acidobacteriota > Blastocatellia > Pyrinomonadales > Pyrinomonadaceae > UBA11740. The sequence goes on from JAWVEM010000532.1 coordinate 3,382, forward strand.
CGCTAAACGGCAGCGCGCTGGACGAACAAGCAACATCGAACGCAGCGGCACATGCCGCCGACGGCGTGGAAATCAATGGCGATCTGTTTGCTTCAGAGGATTATCGCCGGCACCTGGCGGTGGTCTATACAAAGCGTGCGATAAATCTGGCGGCATCACGCGCAAACATCGTTTAGGAGCCCCCTTGGTCGCTTCGATGATTTCTGGCGAACAGTCCGCCATCTAACCAGAAAGAATTGCCCCACAAAGCGGGCGGTAGGCCGCCGCTAAACTTTTTCAGCGTTATGAAAATTGAAGGCACTCAGAAACTGCACGCGACCCGAGAACGTGTCTACGCTGCTTTGATCGATCCGGCAATCCTCCAGCGTTGCATTCCCGGATGTGAGTCCCTGGAGAAAACTGCGGAGAACATCTATGCGGCGACTTTGAAGGCCGGAGTCGGCGCCATCAAAGGAAAGTTTAAAGGCGAGGTGCGGCTGGAAGACATGCGGCCACCCGAGCATTACCGGATCGTAGTCGAAGGCAAAGGCGCGATTGGTTTCGCGAAGGGCTCAGCCAATTTCGAGCTGGCACACGATAACGGCGCCACGCTAATCAAGTACTCGGGCGAGCTGCAAGTTGGCGGCGCAATTGCCGGAGTCGGGCAGCGGATGATCGAGGCCGCCGCGAAAATGATGGCTGCAAGATTCTTCGCCGCGCTGGCCGCCGAGGTTACAGCAGATTCGGACGCCAGCATCCCCTAAGGAGTCTGTCGGAAAAACCGTCTCTGTGGTTCTCTGTGTAACCTCTGTGCCTCTGTGGTAAATGTTTTCGCAGTAAATTCCACCACAGAGACACAGAGCGCCACAGAGGTTACACAGAGAGATATCTTTTTCCGACAACCCCTAAGAGGCCCCGCGCTGGAGATTCTCCTCCCCTGACAGGTGTTCATAGTACCGACTTTAGTCGGGTTCTTCCCCGTCGTAAAAGCCGAACTGAAGTCGGTACTCTGTACGCCTGTTTCCTAAGTTGAGACACTACCAACCGTTAACTAAAGCCAATGCCGTTACTTCGCCTGCAACTACTCGAACTTTTTGTCCTGGCCATTGCCATAGCCTGCATCAGCTGGACCGTCACCCACGAGGAAATTTTTCGCGAGCCGCGTGATTACTGCGTCAGTCGCAGCCAAGACTGCCGGCATTGGTACGAGAGAAAGTTTTTCTATCTGTTCACCTGCGAATACTGCTTTAGCCATTACGTCTCGGCAGCCTTTGTTGTAATCACCCGTTTCAAGCTGCTGTTTGACGATTGGCGTGGGTATTTGGTGGCGCTGTTCGCCCTGGTGTGGATCGCTAATCAGTACATGAGCATCTACAACCGCGTGCGACTGGACATCAAGAGTGAGAAGCTCGAGACCGAGATCAAGGAAGAGGTGGTCTCAGCAAACCGTAAGGATGGAGATTGAAAAGCGGCGTCAGCGATAAAAAGACCGATCAGCGTTCATTGTTTCTCGCCTTACGACTTGTCGTTTTCAGTTCAAACCTCGCGACCTTCTCATTAGCACCGCGGCTTGAGCCCGGTGATTAATGATTGGAGTGTTGAATGGAAATCGTTTAAACGATTTCTGTTCATCTCCCCCCACTCAATTCACCGCGCTGAAGCGACAGTGCTAATGAGACGGAGTTATCAACTAGTAGCCTTTCAGCAGACGTCTTCGCTTCTCTGCTTTCTCAGCTTCGGTAAGTTTGAAATTGTAGCCGTAGATCGCGCTCTCCCAATTTCCGTACATCGGGTCGGGTAGCATGATAAAGCGCCGCCCAAATTCCGCTTGATAGCGATCAGTGGCCGCGGCCCGGCTTTCCACCGTCTTACTATTCTCGAAAACTTCGGCGAAGTCGTTGAGGTCATCACCCATCAGCAGCACGATGCGGTAATTCGCGCCCACGCTTTGACGACGCGGTTCCTTACTCGAATTCTTCGGGTCGGTCTGCACCAGTAACGTCTGATCGTTGACGTTTGGAAAACCCAGTTTCTTCAGGTTAGTCGCCGTGCCGGCTTTCTGAACGTCATTGCGATTTGTGATGTAAAAGACGCGCACGCCGCGCGATGCCGCGTACTGCAGGAACGCGACCGCGCCCGGGACCGCCGTGGCTTCCGCGCGATTAACCCAATCGGTCCAGTCCTTCTGGTTATAGTTGACGCGTTTGCGCGGCAGCATGCCCTCGAAACGGCTGTTGTCCAGAATCGTTTCGTCCAGATCGACAATCAGCGCGCGGGGCTTTCGCTCGCGGCGATTCATTCTCAGGTCCCGATCCAACATCATCCGCGCCAGCGTGAACGCCTGGTAAGAAAGCGCTCGTCTTTCGCCGGATGACTGTTGCCAAAGGATCGCGCCTTCGATGTAGGTGTTGTCAGCGGGCTCCGCCGGCGCCTGGGCGGCCGCGCTCAGCGTATAAAGCAACGGTAATAACACCAGAATGAAAACGCTGAATTTCCGTTGTGAATGCACCATGAATGATCTCATCTCTCCTCCTGAACCTATACGTAGAGATCAACCGCGCTGTGCCATTCGTGTTGCACATTACGCATGATTAAGGCGTGGTCAAATTCAACTGTCCCTTTCGGGAATCGGGTCTCATCTGCAAAATAACTCGAGTAGATTCGCTCAACCTCGAATGGCTCGACGCGCCATGCTTCGGTGTGCAGTTTCAAACCGTCAAGCCGCCCGGCATCACGGGTTACCGAATAACCGACTGATCCTCTTTCGAAGAATGATGAGGCTTCGGCCAAAGACGAGAAGATCGAAGTGGAAGGCAATCGCTGGGCAATTCTTCCGGCGATCTCCAGTCTTACTTTGGCGTCTTCGGATTTCATCGCCAAACTAACTTGGGACTTGGACCCCGTCACCGCAAACGAAGCCTGATGATGCTCACCGGGAAAAAGGCGTCCGCCCAAAAGGTGGGAGATCTGAGAGCCCGTGTCGCGCCGCGAAATGAATACGCCTTCGCGAGTCACGCCCTCCTCCTCCCATGTCACCGCCACTCGATGGGCTGCATTCTCACTGTTGAGACCAACTATCTCGGGCATCAATCGCGGACGAATATGTTCCAGGCGAATTAGGCAAACTCCCGCCACAGCAAACCCGTTTTGCAGTTTGGGCTGGAACCGAGCGGGAATTTCCCGCTGCATTGTTTCCGGGTCGACCCGAAAGTTCGCGAGGATGCGTCGCCGGATGATGCCCTGGATAACAGGTAGTCTCATAATTCTCGAAATGCGATTCAGTTAGGCGTTCAGCGTCTCGCCTTCGCAATAAACGCTTCGATGTCCGCGATGCTGCGCGGCAGGGCAGCGGTCATCCATTTGACGCCATCGGGCGTGATGACCATATCGTCTTCGATGCGGACGCCGATGCCTTTGTATTTCTCGAAGGCCGGCTTGATGGCGGCGATGAATTTTTCGTTTTCAGAAGTCTTCGGCAGATTGTCCAGAGCATCCATGCGCACATATATGCCCGGTTCGTTGGTAAAGGTCATGCCGGGTTCGAAGGCCGCTCCACCGCCGACATCGTGTACGTTCATGCCCAGCCAGTGACCGTTTCCATGCATGAACCAGATCCGGTATTGGTCGGAATTACGATCGGTGATCAAGCCAAGCTTAAAAAGTCCCTCCCTGATTACTTCCAGCGATGCCCGGTGCGCATCCGACAAGGTCGCGCCCGGTTTTGAAGCTTTCGCCGCGGCTTCCTGGGCATCGTAGACAATCTGATAAATCTCAGCCTGCTCCTTACTAAACTTTCCGCTCACTGGAAACGTGCGCGTCACGTCGGCCGAATAATGATCGTACTCGGCCCCGACGTCCATCAACATTAGCTGCCCGGTGTTCACCGGTCCCTGCGATTCTTCGTAATGCAGAGTCGTCGCGTTGGGCCCGCAACCGACGATGTCGGGATATCCCCAGTTGTCGGCATTACGCAGTTTGAAAGTGTAGGCTACCTGCGCATCCACCTCGTATTCCCACTTGGCTTGTGAAGAGAACGCCTCGGCGCGCTGATGCGCTTCGATACTGATGTCGATCGCATGTTGCATTAACGCGAGTTCCATCGGCGACTTCCGCAGACGCAGCTGTGTGAAAATCGGCGAGGCATTCCGGATCGCGAAGCTGCCCGATTCTTTGGACCAGCCGGCGGCGAATCTTTGCTCCTGGCGATATTCTTTGCTCTCGCCGTCAGGCGGAAACGCGAGCAGGTATAGCCCGGCTTCATTCTTCAGGGCTGCTTCATACAGAGCATCGAAGTTTCCCGGTCCAGCGGCAGCCGAAAGCAAGACATTCTGCGGCTGCGGCCGGTAAGACTCGTGCCTGGCCAGCGCGGCCACGAAGGGGCCAAACTCGCCGGCTTCCCAGATTTCTTTGATTCCGGAACGTTTGGCCGCTTCCTGGGCGCTATACATATGGCCCGTCCAGGTCTCAGCGCCGGGATTGCGCCGCGGCAGAAAAAGAACTTCAGGCGTTTGAGGATTACCCGGCATCAACACCAGCGTGGCGCGCTGCTGTCCCAGGTTCGTCAGGTAGTACAGATTGTTCTCCTGACGGAACTGATAGTCGACATCGTTCGCATAGACACGCGGCTCGGCACTGAACATGATCAGGATCGCTTTGGGCCCAATCGCTTCCGCGACGCGTTTGCGCCGCGCCGCGAGCTCATCCAGACGCTTTGCATCTTCAAACACCGGGGCCGGCGGTGTAATGCGAATCGCAGGTGGCGGGGCCGGATCGTTTCCACCGCTGGCCTCAGCGATCGGAAAAGCAGAAACTAAAAGCAGGATGCCGAGCGCCAACGACGACGCTAAGCGAAGCGTAACCCTTCTATTCATTTTCAACTCCCTGAATTTTTTCCAACGGAGAGACGAATCATTAATTTCATTCTTAAGCTAACGCAGGCTTTCAAGGACGGTTTCGTTTTCGATTGGGCTTCTCGCCCGGCGGAACCACCTGGACCCTGCCTTTGGGCCCGGTGAATATGCGCGTGCCGTCCGGCTGAGTCACGACGCGGGTGCCATTCGGCAATGTCCTGACGTTAGGCACTTCACCATTTCCGGGCGGGTGCCCGGGTTGGCGGCCCCGAGAATTTCGCAAGGGGTCGAACTCCGGCGGATTCTGGGGCGGCGGATATTGCCGCGGCGGCCCCACGTTACCGCGATCGGGATTTCTGTCCGCATCATGCGCAGTTGACGGCGGCGTCGCGGGTTCTTTCGCCGGCACGCTTGACTCAGTCTTCTTCGTAGTCGCCGCACGTTGGCTGCCTTCAACTCTCTTTTCCGGCTTCGACTCGTTAATCTTCGGCGCATCCACCTGGGCTGATTTGATCTCGTTGCTGTTCGCAGGCTCACTTGGCCCAGCCTGATTCGATTGTGGAGCTTGAACCGGTGCTTCTGTAGTAGCTGGACTTTGTTGAGTCTGTCGTCTTGCTCGATAAGCGTAAAATCCTGCGACGACGCCGACGAGCAGGACGAGCAACAGGGCCGCGCCCAGCCCCGCACGAGAACTCTTTCCGCGCGGTTCGGGGTGAACCAGCGTCGCAGTCTCGCCTGGCAAACTTTGATTCCGGACATTGGTCGCATCCGCCGCCAACAGGGTCTGGGCCTCATTTCCCAGAGCGTTAGTTTGTTCGCCGGTAAGTTTGGTCGCGGGCTCGGCAGCAAAAGCCGCGCCGTCTGCCTGGGCGACGGCGGCGGCGATTAGAACAGTTGCGGCTTCGCCGAGCGGAGGTTCCGCGGCGATCTTCAGCGCTTCCCGCATGGCGTTGGCTGTCGCAAAGCGATCGTCGCGTTTCTGCGACATGCCTTTGTGAAGGACGGCAGCCACCGCGGCGCCGACTTGCGGCGTTACGCGATTGGCGAGAGGCAGCGGATCGGGTAACCCGTTGACGATCGCCGATGCCCGGCTGAGCGCGTCGGGCGGCTTGACGTTGGTCATCAAATGAAAGAGCGTGGCCGCCAACGCGTAGATGTCACTGCGCGGATCGGTTCCCAAACCCTGGACCTGTTCGAGCGGCGCGTAGTTTGGCGTGTAGCCGAAGATGCTCGCCGACGTGGTCACCACAGACATTTGGCCCGGCGAACCTTTGGCCAATCCAAAATCGAGCAGCACAATCTGCCCGCGCGCAGTCAGCTTTAGATTCTGCGGCTTGATGTCGCGATGAATAATCTGCGGGTCCTGGGTATGTAAATAGTCGAGCGCGTCGCAAAGTTGATCCGCCCAAAGCAGCACTTCGTCCTGCGGAAACGGGCCGTTCTTTTCAGCCAGCATCGCGAAGAGATCCTCGCCGGCAATGTATTGCATGACGAGGAACTGGCCGTCGGCTTCATTGAAATGATCGCTGACTCGCGGCAGTGCCGGATGGTGCATTCGCGCCAGCAAACGTGCTTCTCGCTCGAATTGCTTGCGCAACCTTTCGTCAGTGAAGAGGGTTTCCTTGAGCGCCACGGTGGTATCGAGACGCTCGTCCAAAGCCTCGTACACGGCGCCCATGCCGCCCTGTCCAAGTTGACGAATAATCCGATATCGCCCCTGCAAAAATGTGTCTGGCGCCAGCATAAATCACCCACCCAGTAAGCCCGACGAGTCTAACATCCCGCGCAACACCAGGCCAACGTTATCGAAACCTCTTGAAGACGTTGACAGTACCGACACGACAGGGTCTTTACCAATGTTCAGCCGCAAGCTTCGCATCCTCTCCCCAGCCCCTCTCCCAAAAGAGAGAGGCGAACGGAACCCCGTCTTTGAGGTGCGCGTCTTTCGGCGTATGCTAGGCGCGCATGAGCCAACCAGAATCTGTAGACGGCGAGATCATCGACGTCGGTCACACCAAACCGCGACGGCGTCGTTGGGGATGGTGGTTGTTGGGCGCGATTGTGCTCATTGTCTTCACCGCGTCTCGCGGACTATCGATTTACATTTCAGCGCTCTGGTTCGACTCGCTCGGGTACTCCGCGGTCTACTGGTACATGTTCAAGCTGAAGGTCGAACTCTTTGCGATCTTCTTCGTGCTCAGCGTGCTCATCCTGCGCAGTGGCTTCTGGATTATCGAGCGAGCTTTCGCTTCGATTGCATTTGACCGCCGCACGATCATCGTCAACCAACAGCCGGTCAACTTCTCGCCTTCGCGCGTGCTCAGGCCCCTGGCCTGGGTCGTGTCCGTGCTGGCAGGTTTGGTCTTCGGGCTCGGCATGCGCGAAGCTTGGCGCAGTTTCGCACTCTATTTTCATGGTTCGCCCGGCGATGTCTCCGATCCGATTTTCAATAAGCCGCTCGGGTTCTATCTTTTTTCGCTCCCGGTTTACGAAGCCTTCAGCACCTGGCTGCTCTATCTCTCGCTGATCATTCTGATCGGGGCACTTGTCTATGCGCTGCTGGCGGTAACGCAGCAGGGTTTATCCAAGGCCGGTGATATCACAAAGGCACGCAGGACAAGCTTGGCCGCGGTCTCAGTGGCCCTGGCGGTTTTCCTGTCGATACTGGCCTGGCGTTTTCTGCTCTCTCGTTATCCATATCTCTGGGACGATCACCAGACATTCTCAGGCGTTACCTATGTGGAAGCGAATTATCTCCTGCCCGGACTGCGCTGGGTCGCAGTCGCGCTGATTGTGGCGGCGGGAATCTCGCTCGTGAACGCGTTCGCGATGCGAAAGGTGCGGGTCCTGATTGTCGCTATCGCGATTCCTTTCGCCGTTTACATCATCGGCGCCGTGTTGGTCCCGGCTTACGTAACCAACTTTATCGTGAAGCCAAATGAGCTCGGCCGCGAGACGCCCTATATTGAGCACAACATCACCGCGACCCGGCGCGCGTTTGGCATCGATCGCATCGAACAGAGAAGTTTTGAGGCGGACAACTCGATCGAAGCTTTCGATATCCAGAACAATCGCGCGACCCTCGACAACATTCGCCTCTGGGACTGGCGCGCGCTGCAGGACACGCTCAAGCAAATCCAGGCAATCCGAACTTACTATGACTTTCCGGACGTAGATGTCGATCGCTATCAGATCGGCGGACAGGGGCGGCAGGTAATGATCGCCGCGCGCGAGCTGAACGACACCAAGCTTCCCGAAGCTTCACGGAACTGGATCAACGAGAAATTGATCTACACGCACGGCTATGGCGTGACCATGAACACGGCTAACGGGTTCACTCCCGAGGGCATGCCGCGCTTCATCCTCTCAAACATGCCCACTGAATCGACTGGCCCCGAACTCAAGGTGACGCGGCCACAGATTTACTTCGGGCAGGAAACCAACACCGATGTCTATGTAAAGACCAAACAGAAAGAGTTCGACTTTCCGCAAGGCGAGTCGAACACCTACACGAGCTATGAAGGTACCGGGGGGATCCGGGTCGGAGGCGGAATGCGCCGCCTGTTGCTCGCGTGGGCTCTCGGCGATCTGAGTAAGCTGCCCTTCTCAGACGACGTCACCTCTGAGAGCCGCGTGATGATCCACCGCAACATCCGCGAGATCGTGGACGGCCTCGCGCCTTTTTTGATCTACGATCACGATCCTTATGTCGTAGTGGGAAACGACGGCGGGCTCTACTGGATGATTGACGCCTTTACTGAGTCGTCGAGTTATCCGTACTCGCGCCACCACACGGTCGACAATAAAGAGATCAACTACATCCGCAATAGCGTCAAAGTTGTCATCGACGCATATAACGGCTCCATTCATTTCTATGTCTTCGATCAGCAGGATCCTTTGATTGCCGCGTATCGCGCGACCTTCCCCACCTTGTTTCAGGACGCCGGTCAAATGCCGGCCGACCTGCGCGCGCATGTTCGCTATCCCGAAACCCTGGTGCGGGCGCAAGGTGAAGTTTTCAGTCTCTACCACACGCAGAACACAAAAGTATTCTTTCAGCGAGAAGACGTCTGGAGCGTCGCCCAGCAGGTGGTGCTCGATGATCAGGACAAGAAACAGGTGCAGCCGCTCGATCCTTATTACGTGCTGATGCAATTGCCCGGCGAGCAGCAGAAAAGCGAGTTTGCTTTGATCCTGCCGTTTACACCCGCTAGTCGCAACAACATGATCGGCTGGATGGCCGGCCGCAGCGACGGCGAGAACTACGGCAAGCTTCTGGTTTACGACTTTCCCAAGTCGCGTCTGATTGACGG
>JAWVEM010000533.1:0-2790 GCA_033856735.1 Blastocatellia bacterium
TTCCCGGGCGGCCCGGTAATTATTCGCATCGCAAATAATCCTTTGGCCTTTCGGCAGCGCCCGCCCGAGGGCTTGATTGAGAATCTGCTGAAGGGCGTCAAGCAATTCGCCACCCTCGTTCAGCAAGAAGCTGCTGTCGGCACCTTCGATAGCCAATAAGCAACCGAGATCTGATTCTGACGCTGACGCATGCACATCGAACCCGGCAGTCTCGAAGATCGAGTTGAGCAGCTGCTCGGCTTTCCCACAAGTTTCATCCATCGGTGTGAGTAATTGTACCTTAAGAATGGTTCGACTGACCAAGCGACAACGAGGCGACGAGGTTGAGGAACTGCTTAATGAGTGTTAAGAGCGTGACACTCTTCACTCTTTCTTTTTGACGAACACATCACCGCGCCTATTCAAGCCGGCCTTCCCCGCCAGCGTATTCAGAACAGAGTCGAGGACGTCTTTGTTCTCAAGCCTAAAGCTGGTCACTCCGGCAACCTTGCTGTCAGGATCGCTGTATTGCAGGGTTAGATAGCGCACTTTTGTTTTGATGAAATGCGCCGGCAGGGCGTAAATCGACGGGATGTTACTGGCAACGGTTGCGGCTGCCGGCCTCACCGAGTGCGTATCGCCATAGGCGCCGGTGAGCGCGTTGTAGGGAATAAACAGAAGTTCCTTTTGCTTGTCGTTCTTGAAGACCAGGCGCTGATTCGCGTCGTCAAAATTAAGGGTGCCTTCCATTTTCTTGTTATATCCGAAGACACCGCCTTCATACTTGGCGTTGAAGGTTTGCGGGGCCGGAGGCGGCGGAGGGACATTCGTCGTGGCCTCAGTCTTATCCTGAGTCATCGTGCGTGGCCGCTGCGCCAAAGCTGCGCCAGCGATCATTCCGACCAACATCACGCCTATCACTAACCGGAGTCCTTTTACCATCGGATAGCCTCCATTCTTTTAAGGGGGAAGACTCTATGTTGAAAGACGAATCAAAGACGCTCTCTCGTGCGTCGAAGTTGTGCCGCCATGCCAGGACAAAAAGCTTTTTGTGCCGTTACCGACGGGCCCGGCCCAATTGAGTATCCGCAAAAGTATAGCGAGTAGTCTTCAGGCTACCGTCAATAAAAGTGTAAACAAGGCCGTCTTTAGGATTGCGGAAGGTCGAGATATTCCGCATGTTGTCGCGGATGAAATCGTGATTCTTTGACAGATTCATCGATTCAGCAGTGTCCGAAGAGTGCTCATGCTGCAAAACGATTTCGAGTACTGTGCCCGCCAGTTCCGGCCGAAGTTTCTTCGTGGCCACAAATTTCTCGTTTACAAAACTGACCTGGACAGAGCCACCGCTGACATTGAAGCGCATGACGCCGTCGGTACTCTCGCTGACCGGTTGGCCCAGGATTTTCACGACGTCGTCGCGACGGCTCTTAAGAGGCTCGATTCCGTTCCACGCGGCAGCGTTAACATTGGTCGCGAAGCCCACGCAGATAGACACCGTGACAACGAAAATAGTTGGCAGCCAGGAAGCCCGGAATTGTCTTGTTGAATGTTTCACGGCCAAGATGCTAATCCAACGCTACTATTTTGCAAAGGGCCGGAGCCGCTCGAGTGACTCTTTGAAATCAGCGTCGTTCGGCGCTACTTCGAGAGCCTTCTGATAAAGCGCGAACGCCTTAGCATACTGTTTTGTCTTTTCGTAGTCGTAACCCAGTTCGCGATAAACGTTAACATCGTTCGGCGACTTAACTAGGGCGCGCTCCAATGCGGCGATCGCCTTAGGGAAATTATTAGCCCGCGAATGGGCCAGCCCAAACAAGTAAAGCGTTATGCCTGTCGCGGTTTCGTTTGCGGCGGTTCGTTCCAGCGCAGTGGCAGCGCGGGCATATTGCTTCGCGCCGATTAGCGCACGCGCGTACAGTCCCGTCGCCTCTTCGTCTGAGCGCAGACGTGTCAGGACCTCGCCCGTTCTCACCGCGCCCAGATAATCCGCGGTGGCTTTTTCTTCATCTGCGGCCGAGGCGGCGCGACGAAAGTAAGCCGAAGTCAATAGAAACCAGGCGGAGGCCAAACGCGGATCGTTGGTGGTAGCCCGGTTCAAAGTCGAAATGGCTGTATCCAAATCGTTGCGGGACAGAGCGATTTGACTCAAGTACAGAAGCGAAACTGCGTCCTTCGGGTTGGCTTTGATGGCTGCGTTGAAGGAACGCTCAGCATCGGCGGGCTTTCCAGTCTTGAACTCGGCCAGACCACGATAGTAAAGGAACGAAGGGTCGGGCTTGGCGCCCGGTTTTTCGATTATCGCCACGAGCAATGGCAGCGCGCGATCATATTTTTCCGCCAGGACATAGCTCTCGGCAAGCGCGTCGACAGTGTGTGAATCTTCCTGACTGGCTCGTCGCTGTAGATCGAGAGCCTTTTGCAGATCGTCAGAGGCGTCCGCGTACTGCTTGAGATAGAATTCGGAAAAACCTGCCAGCTTCCAAGCTTCGGCATTACCAGGATCACTGGCAGCGATCTGTCTAGCTTCCTTAGCCGCCGCTGCGTATTGCTTCTGCTGGAAGAGCTGAAAAGCATGCGTGGTATCAGACGACACTGGAGCGTTCCCGACGGGCTTTGAAGGCTTTACATCGAGCAGAGGAGCGTTCTTGTCTGTGGCCGGCGGTGATTTGGGCTCTGGGCCCAGCAGGGTGTCAGGCGGCGGCGTGGTGACGCGACGCGGGCGGGACTGCCCGTCGACAGCGACTACGAAAGTGAGCACGGCCCACACGGTCATCAATATCAGGCGAAGCTTTTGGTTCCTCATGGGGT
>JAWVEM010000534.1:0-3320 GCA_033856735.1 Blastocatellia bacterium
CCGACCTTCGATTAGTTCCATCAACTTTTCGGGTGAAACGCGGGCCTTTTCGGCCAGTTTAATAGCGATTCCTTCCCTGGTACGGTCGATCGACACGACGCCTACCAGCTCAGATGCTTGCCGCAGACGCGCATAGCCGAACAGATCTTCGACCGAATCGGGAATTCTTCCGTAACGATCCTCGGTCTCGGCCCGGATCGCCGTCAGCGCTTCCTCATCGCGCGCCGACGATACGCGTTTGTAAGTCCGCAGCCGTTGGCCCATGTCGGAGATGTAGCTTTCGGGAATCGCCACGTCGACACCGAGGTTGAGCGAAACCGTCGGCTCGTCTTCGACCTGCTCGCCCTGTAACTCGGCGACGGTGCGTTCCAGCATCTGCGTGTAAAGATCAAAGCCGAGCGCATCCATGTGCCCCGACTGCTCGCCGCCCAGCATGTTGCCTGCGCCCCTCAATTCCAGATCCAGCGCGGCGATGCGAAAGCCGGCGCCGAGATCAGAGAACTCGCGTATGGCCGCCAGCCTCCGGCGCGCAATCGGCGACAGTTCCTGCTCCGCGGGAATCAACAGGTAGGCATAAGCACGACGGCTCGAGCGGCCCACGCGGCCTCGCAATTGATAAAGTTGAGAAAGACCGTAATTGTCGGCGCGGTTTATGATGATCGTGTTCGCGCGGGGGATGTCTATTCCGTTCTCGATGATAGTGGTCGCGACCAGCACGTCGTACTTATAGCCAATGAAATCAAGCATGACGCGCTCCATTTCTTTTTCGTTCATCTGGCCGTGGCCGACCGCCATGCGCGACTGGGGTACTAAACGCTTGACCAGCGCCGCGATGGTTTCGATCGACTCAACCCGATTGTGAATGAAAAAGACTTGCCCGCCGCGCGCCAATTCAAGGTCGATAGCCGACTTGATCACCACGTCCGATGATTGAACGACCTGAGTTTGGATCGCCAGCCGATCGCTGGGCGGCGTTTCAATCAAAGACATATCGCGCAAGCCGCTCAGAGACATGTTCAGCGTGCGCGGAATGGGCGTAGCCGAAAGCGTCAGCACATCGACTCGCTTCTTCAGTTGCTTCAGACGTTCTTTGTGAGCGACACCGAAGCGCTGCTCCTCATCGACCACCACGAGGCCCAGATCGCGAAAGCTGACGTCCTTTGAAAGCATGCGATGCGTGCCGATCACGACGTCGACCTCGCCCGCTTCAATTCGTTTAACTACCGCCTTCTGTTCTTTGGGTGAGCGAAAGCGGGAAAGCAATTCAATCTTGACGGGAAAGGGAGCGAAGCGCTGACGGAACGTGTCAAAGTGCTGATAGGCGAGCACGGTCGTCGGCGTCAGGATAGCCGTCTGCTTGCCATCCATCACCGCTTTGAAGGCTGCCCGCATCGCTACTTCCGTTTTGCCATAACCGACGTCGCCGCACAACAGACGATCCATCGGCGTGGCTGTTTCCATATCGTGCTTCACATCTTCGATGGCGGTTTCCTGATCGGGAGTCAGCGTGTATTCAAAGCCTTCTTCGAATTCGCGCTGCCAGGGTGCGTCGGCCGGAAACGCGTGACCCTGGACCAGCTTGCGCTCGGCGTAAAGCCGCAGCAGTTCATCAGCCATATCGCGCATCGCGCGCTTGGCTTTCGCTTTCGTCTTCTGCCAACCGATGCCGCCCAGTCGATCCAGCGCCGGTTGGTTAGCTTCGGCGCTCGAATAACGCTGAACCAGATCGAGCCGCTCAACCGGCACGTAGAGTTTCGCTTCTTCCGCATAGTAGAGCAGCATGAACTCGCCGCGCTTGGCCGAAGCCAGGCCGCTGGCCGTTGACGCCTGAGTTGGCCCGAGATCGAGGGTTACCAATCCGCCGAATCGCGCAATGCCGTGATCGATGTGCACGACATAGTCGCCCACTTTCAAATCGCGAAAGTCGGAAAGAAAAGCCGCGCCGCGAGCTCGCCGTCTCTTTTCTCTCTTGATGGCAGTACTGCGCCGCTCCAGCGCGGGCTCGGCGGCTTCGTCGAAGAGATCTCCTTCGACATGTACTATCAGGCGTGCCGACGGCAGCTCGAATCCACCGGAAAGTTTGCCAGCGGTAACAACGGCGTCAGATGGCGCAGAGGAATCCGTCTTGTCAGTGGGCGAAGTCAGACGTACATTGACTTCGTATTCGCGGAGAATCTCAGCCACGCGTTCCGCGACGCCGCTGCTCGGCATGACGAAGAGTGTGTTCGCTTGTTCATTCGCATGACGCTTGATCAAGTCGCCCGCGAGATCGGGCAGACGACCGTGATAGCGGATCACCGACTGCGCCTTCCACTCGACTTCTCCAGATCCATTCGCTTCCCGTTTAGAGGGCGCACTTGTGCGCCCATCATCGCCGGGAAACAGAAACAAAGGCTTTCGCTGCGCACGCTCTTTACCCAGGGACACTTTGGGTGCTTTGGCATCCAGCGCGATCTCCTGATCTATCGTCGTCGCTGTGCGGCCAAGCGTGCGCAACTCGATCCGCTGCATCGTATCGATGCCGGCGCGTAACTCTTCAGCGGTGAGATAAAGTTCCGTCGGCGAAAGTCCCAGGTCGTCGGCCGCATCGGTTGCGGCGTAGCGTTCGGCAACAGTTTGAAAAGCACTCGCCAGATAATTCTCGACGGCCACCGGCTCATCGGCGACCAGGATCGCGTCCTTGAGATATTCGAACAGGCCGGCGCCGCCTTCATGGACCAACGAAATCAGCCATTCCCAACCGGGAAAGTCCTCGCCTTCATCTGCGAAGACCGTGCGGTCATGCAGCGATCGAGCGAAGCGGCGGTCGCCCCAGCGGACTCGCGCTCGCGCCGCCCATTCACGAAAGTCCGAAGCGCTGACCGCGAGTTCGCGCATCGGCGGAATCTCAATCTCATGCAACTGAATGGTTGATAGTTGTGTTTCCGGATCGAATTCGCGAATTGAATCGACAGTATCGCCAAAGAATTCGATGCGCGCGGGGGCGTTACGGCCGGGCGGCCAGACATCCAAGATGCCGCCGCGGATCGAGAACTCGCCGACGGCCCCAATCGGATCTTCGCGCACATAGCCACTCGCGATTAATTTCTCTACCAGCTCTTCCGGTGAATGATCTTCGTCGCGGCGGAGCACCGTGCCGGCTTTCAAAATTTGAGTTGGAGGCACGGTGCGCCGTGCCAGGGCTCGGGAAGTCAGCAAGACAAAGTCGCCGGTGGTATGCGCATCCTGCGCGTGAAGAGCTACGCCGGTTTGCCTGCGACGCGCCAGTCGCCACAGCGCCAGCGCGCGCTTTTCCAGTGTCTCAGTGTGCGGTGAACCGC
>JAWVEM010000535.1:0-2986 GCA_033856735.1 Blastocatellia bacterium
GCATGGCGACATTATTTCGATGAACACGTTTAATGACGAACTCGCGTCCGAAGAGCGGAGGCAACAATTAAAGCGCGCGTTGGAGCGACTCCCTCTTGAGCTTCGTGAAGTTATAATTCTTTATGAACTCGAGTGCTTAACCTACAAGGAGCTTGCGTCCGCGCTTGGGGTCCCGATCGGCACAGTGATGTCCAGGCTAAGCCGGGCACGAAGACGCCTCCGAGAAGATGGAGAGTACGGGACGTAGGCCATGGATTGCAACGAAGCCAGATGCTTGTTGGATGCATATGTTGACGGCGAAATTGAACTCACCCGACAGCTGGATGTGGAAGCTCATGTAGCCGGATGTACGTCGTGTAAAAAGGCAGTCGAAGCAGCAATAAAATTTCGTCATTCAATTCAGATGAACGCACCAGTCTACAAAGCCCCTCCAGAGCTCAAAGCAAAAGACCGAGCGGAGTTACGAAAAGTGTCCAAAACCGAGACCGGATGGATTTCGGAACTGCGCCGGCCCCTACTCTACGCGGCGGCTGTCCTACTGGTGTGCCTATTAAGCATTGCGGCTTGGATTGCGATTTCTCAGGACAAAGAGCGAGTGCTGATCGCTCAGGCAATCTCGAATCATTCACACTCACTCCTCGCCGATCACCTGCTCGACGTCACGGCCTCGGATCAACGTGTCGTAAAGACTTGGTTCACTGGGAAGCTAGATTATTCTCCTCCGGTAGCGGATCTATCAGACGCAGGCTATAAATTAGTCGGCGGCCGGCTCGATATGCTAGAAAATCGTCCGGTGGCGGCAATCGTCTACTGGCATCAGGATCATGTTATCAATGAATTTGTGTGGCCTGCGGCGCGTCGCAGGATCGATTTCGATGTTCAGTCCCATCAAGGGTACAGCCTGTGTGCTTGGAACAAGTCTGGATTTAATTATCTGATCGTCGCGGATCTAAGTCAGGCAAATATGGAAAAATTCGAGGATCAGATTCGCGAACGAACGGAAAAGTGAGGCTGACTCGATCAATACATTCGATAAGTGGAATACGGCGTTTTCTGTTCCAACATACCCTGCCATCCCGCCACCCAGAAAGAATGCCAAAAACCCGATCTCGCGATCCAGCGGTTTTTTGGAGGAGTGCGAGTCCAGGCTATTGAGACAATGCGGGTTAAAGATGCGGAATCAAAACGGGTAGCGACGAGCCGTATTCGGGTTTTGTTAACTATTCCCAATTCAACAACTCAACGACATGAGTTTCTACAACTTTCTTGGGAAAAAACCGTAAGCGCGGAGTCCATACTTGGAGAAGACATGAGCGACCTTCCTCGTTGAAGTTGCTACCCCGAAGAGAAAATGAGAAGAGTGGTGATCACCGGGCTGGGCCCCATAACTTCAGTCGGAATCGGAAAGAAAGCCTTTTGGGAAAGTCTGCAAGCAGCCCGTTCCGGCATAGGTCCGGTCACCTATTTCGATTCGAGCATATTCGATGTCCACAGTGCGAGCGAGATCAAGGATTGGTTTCCAGAACGTTATTTTCCGCCGCACCGGCTCAAACGTCTTGACCGCTACGCCCAGTTTGCCGTGGGTTCGGCGGCATTAGCGCTGCAAGACGCTGGGCTCCATTATTTGCCCGATAACCCTCAGACCCGCGCGGGCGTGAGTTTTGGAACAGCTCTTGGCGGGGTGGCCAATGCGGAGATCCAACATAGAGCGTTTGTGAAGGGCGGTCCGAAATCGGTCTACCAGATGCTGGCGCTTCAGGTGTTCGGGGGCTCTGCCCATAGCAATACGGCGGTCGAATTTGGGCTGCGCGGCGTGGGGACCACCAATTCCAACAGTTGCGCCAGCGGCAACGTGGCCATTGGCGAGGCCATGCGTTACCTCCGGGACGGCTGGGCGGACGTCATGATTGCCGGGGCCGCGGAGGCGCCTCTCAGTCCCCTCACCTTCGGATCGTTTGCGTTCATTCACACAATGAGCCCTCACCCCGAGCCGAGCGTGGCTTGTCGCCCCTTTGACAGGGGCCGCGACGGTTTTGTGATGGGCGAAGGCGCCGCGAGTTTGGTTCTGGAAGAGTACCAGCACGCAAAGTCGCGCGATGCCCACATCTACTGTGAGGTTGTTGGCTACAGCCTGAATAACAACGCCTTTCATATGGTCACTCCCCTGCCAACCGGGGAGTCGTGCGTGCAAGCTATGACCAATGCCCTAGCTTCGGCCAAGATATGTCCCGAACTGATTGACTATATCAATGGCCATGCCATTTCGACACAGCTAAATGATGCCAACGAATGTTTCTGCGTCAAGCAGGTGTTCGGCGAGCACGCGCGCCGCTTGATGATCAGCGGCACGAAGGCCTACTACGGCCATCCGCTCGGGGCGAGTGCCGCGATCGAAGGAATTATTTGTTCGCGGGCGCTCCAGCATGGTTTCGTTCCTCCGACGCTCAACTACGAGGAACCCGACCCCGCTTGCGACCTCGACGTGGTCCCAAATCAACCGCGGGAAAAGCGGCTCGATTACATTTTAAGCAACGCTTTCGGATTTGGCGGGATCAACTCCTGCGTGGTGTACAAAAGGATCTGAAAGGGCTAGCGAGGTAGCTTGTACTCAAGGATCCCTGCTCTTTCGGAGGGCCGGTTGTCTTGAATCCTTGAATGAACGATCTGGCAGGCCCTCTCGCCGAAAGGGAGGCATGGAGAAGGCCCGAATATGTAAACCAGCGTTTCGGTTGATCAAAGATCAAAGGAGCCAAGGGAGTAGACACCACAGAACCCGCCCTGGCATCCCAAGTCCGAAGGTGGACTATCTCGAATCCTCCAAAGCCGAGAAGATTTTTTAAGGCTTTGTGGGCACCAGGAAAATCTTCCCGCTATACGGGCAGCGAGCCTCGGAGCCGGGGGGAAAGTCGCTAACATCGACAATTCCGCAGTAAAGGGGCTTAATTAACACTTAATTAACACTTGCTGGCTTTCCTTGCCTTTGACC
>JAWVEM010000536.1:0-2789 GCA_033856735.1 Blastocatellia bacterium
AGAGTTTCCCGATCTGGTTAAGATCGATAACGACTATCGCGACAAGATAAACTTCGTCTCCGTCAGTCTCGATGAGGTTACCGAAATCAAAACCGCGGTGCCCGAGTTTCTTAAAGCGATGAAGGCGAAGATGTCCGTCGTCCTGCTGAACGTCAAAGATCCCGAACCGGCGATCCACGCGGTGGACGCGACTTGGGACGGCGCCCTGCCGGCAACTTATCTTTATGATAAAGACGGCAAAGTGCTGTTCAAGTATTTCGGCGCGATCAAGCCCGCCGAATTGCGCAGCGCGATTGATAAAGCAGTTGGCACAAAGCAGTAGGCAGTAAGCAGCGAACGATTTTTCTGCGTTCTGCTTTTCGCCTGCTGCCTACAGTACATGGAACACACTACTCCTGAGGTAATCGCGGCCCACAACCTCACCCCGGAAGAATTCACGCACATCAAAGAGCTGCTCGGCCGCGAACCCAATCTGGTTGAGTTGGGCGTCTTTTCCGTGATGTGGTCTGAGCACTGTTCCTACAAATCTTCCCGCGTTCATTTGAAGCGCTTGCCAATTACGGGCGAGCGCGTGATTGTGCCGCCCGGTGAAAATGCCGGCGTCGTAGACCTGGGCGACGGCTGGTGCGCGTGCTTCAAAATTGAATCGCACAATCATCCATCATTTATCGAACCGTTTCAGGGAGCGGCCACCGGCGTGGGTGGAATTCTGCGCGACATCTTTACGATGGGCGCGCGCCCGATCGCCGCATTGAACAGTTTGCGATTTGGTTCTTTGGACAATCCTGAGAATGGACGGCGCAACCGCTCGCTTCTCGCCGGCGTCGTCGGTGGAATCGCGCATTACGGCAATGCGTTTGGCGTGCCGACCGTCGGTGGCGAGGTTTCTTTCGACGATGCTTACGCACTGAATCCGCTGGTGAATGCTTTCGCACTCGGCCTCGTCCGCAAGGATCAAATCTTCTTTGGGAAAGCCACCGGCGTCGGCAATCCCGTTTTGTATGTCGGCGCTAAGACGGGCCGCGACGGCATTCACGGCGCGACCATGGCGTCGGCTGAGTTTGACGAAGAGGCTTTGGAGAAACGGCCCACGGTTCAGGTCGGAGATCCGTTTCTGGAAAAACTTCTGCTCGAAGCCTGCCTGGAAGCAATGCGCAGCGGCGCGGTGGCCGGTATTCAGGACATGGGCGCTGCGGGACTGACCTGCTCGACCTGCGAGATGGCCTCGCGCGCCGATACCGGGATCGAAATCGATTTGTCTTTAGTCCCACAGCGCGAAACGGGCATGACTGCTTATGAGATGCTGCTGTCGGAATCCCAGGAGCGCATGCTGATCGTTGCGCATAGGGGACGCGAGCGCGAAGTTGGGGATATCTTTCGCAAGTGGGATCTGGATGCCGTCGTGATCGGCCAGGTGTGTGACGACGGCCGGATGCGGGTCACGCATAACGGCGAGGTTGTTTGCGACGTCCCGGTGAAAGCGTTGACAGATGAAGCGCCGGTTTATGAACGACCGATGAAAGCTGTGAGCGCTTATGCTGGGAGCGCGGACGTCCCGTCCGCACATGCGAGCGAAGTTCGCGTCATTAGTCCTTCCAATGAAACGTCTGACGAATCTACGGTTCGCGCTGACGCGCTCAATGCGGACGAGACGTCCGCGCTCCCGGCATCCGCGCCCGCAGACTACAACAGCGCATTGTTGCGCCTGCTCTCGTCACCGAACCTCGCTTCCAAAGAATGGGTCTACCGCCAATACGATCACATGGTGCGCACGAACACCGCGGTTTTGCCGGGCGCAGACGCGGCCGTCGTCCGAATTAAAGAGACGCGCCGGGCTTTGGCGATCTCTCTGGATGGCAACGGCCGCTATTGCGCCGCGAATCCGCGCGAAGGTGCCAAGCTGATGGTCGCCGAGGCCGCGCGCAACGTTGTCTGTGTCGGGGCCCAACCGATCGCGATAACTAACTGCCTCAACTTTGCTTCCCCGGAGCGGCCCGAAGTGATGTGGTCGTTTTCAGAAGTCATCGACGGCATCGCGGAAGCCTGTCGCGCTTTTAATACGCCGGTCGTTTCCGGCAACGTGTCCTTCTACAACGAAACCGAAGGACGCGGCATTTTGCCGACGCCGGTCATCGGCATGGTGGGCCTGTTGGAAGATGTGAAGCGGGTGATTCAACCGGGTTTCAAGAACGCGGGTGATTTTGTCGCATTGCTCGGCGCTACCCATGAAGATCTTTCGATCAGTGAATACGCCGCCGTGATCGAAGAAAGAAGTACCAATCAGATCACCAGCGCAAGCCGCGTACCCATGCTCGATCTGGATGCCGAACGCGGAGTGCAAACCGCTTGCCTGCGCGCGGCCGAAGCCGGCCTGTTACGCTCGGCGCATGATTGTGCCGACGGCGGACTGGCGATCGCGTTGGCGGAATGTTGTTTCTCCTCGCTGAATCGCGAAGTGTTCGGCGCCGACATCGACCTCACCGGCGATTACGACCTGGCCACGCGGCTATTCAGTGAAAGCCCGTCTAGGATCATTATCAGTTTTGATGAATCGGCGTTGGGCGATATCGAAGAGGCCGTCGCCGCTGCCGGTTGCCCGATGACGCTGCTGGGAAATGTCGGCTCAGATCGTCTGCGAATTGAGAGCGACGGCCAGGAAGTGATCCAGCTGGATGTCGCTGAAATGGAAAGCGCGTGGCGCTCTTCTCTGAAAGACAGATTACAGGCGGAAGTGATGGCCGCGGGAGCGGAGTGAACGGTGATCCGGTCTGACTGCACGATTCAGGCCG
>JAWVEM010000537.1:0-2948 GCA_033856735.1 Blastocatellia bacterium
GGCTCTTTTATTCGGGCCGGCATGCTCGGGATCCCACTAATGGCTGCGATCATCGGCGGAGAACCGCACCGCTTTCGGCCATTGATCGATCGCTACCGTGAAGCTGGGTTGCGCGCGGGACACTCTCCAGATCAGCTCAAGGTTGGCGTTCATTCGCTAGGCTATGTCGCCGACAGTGCATCAAAAGCGGCAAACGAATTCTTTCCCGGTTACGCGCGAAGTTTTTCTGAGATCGGGAAGGAACGCGGCTGGCCGCCAGTCACTCGCGCACATTTCGACGCCTTGCTGGGACCGACCGGAGCGCTGCTCTTAGGAGATCCGGAGACTGTCGCGGAAAAAATTCTCGGCGTAAACGAGCATTAGGCGGCATTTCCCGTCTTACATTCCAAATGAGCGTCGCGGACTTGCCCCACGCGAAGCTGATGCACGCTATCGAGCTAGTCGGGACGCGCGTGGCTCCTTTGGTGCGAACCGCGCTGGCGTCTGAGACAGCGGCGTCACCATTGCTACCGAACTCACAATATAAAAGGAACTGCAACACAACAAACATGGCAGGGGAAGAAGTCAAAACTCGGAGGTAACTTATATCATGATAAAGATCGCAATCATTCTCGGAAGCACGCGCCCGAATCGAAACGGTGAAGCCGTCGCGAAATGGGTTTGTGAAGTCGCGAAAACGCGCAGCGACGCGGAGTCCGAGCTCGTGGACATCAAGGATTTCAACCTGCCGCTTCTCGACGAGCCGGTGCCGCCCTCGCTGGGGCAATACAGTAAGCCTCACACCAAAGCATGGGCCGCGAAGATTGGTTCTTTCGATGCCTACGTTTTTGTCACGCCAGAGTACAACCACGGAACTTCCGGCGCGCTCAAGAACGCAATCGATTTTCTGTTCGCTGAGTGGAACAACAAAGCGGCTGGATTCGTTAGCTACGGCGGCGCTGGCGGGGCGCGCGCGGTCGAGCATCTGCGCCTCATTCTGGCGGAGGTGCAAATGGCCACTGTGCGTAACCAGGTCTTGCTATCTCTTTTTACCGACTTCGAAAACTTCAGCGTTTTCAAGCCCGGTCCAACAAAAGTACAGTCTGTTAATGACATGCTGGATCAAGTCATCGCTTGGGGCGGCGCACTGAGGACGCTCCGGAAGACCTCAGCCTAAGAGAGCGGCTCACCGAGGAACACGGGTGCCGAAGTCGTCCCTAGCGTAGAGGTTTCTAGATAATCGTCAAATGCCTGCTCTGGATCGGTACCGAGGACATCGTACCTGTCCAACGCTTTTTGCCGCTCGGATTCCTCGGATGGTAAGTTAAATACCGTGATCTCAGCACAAACATCCTTTAACCAATCGGCAATAGCTGACCACTACAACGAATTGGATTCCTTTTACCGAGAGCTTTGGGGTGAGCATTTGCATCATGGTTTTTGGATTGGGGGGCGAGACAGCTCCGAAATTGCGGTGAGACGCCTGGTGGACATCGTTGTGCAAAAAGCGCAAATAAAACCTGGCGATGAATTAATTGATATTGGTTGCGGTTACGGCGCTCCCGCCCGTCAGTTGGCAGACGAGCACGGAGCAAAGGTTACCGCGATCACCGTTTCTCCCGTTCAGCTCGCTTACGCCCAAAATCTTGGTTCCGGCCCAAACCCGCGATATCTCCTCGCAGATTGGCTCTCGGCCGATCTTCCGACACGCAACTACCGAGCCGCCATTGCCATTGAGAGCACAGAACACATGCCCCGAGCGGAATTCTTTCGCAGGGCATTCCAGATTTTGCCAGTTGGCGGACGCCTGGTGGTCTGCGCCTGGCTCAGCCGGGCCCAGGCGTCCTCGATAGAGATCCAATTGTTACTACAGCCGATCTGTGATGAAGGCAGAATCCCCCAGTTGCCGACCCTGGCCGAATTAATTGAAGCCGGCGAGGCATCAGGGTTCGCGGTGATCGACGCTCGAGATTGTACCCAAGCGGTCAGCCGCACTTGGGGGATCATTTTGCAACGAATGATAAGGCATCTGCTCACGGATGCTCGCTATCGTGCCTTCTTGGTAGATCGACAGCGACGGAATCGGATTTTTGCTTTAACCGTCCTGCGGATCTGGTTGGCCTACAAGATGGGCGCAATGCGTTATGGCATCCTGACGTTAAGCCGGCCTGGGTAGGTCGTGGCGGCATTGTGGTATAAGCCTATGAAGGTTGTCGCCACGGCTCGGAAGCCGGAAGAATTCAAGGATTTGAGCGCGACTTATGGCGACAGCATTCCGGCGGTGAAGCTGGATGTGACGTCACCGGCGGACGTAGAGAAAGCCGTCGCCACCGCCGTGTCAAGCGAGGGAACGTGCTCGCTTAGTTAGAGTGCCCCGAGCTGCAGTAGCTTTGAGAAGAGCTCAGCAGCAAACCGTGCTTGTTGCTCGATCGTGCGTTCTTCCAGGACTCGTCGCCCGTGTAGCACCTCCTCGAACAGTCCGGCACGCAGTAACGATTCGAAGATGCGGCTGGCGCGATCCGGGTTTTTAATTCTCCAGTTTTCGACGGGAGCCCAGCGGGTGAGGTATTGCGCCATGATGTTGGTTTTGGTTGCTACGACTTCTTTCTCGTAGCGGCGGCCAAGTTCAGGAAAACGATGAGCATCCCTGGTGACGACGCGGTAGAGCGCTAGTTGCTCTACCGAGAGCAGATGGCGAAGATAGTCTCTGCCGGCGGCAGCCAGGCCTCGTCTAGGACTTTCTTCAAACCAAGTAAATCTCGCAGCGGCTGACGCGTCGTCGCCTCGCTCCGCTGGAAAAGAATTGTCGGCCCGACATGCAACCTGCATCACTGCGCTAAAGAGCTCATCCTTATTCTCAAAATGGCGGTAGATCGTCTTGACCGAAACTGCCGCTGACTCTGCGATTCGGTCCATTGAAGCCTGTGCGTACCCATTCTCAAGGAACGCCTGCCGTGCAGCCGCCACAA
>JAWVEM010000538.1:0-4515 GCA_033856735.1 Blastocatellia bacterium
CGCCACCACCGCTGCCAAGATTGTCGCGTGCGGCCAAAGTTTGATCCTGTTCATAAAACTCTCCTATGTAATCCCGACGATGTAATTCAACCGAATCGTTCTTCTCTCGAATTCTCCGGTTTGCTTAAGCTCTATCCAGTGCTGAAGTAGCGCAGACTGCCAGTCTGCTCAGGCTCAAAAGCGCCCGATCCCTCCCCACACACTAAGCCCTCAGAGCAGTTCATTTCGTCCTCAAACTAATTTTCAGAGACGTTGTCGTGAGAATCCAGACGCACAGGTCAGGCCACAGAAGATGTGAGCCGGGGACGAAGCGGCGGACGACAGGCTTAAGATCAATGCCAGCCGCGGTAGCAGACTCCAGCCGCGACTATTTAGTCCACCGTTGTAAGGGTTTTGCTAGAAAAGGAATCGCGAGTGAAGCGAATTACGCACTCGGTTTGCGGTGATACGTACCCATTCAGGTCGCCTCGCAGCGAGTTAACCAGCCGATGAGTTGCTGCCGCAGCGTCCACCGCGCCAGAAGCCCGACCGTAAGGGAGGGCCCCTCTCGCAGGAACTAGCACCCGAACAAATCACCCGCAACCGATTTGAGAGTCCGCGAAAGCGCACGCCCGAAAATAGCCCATTGATTCAGAGGCTGTGTCGAAACTCGAGTTTCTCAGCGCCAAAGGCGCGAAATGGAAAAGCCCAGGCAATGCGCTGAGTGAGAGTGCGCAGAGTCTTCAAGCGCTGAAAGCGCGAAATGCCGACTAGCCGAAACGGTCAATTGTCTTGATAAGGCTTTGAGCCACAGGTAAGAGCCTGTGGCAAAACTCGTCTCGGCATCGATTACGCCGAAGGCGTTAGATAATTTAGCCCGGCGTAACACGCCGGGAAATGAGTCCATGAGGGTTCGTACCCTGAAAGGGTTTGCCAATTCATTGTGGAGAAGGCTATCCAACGCTTTCAGCGTAGTGATGAAGAAACCGAATCTGCCCCAGGGTGATACCCTGGGCTAAATTTATGTAACGCCTTCGGCGTAAAGAACTCGAGTTTTGACACAGACTCTGAACTGGTAGGCTATGATCATTCGTCCTACCTCATTCAAAAACCTTCTCGAGATTATCCACCTCGTCGAGCACGGGCTTCGCCACCTTGGCATAATCGGCCGGCGCTTTCGCGGCTTCAACCTGTGCGACTAAGCCTTCGAACTTCTTTGCCACCGCGGGATTTTTGGCTTCAATCGATGGCCGCACTGCATTCCAGGTCTTCCGCATTTCTCTCGCAGTCGCCTGCAACTTACCGGCGTCTTTCGCCTCAGCCCAGATCTCCAGTTCACGACCGTAGTAATCAAGCAGGACTACTTCAACCGGAACGGACACCTTATATGCCGCGGTCATCCCGGCTACGTCGCGGGTTATCTGGTTGGCTGCGATCATTGTCGCCGGCCGGTCCTTCGCGGTGACCGCCCGATCCAATGCCGCCACATCGGCGTCGAGCCCATCTACATTCTTGCTCTGGTTCTTAACCTCGGCGCGCACCTTCTTTGCCGCTTCCTTGAGCGCGGCGAGCTTGGCATCCGCCTTCTTCCAATCGTTCGCTTTGGCGAAGTCATAAATGTTCTCGCCATATTCTCCCGCGTCCATCAGCACCGCTGGCGCCTTTTCGGTTTTGCTGTTCGCTGCCGCAGGCGTCGCGGCCGGAGGATTACTTTTTCTTTCGGCCCGGCTTGCATTAAGCCCGCTTTGCGATCCCGACGAACACGCGCCCACTCCCAGCGCTACCAGAACAATCACGCCCAGCATGATTGGCCTGTTCATTGGATTATTCTTGCGCGGATCTCTCCTCAGTTCGCTACCGTTCATCTCAATCCTCCCATCCTGCCCCGAAATTTGATTGGCAGCTTACAGGACGTGTACTTAACGGAAGATTAATACGAAAGCATTTTTAGAGAGGCCCGGCGCAGATATGTTGCTGGCGGCTCCGCCGCAGCACACTGCGGAAGCCTTGGGCTTTCCGACCCGCTTCCTTCTCTGAACCAGAGGCTACGCCGCTGCCGCGAGGCGCAGCCTAGCCATTAACTATGATGAGACCGCAATGTGCTGCGGCGAAGCCGCCAAAACCGCTTCACCTAT
This sequence comes from Blastocatellia bacterium, assembly GCA_033856735.1. Taxonomy (GTDB): domain Bacteria; phylum Acidobacteriota; class Blastocatellia; order Pyrinomonadales; family Pyrinomonadaceae; genus UBA11740. The sequence continues at coordinate 2,115 of JAWVEM010000538.1, forward strand.
TGCGCTTTCCCATTTAATATTCAAGCGCGATGGCCAAACCCGAACCAACCCCCAAAGCGAATCTCGCGCGAACCTATACCCACCCTGCGTGGAACACTCAAGGGCAAGGCGTTGCTGAAAGCTCTAATGGCCGAGAAGGAAAGGGAACGAAACCCTCAAGAGACTGTCCGATGACTAAAGATTGATTACTCATCAAAGCATGAAGAGAGATTATTACTCAGACTCAATTACGAACTTCCGCAACACCTCATCCAACGAGATCCTTGGCGAGCTCGTGAGAAAGAGCGGCTTTTCTATTGAGCAAACTCAGCGGGATGCATGGCTCCAAGAGATCAGCATTCTGCAGAGACTACTCTTGGCTCTCGAGGGATCGATATATTTTGAATACGCAATCCCTCGGATGGGCAAGCGAATCGATGTTGTGCTTCTCATTGGGTCAGTTATCTTCGTCCTTGAGTTCAAAGTTGGCGAAGTAGAGTTCACCTCTTACGCCCTTAGCCAAGCTTGGGATTATGCACTCGACCTAAAGAACTTTCATGAAACCAGCCGAGAATATTTTATTGCTCCAATCGTCATTGCGACCAAAGCGCATCCAACGACACCAATCATTTCAACCACCACACACAATGATAAGGTTCTGACACCTATCCGTTGCAATGTCGAATTGCTAAGCCTGGTTTTGGAGCGGGTCTTAGATTTTGTAGATGGCGATTCTATCGATCCCGCGACATGGGAGAGCGGGCGCTACTCTCCTACTCCGACAATCATCGAAGCTGCTATGGCGCTTTATAACAACCACTCCGTAACAGACATTTCTCGGAGTGACGCCGCGGCGATTAATCTGACCGTTACGTCAGAAACAATTCTGGAGATCATTCAATCCGCACGGGCGAATTCCTTCAAGGCTATCTGTTTCGTAACTGGCGTTCCCGGCGCCGGCAAGACCTTAGTCGGACTAAACATTGCCACTCAACGCCGAGATGAATCTAACGACCTCTACAGCGTCTTCCTATCGGGCAATGGCCCGTTAGTGGCGATCTTGCATGAAGCCCTAGCGCGAGACAGAGTACGACACGACAAAGAGCAAGGACGCAAAATAAGGAAGAGCGAAGCAATGAGTGAAGTGAAGGCATTCATTCAGAACATCCATCATTTTCGTGATGAATGCCTTATCGATCGGGAGCCGCCAATAGAACATGTAGCCTTGTTTGATGAAGCCCAACGCGCCTGGAACCTCCAACAAACGTCTAACTTCATGTCGCGCAAAAAGAACACTCCTAACTTTAACCAGTCAGAGCCGGAGTTTTTGATTTCATGTCTCGATCGCCATCGCGATTGGGCGGTAGTTGTTTGTCTAGTTGGCGGGGGCCAAGAGATTAATACTGGAGAGGCAGGAATCAGCGAATGGGTCGACTCACTTAATCGTTCATTCCCCGGTTGGCACATTTACCTCTCGTCTCGGCTGACCGATAGCGAATACGCGGCAGGTCATGTTTTGGAAGACTTACGGTCACGTCCCAATGTCATAACCAAGGATGAATTGCACCTTGGCGTTTCGATGCGTTCGTTTCGTGCGGAACACGTCTCTCTATTGGTTAAGCAAATCCTCGATCTTAACAAAGAAGATGCCCGCGAAACGCTAACAAAGGTTTCAGCGAAATATCCGATGGTCATATCGCGTGATCTTGCCAAAGCAAAGCAATGGCTAAAGGGGCAAGCAAGAGGCTCTGAACGCTACGGCATTGTGGTTTCATCCGGGGCCGAACGCTTGAAACCCCACGCCATTCACGTTAACTGCCCAATGGATCCGATTCATTGGTTCCTCGATGGACCGGAAGATACACGTTCATCATTTTATTTAGAAGACGTGGCGACGGAATTCCACGTTCAAGGGCTGGAACTAGATTGGGCCTGCGTCACATGGGATGCTGATTTTAGATATACCAAGAATGGCTGGGAGCACCGTTCTTTTCGTGGGGATCGTTGGAACAACATTAATAAGCCCGAGCGGAAAACCTACCTCAAGAATGCCTATCGCGTCCTTCTAACCCGCGCCCGTCAGGGAATGGTGATCGTCGTTCCTCCAGGTGATTCGGAAGACCCAACGCGCAAGCCTGAGTTCTACGACCCCACCTTTGAGTATCTGCAAGAAATTGGTTTCACGAGCATTTAAACCAGCCTCTCGCCTTAAGCTCGTCGCATGGTGACGATGCAAAATATCGTACTTGCCGAATTTAAAATGCCTGGGTAGTATCGACGGCCTTTGGATAGCTGGGGCTTCTTCAGATGACACCGATTCTCACTAACACTTACTTCTCTGGCGCTGGGCTCATGGACATCGGCCTCCAATCCGGCGGACTGACGTTGCAGCAGAGCTTCGAGATTGACGCTCTGTGTTGCG
>JAWVEM010000539.1:0-6829 GCA_033856735.1 Blastocatellia bacterium
TCGTCGGTTCCCCGAATTGCCGGGAACTAACGCGGAGGTGGGACGGGACTACTTGGAGAAACTCGTGCAAAACCCCGTCCGCATCCCACCACTGAGCGGTGCTGAGAACCACTCGTACATCAATTTATTATTCGCCCAAGGCAATCTCGACGCGGCAGATTTTGCAACTGTTTGCGAGTCTGTCGCGAGTTTCAAGCCGAACAATGTCTCTGACCTCTCTTTCGACATCGAAACGTGCCGGCGACTACTTACCGCTGAGAAGATCCCCCAACAGTTGGAGCATGACCTTGACCTCACGGCTCAGATCGCGCCGGTGCTCACTCCGGGCCTGGGAGGGAACCCGCGACGTACCAAGCGGTTCCTGAACACGTTGCTTCTTCGCATGGAGATGGCCGCAGATCGGGGGCTTGATCTGCGCCGACAGGTCTTAGCGAAACTGATGCTGCTTGAATATCTGAAGCCAGAGTTTTTCAAACATCTGGCCAGAATCCAGGCGGCTCAGGAAGGAAAACCGAACCAACTCGCGGAAACGGAACGTACCCTGCGTTGGCAACCTTCAGAAGATACCGAAGAAGTTGTTAATGAAATTGCCGCTGCATCGGACGATCGGAGAAGGACTGAGGATGTTAACTCCGGGAGGAAAGCTCGGAAGCCAAAGAGTGCGTCCGATGAGAAGCCCCAGGCTATCTCTGAAGAAACGCTGCCGGCCGAAATCCAGCCCTGGTTAGCGGATTCCCTAATGCGCAACTGGCTCTCGTCTGAACCCTTATTGTCAGCGGTAGATCTGCGCCCATATTTTTATATCGCGCATGACACGATTGGACCGTTGGAGGCCACCCAAACGCGGCTGAGCCCGGCGGCAAGAACCGCGCTTGATAAGCTCCTTGATTCGGGAGGTGTTAGCCAGGGGATTGGATTGAAACTGGCGGAGCAACTGAACGCGCCCGATGCGACAGCGGTTTTCGAAAGCTTGGCACAGCGAATTCGACAAGCGGAGTCGTTGGACCAATCACCTCAGAAAGTGTTGTTCGACCTCATGCAGCATCGTCCAAGTCTGGTGCCGCAACTGGTCACTTTCTATTCCTCGTTGCCTGAGCCAAAGCTTACCCTTGCCACAACTACGATGCTCTATGAGGTAACGAAAGACACTCCGAGCGCGCCAGCAACGGAGCAGTTACTTGAACGCTGGGCGAGGTCATCGAGGCCGACCTTGGCCAACGCAGCTAAGGGCGTCTTGCTTCGTGCGAAGAATCGCTCCAGTAGGACAGAACCACGAGCAAAGTGAACTGAGGAAGTCTGATGGGTACATCAAGTTCTTATGGCGGGCCGACCGGCAGAAATCCTCTCTTGCCGCCTTGGGCAGATGGAATCGGCGGAGGGCCAGATGGGGATTTGCCGGGAGGCGGCGACGGGCCGCGTCCCGATAGTGATCGTGTGCCACTCCCCGAAGTTTTGCCCACCCCGACTCTCCCACCACCGATCATTCCGAGTGTCTCATGGAGGGCACCTAAGGGGATTGTTACCAGGATTGCAAATGGCAACACTTCAGGCTCGTTTCGCTCGGCGTCCAAATCGTACGTGCGGGCGCACGGAGGATCTCGGGTTGCGGCTCGCGCGGCCAGTTCGGGCCGAGCGACGACTAGAAGTCTAGGTGGGTTCCTCGCAGGAATCGTTCGCAACGGTGTCGTTGAAGCCGCGCGCACACTCGGTTTGCGAGACTTGGTCGGTCTCGACGCGCAATCACTTCTTGCTGCCTTCATTGACCTGTTGGCTCCAGCGGGGGCGCTGCTTGAGGAGGCCATCGCTCGTAAGGCACTCATCGAGACCATAGCTGACCTGTTCGATCGGTACGATGTCGAGGGGGGTGGCCCAGCCGCTCTCGATCGGATGGATGAGAATGGTATGCGGGAAATCATCGTGCTTTCGGTAACGAACTATGTAAACGAACGTTTCCAGCAGGAATTAGTCAACTGCGTAGAGCGCGGCTCCGTCTCAGAACATCGGGCCAATGAGTTGATAGACGAGGCCAAGGATTTTATTGCCGGAATTGTCGAGATAGACCTTGAAGGGGTTGATCTGGTTTCTTTCGACTGGGAAGGCGAGGAGGGTAGGGGGTTCGTTGACGGGATCTATCAAACGGCCTACTCCCTACTGGGGGATTAACATATGACGTGGCACATCGTTACTCTGGCCGGGGCTGAGGATACATACACTCCAACAGTGAAACCTGGCGACCAACAACTAGTTGTGCCTTTTAACGTACCTGGGCATCCTGACTCTATGCAGAGCAGCGTTCACGAGGTACTCGCCGAGCATGATCTCTCGCCGAGCGTGGCTGCGCATGACTTACTGAACGCAGCCATAGCCTCCTATACGGCGGATGTGCGCGTTCCGCGCGAAGATGCATTCGACGGGTGGACACGCGACTTGGAGTTGCATTTGGCTGTTCAGGACGAGAACGGCTGGACGGAGGGAGCGAGAATATTGGAGAGGGCGCTCTCATTCCTTACCGGTGATCGCTGGCGCGTCGACGTGAGGCAGTCGCCAGTCTCTTATCAGCGACTCCAGGGTAGACAGCCGCGCGTCGTTCGTCGTTTAGAAACTCAGACCGTATGTCTGTTTTCTGGTGGCCTTGACTCGTTCATCGGAGCCGTTGATCAGATCGAAAGCCTCGGTCAAGTGGCGCTTGTCGGGCACCACAGTGCTGGCGGTGGCGCGACAAGCAAATCACAGAGCGATGCCTTAGCAGCGCTTCGCACGGAATATGAAGAGTCCACCACACCATTCCTCCAGTTCTGGGTCACGCCCCCGAAAGGCGAACAGCGCGCATCAGAGATCACGACGAGAGGGAGATCGATGATGTTCATCGGTCTTGGCGTCCTGGCGGCGAGCGGATTAAGAGCGAAGCGGCTAATTATTCCTGAGAACGGGCTGATTTCGTTGAACGTGCCGCTTACGAACGCTCGCCTTGGGAGCTTTAGTACACGGACCACCCATCCCTACCTGATCTCCCTGATGAGGGAACTACTTCGAGCGCTGGGCGTCGACGTAAGCATTGAGCTACCTTATCGTTTTAAGACGAAAGGCGAATTGCTCCGAGAGTGCGCTAACCAGCCGATGGCGAGCAAGGGCCTAAGCGCCACGATGTCCTGCTCGCATCCGGGAGCGAATCGGTTTCTAATGCACGACCCGAACATGCATTGTGGATACTGCCTGCCGTGTATTATTCGTCGGGCAGCAATTAGAGCTTCAGACATATCCGATCCTACGCGCTATGCGTTCGAAGATCTCAGTCAGCCACTATCTGACGAACGGCGCGCGGATTTACGCGTTCTGAAGATGGGACTTGACCGTTATGAGCGGAAGCCACCACGTTTAGCCGATGTGCTAGTTCCGGGTCCCTTACCCGTTTCGGGGGATGAGTTGATGGAGTACGTGGGAGTCTTCCGCCGTGGGCTCGGTGAGGTAGGTAACTTTATTAACAGGTCCAATTGATGACGAATGTCCGCTGAGACGATCCGACTGATTGACGCCCACTGTCACGTTGATCTCTATCCCGATTACGCAGCGCTGATCGAGGAGACGGAGGCGGCGGGGATTTATACAATCGCGGTCACGAACACCCCTTCGGTTTTTCGCCACTGCTTAGCTCTAACCGACGGGAAGCGATTCATCCGGACGGCGCTGGGACTTCATCCACAACTTGTTCGCGAGAGGCATTCTGAACTGGCACTAATGTCAGACCTACTTGGGCAGACGAAGTATATTGGTGAGGTCGGTTTGGATTTCGTCACGCAAGATGACCATGAGCGTACTCTCCAACAACGGGTATTCTCAAAGATTTTAGAAGAATGCGCAGATGATGGGAACAAGGTGTTGACGATTCATAGCCGGCGAGCCGCAGCTGAGGTGGTCGATATGATCGGAGACTCCTACCCAGGAAAAATAATTCTTCACTGGTACTCAGGGTCACGTAACGTACTCGAACGGGCGATCTCGTACGGTTTCTATTTTTCAATTAACACCTCAATGATAAATAGCGCAAAGGGTCGCGAGCTTCTGAATCAGATCCCGCGGGACCGGCTGCTAACAGAATCGGATGGTCCCTTCGTGAAGACGAATGGACGAGCTGCACGTCCCAGTGATATGGTTCGCGTCATCGAAGGATTGTCAGACATCCTTGACATTGATAGGCGTCAAACCGCTCGTCGCATTTGCGAAAATTTTCGATGCGTCCTCAGAGGAGATGGATAAGAAATTCTTTTCGTCTAACAACACCTCGGTTTGATGATCTCGAAGAAGTTATCCTCAAATCCCGTATCAAGGATGTCAACTTCAAGTTCAATTGTATTGCTCTTGGGAGAGTTACAAGTGACGATGCGTGCCTTGAGCTGGTTCGCTCCAATATTGGTCAGACTGTAGTTTACTTCGTGGGCGGCTGCTCGCGACCTCCTTGGTAAGTTTGAGTCGACGAGCCGCCCCAGGCGCATATTAGATTGACCGAAAACTGTTATGGGCAACATTTTTGCAGAAATTCCACCGCCGAGTCATTGGCAAGATTTTGAATCGATAACGCTCGACATTTGCCGAATCAAGTGGCGCGATGACTATGCTGAACGCAATGGAAGGGAGGGCCAAAGTCAGGCCGGTGTAGATGTTTTTGGCTACAACTATGGAGCCAACGAGCATACTGGCGTTCAGTGCAAGAAGAGGAAAACCAAGCTCAACGGCGTAACTGCGGCATCAAGTTCTCTGAAGACTTCGGAGATCAATACGGAAACGGCATCGGCGAAATCGTTCTCACCTAGTCTTGGTAGATTTATTGTCGCCACTACCGGGCCACGAGATGCTGCCCTGCAGGAGCACGTAAGAAAACTCAACGATGTTGACCCATCGATGAAAGTGTCCCTATGGTTCTGGGATGACTATGTCGAATTCTTGAACGGCAATGAGAACCTATTTTATCGTTACTATGACAACATTCTTAAGTATCGACAACGATACTCTGAAGATGAACACTACCTTCGAATGCTGGCCGTTGCCTTCGACCGTCCGGCGATTAGGACTGCATTCCATTTGGAGAACCGCGCGACAGATTTTATTGCGGCAATATCCCTGTTGCAGCAGGCGGTTACCACGGGTGTCCTGAAGGATCAATCAGGCCTCGTAATTGACCAGTCACGCATTCCGCAAACGACCCCGGGCGAGATAAAAGCCATCAAGAGAAATCTTCAAAAGATACGAACGGTTGCTACCGCCGCGCTTAAAACTGGCAACATCATTGAGTGTGGAACGGTGATCGAGATACGCGATCCCGCGCTGCAAACCGAGCTTAACCATCTGCGAAAGGACGTCGTTGAAAAGTTGAATATTCTGTTAGTGGCTTCCAAGATCGATCCCATAGAAATACGCGAGTACTAATGAAATGTTTACCCGTGTGAGGTTTTCGTCGCACTCATATGATGTCAGTCGATCACTGCAAACGATTCTAAGTTTATCGACAATGTACTGCGAAAACCGTCCCGCAAAACGTCCCGCAGCTATACGCAAATCAGGCAGCGCATGCACGGTATGCGGTGCATGCACGTACAGTTTTGCTGAGCGATTTTGTAAGTATTGAAAACAAAGGGAAGAAAATTTACTTTCCCAAGTTGGTAATACGGGTTCGATTCCCGTCGCCCGCTCCATTTTTCTAATGTAATTCTCAAACTCAATTCTCAAAAGTTAGAAAACGTCAGAACCGTCCCGCAAAACGTCCCGCAACTGCGTTCGATTTTTGGTCCGCGGAACTTTCAGCTTCCAGATGTGAACCTCAAGAGTGTCCACTCTCGTTGGTCCGCTCATATCAACACCGTATCAACCCAAGATTTGCTGGCCCACTGGCAACTCTCAATGACTTCACTAGTTGTCTGGATCTCGGAAGGTCGGATACGACTAACGAAGAATTACATGCTACGCTGGGCGTGCCAAAACCTATATAACAATGAGGGACGCAAGATGGTCAACACAATCTCCCGAGATGACTTGAAGCAGAAGATCGATCGAAAGGATCCGTTTCTGTTAGTCGAAACCTTGCCGGAAACGGCGTACCATCATGCCCATCTCCCGGGCGCGATCAACTTGCCACCAGATCAACTTACGAACTTGGCTTCGAAGCTGCTACCGGACAAGGGGGCGGACATAGTAGTTTATTGTGCCAGCCCTACCTGACACGCATCAGAAAACGCTGCCCGTGAACTGGCGGCGCTGGGTTACACAAACGTGCGCGATTATGATCAGGGCAAGCAAGACTGGATTGAAGCAGGACTGCAAGTCGAGAGCGAACACAAGCATTGAATTCGAGTTGATCATCGGTTGTGGGCGAAGGCGCGACCATCTGATCGCGGCGATTGAACGAATAATTGACCTGTGCCGCTCGTTAATTGTTCGGGTCAGAGGATGAATCCTTCCCGATGAAGGCCTCGGCAGCGTCGCGCAGTCGGTTGTCAGCCATGCTCCATGCTCAGTTGAGGTCGTGCGGAAGAAGCGGCAAGCAGCCTCAGCATAGCCATGAAATGTCTGGAATTAACCGGACGGATAGGAAAGCAAAGTTAAAAGGATGCTATCCGACACTCGGGAACACATACTACTGGTGTTAGACTTCCGGAAAAACCAGTCGCTCGCGGCGCGGAGGCGTAACGATGCGAACGAGTCATCAAGAAGGTGATCAATCGAAGGAGGCGCAGATCGCCGTTTGAAAGACGATTCCCTCAATCATCAAACCGGAGCCTCGGCGGCGAGTCGTGCTAAGTTGGATCCGCTGACGGTTGGCTCATCTGATCATTTCAAT
>JAWVEM010000540.1:0-5627 GCA_033856735.1 Blastocatellia bacterium
ATGGGTAACACACGCGTAATCTGTGCTGCTTCGGTCGAAGACAAATTGCCGCCGCATCTGCGCGGCCAGCGCACCGAAGGCTGGGTCACCGCGGAGTATGCAATGTTGCCGCGCTCGACGGAAACGCGCACCTCGCGGGAAACTGGCCGCGGTGGGCCATCTGGCCGCACTCACGAAATTCAGCGGCTGATTGGCCGCAGCCTGCGCGCTATTTCAAATCGTAGACTGCTGGGCGACCGCACGATTACTTTGGACTGCGATGTCCTGCAAGCTGACGGCGGCACGCGCACCGCCGCAATTACCGGGGCCTATGTCGCCCTCACGATAGCCTGCAAGCGGCTGATGAAAGAGCGACGCATTACAAAATCGCCGATCGCGGGCGAAGTCGCGGCCGTAAGCGTCGGGATCGTTGACGGCACGCCGCTGCTCGATTTGAAGTACGACGAGGACTCGCGCGCCCAGGTTGATATGAACATCGTCTGCACGGGCGACGGCCGCTTTATCGAGGTGCAGGGTACGGCCGAGGGCTCACCCTTCAGCCGCGAAGAGATGGATAACCTGCTGGAGTTGGGACGCAAAGGAATTGCAGAGCTGGTGCGGATGCAGCGACAGGCGATTGACCAGGCGCAGGTTTAGGTCGGGCTACTGCCCCGTTACTTTCAGACAACAGGGCCAGCGGGTACCGCATCTGACAACGTGGATCCACAAGGGCAACACGAAGGAGATTAGACAGTGCGATCAGCAATCACATTTTTAGGACTGTTCGTCCTGGCGGCGGTTAGTCCCGTGGCCCCGCGCCTGCGTGCGGTCACCCAGGAACACAGTTATTCGAGTCCCAAGGTCAACTATGTCGTCGACTTTCCCTCGGCCGTCTGGCGTCTGATTGACGAGCCGAACGAAATGCACCAGCACGCGGAGTTTGTCTACGGCGATCGCAACGACGGCTATCTTCGCATTCGTAAAGAAACGCTCGATGAAGGACTGACCGTCAAAGAGTTTGCCCATCGCGATCAGGATCAGAAAGAACGGTTCCGGCCGGGTTATGTCGACGGCAAAGATGAAGATTTTCCCGGCCGGTTGTCCGGCGTGACCATGTCGTATGAGTTTACTCAAGCTGGAAAACCCATGGCCGGACGCAGCTATTATCTCCAGGGCGACAGTAGGACAGTTTATGTGCTGCGCTTCACCGGAATGCGCGACAAGCTCCTGCACATTCGCAACCAGACCGACCTGATAGCTCGCAGTCTCAGACTGAAATGAAGTTTAGAGTTCAATCAGGTTGCGGATTGTTGAGACGGCAAGCTAAAGCTTGAACTCTCAACCTCGGATTTTTTGCCGTAACTTTTTGCACGTCTCCCGTAATACACACTAGAGCTCCCCAGTTCACGCACTTCAACCCAAACGGCCTCCGGCTAATTGCCGGACTTGGTACCCGTGTACTCAATATCGTTTTAAGCACCACTTTTTCAAGCAAGCTCTCCCCCCGAAGTTTCACCACAGCGAACCAGGAGATTGCCATGAAAAAATGCGAGACGTGCGGTGAAGAATTCCCAGACAAGTTTAGTTTTTGCCCGGTTGACCGAGCGAGTCTGGAAGTAGACCCGAGGGCTCACCCGGCAGCCGAATATCGCCTTACTTTGATCGATGACGAAAGCCTGGCAAGCCGGCTGACGAACCACATCCGCTTCGTCGCTGCTCAAGTAAAGCAAACGTGGCCTGCCTTCAGGAATGATCCGATCGCTTTTGCGGCCAGACAAGTTGGCGCAGGCGGGCAATTACTTAAGCAGGCCTGCTCACGTCCTCATGTGCTATCGGGAGCGATGGCCGCGTTCGTAATCGTGTCCGCGATAATCCTGACCGTACTGGTTCTGGAGAGGCATTCTCCGAGATTAACCAACGCAATCGAGGACGGCGATGAACCTTTGCGAACGGTCGAGATTGATCTGCGAAGCGAAGCAAAGCCAAACGACTCTTCCGGGGTAGGAGCCGGCGAAAAAGGGCGTGTCGGTTTCAATAGAGGCAAGGGCGAAGGGTCGCATCCCACGCCGGCGCGATCTCAAGGCGGAGGCGGCGGTGGCAATGGCAGCCAATCCCCGCCGTCGCAGGGCCGCGTACCTGTCCCGTCAGTAATTCCCGCGCCGATTTCGACGACGATGGCTCGCCTGCCACAGGCTTTGCCGGACGCGGGCATCGATATAGATCCGGCGCTGTGGAAAAACCTTTCATTCACTTCTTATGGTGATCCTCGATCCAAATCAACGACGCCTTCGAATGGTCCGGGCAACGGCGGTGGTGTCGGCACAAATAACGGCACTGGCATTGGTGAGGGAGATGGCCCGGGTTTCGGGCCCGGGCGCAAGGGCAACATCGGAGGCGGCGATAACAGTCCCGGTTGTTGCGGCGAAGGCGGATCGCGTGGCAACAATCCCGATCCCGATCGAGTTTATCCGGCCGCGGACGTAAACGAACGCGCGCGCGTCTTGTCGAAGCCTGAACCCCAGTACACCGAAGAAGCCAGACGAAGCAGCGTTACCGGAACGGTTGTGTTGCGGGTAGTGTTTTCGCGCACTGGTGAAGTAACCAACATCCGCGCAGTGCAACCTCTGGGTGGCGGTCTGACCGAGAAGGCAATCGCCGCGGCACGACAGATCCGATTTGTGCCGGCGCGGAAAAACGGCCAGCCCGTCTCGATGTATATGCAGTTGGAGTACAACTTCAATTTGTATTGAGAAGGAAATTTGGAGTGCGGTAACTTGTTACCGCTTTCCAAGGCCGCGACTTGTCGCGGCCAGGTAGTGCCGTAGTCGCGAGTCTCGCGGCGATAAGTCGCCGCTACGAAAGCGCTGACAAGTCAGCGCACTCCAAATTTAATTGATTCTTTGCAAGGTCTCCCTTTTTTCACGTTCTATTCACGAAGTATGGAAGTTTAGAAGCGGCTAGCCCCCGCTTTGATCGCGTCGTAACGCGATTCTAAACGTGATCCATTCGGGAACCAGGGACTCTGGTTGGGTTTCTAAACCCGCGAAACTCTGAATGTTTCTGCAACTTTCCCGGCGGTGAAGGGTGTTCATGAAGGTCTTTATTCGAAGTGGAGGAGACGATGCGTAGAACTTTCTTTCTCAAATCCCTGTTGATGATCACAGCTTCGGTCGCCGCGATGTTTGGCGTCAGCGCCTTGAGAAGCTCAGGCGGACTGGTCACGGCCCAAAGTGGAATTACCCCGGGCGCGCTTCAGGTTATCGATCCGAATGGAAAGCCGAAAGCCTTGTGCCCGCTCAAGCACACCGACGTCAAAGCACAAATCAGCGGCTTTCTTTCCCGGGTAGTCGTGACGCAGGAGTTTGAAAATCCATTCAAAGAAAAAATCGAAGCGGTGTACACGTTTCCGCTGCCGCCAAACGCCGCCGTCGACGACATGACGATGATTGTCGGTGAGCGGACGGTGCGCGGAAAGATCTTGCGGCGCGAGGAAGCCCAGGCCGTCTATGAAGCCGCCAAATCCAACGGACAAACGGCCGGGCTGCTCGATCAGGAACGGCCGAACGTCTTCACACAATCGGTCGCCAACATTCTTCCGGGCGAACAAATCAAAATTACGATCAGCTATGTCGAGACTTTGAAGTACGAAGAGGGCTCTTATGAATTCGTTTTCCCAATGGTGGTCGGGCCGCGCTATGTGCCGGGTACTGCCACGGGCCGGCAAGGAAATGGTTTCGCACCGGACACGACTCAGGTTCCGGATGCTTCGCGGGTCACGCCTCAGCCGGCGCCCGACGGAATGCGGACCGGACACGATGTGTCCATCGATGTTTCACTCGACGCGGGAGTGCCGATTGATGCGCTGAATTCCAAGACGCACGACGTTACTGTCGAACGTCCGGATGACCGTCGGGCTGTGGTGCGCCTGAAAGATCAGGCGACGATTCCCAATAAGGATTTTATTCTGCGCTATGACGTAGCCGGCAAGAAGATCGAAGACGCTCTGTTGAGCCATTCATCTGACAAAGGCGGCTTTTTCACGCTCATCCTGCAACCGCCGGATCGAGTTACCGCCGAAGACGTGACGCCGAAGGAGTTGGTTTTTGTGCTCGACACCTCGGGGTCGATGAGTGGCTTTCCGATTGAGAAAGCCAAAGAGACGATGAAGCTGGCGCTCGATAATCTCTATCCATACGACACTTTCAATCTGATCACTTTCTCGGGCGACGAACACATTTTGTTTCCTGAGCCGGTGCCGGCGACGAAAGAAAATCTGGCGAAGGCGCAGGCGTTTCTCGAGTCGCGAACGGGCGGCGGCGGCACTGAAATGATGAAAGCGATCAAGGCGTCGATGGATCCGTCGGACGCGCAGGGCCACGTGCGCATCGTGGTTTTCATGACTGACGGCTATGTCGGCAACGACATGGAGATCATCGGCGAAGTGCAGAAGCACCCCAACGCGCGCGTCTTCGCGTTCGGTATAGGCAACAGCGTGAATCGGTTCCTGCTCGACAACATGGCTCGATACGGCCGCGGCGAAGTCGAGTATGTCGGGCTCAACGACGATGGCTCAACAGCCGCGCGACGCATGCACGAACGCGTGCGGAATCCGTTGCTCACCGATATCTCGATCGATTGGAATGGCTTGCCGGTGTCGGATGTCTATCCGAAGACCGTGCCGGATCTGTTCAGCGCGAAGCCCGTGATTCTGAGCGGGCGCTACACCGGACTGCCGCGCGGAACGATTCGTCTAAAGGGAAAAATGGCTGGGCATGATTTTGTGCGCGAGATCCCCGTCGACTTTTCCGGTTCACAGCAGCACGACGTGCTGGCGACTCTCTGGGCGCGCACGCGCATCGATGACTTGATGAGTCAGGACTTCAAAGGGGCGCAGCAAGGCGCGATGAAAGACGAAGTGAAGCAGGCCGTGACGCAACTCGGTCTGGACTATCGCCTGATGACCCAGTTCACGTCTTTCGTCGCCGTTGAAGAGATGGTTGTCACCGACGGCGGTCCGCCGCGGCGGATCGATGTGCCGGTGGAGGTGCCGGAAGGAGTGAATCGCGCAGTGTTTGATCAAAGCGACAAAACCAGTGGAACACTGGGGTTCTATGCTGGAAGGCCTGCACAGAACATGGCGCGGCTGTCGCCGAGCGCTCCATCAGCAGCCGCACAAATAGTGTCGGTTACGGGGTCGGGATCTAACTCAGCTAAAACAAAAGGTGCCGCGAGTGGTACCGGTGGGGGCGTGTCATTAGAAAACCCTCCTCCTCCTTCTCGCCGGCCTGCTACGAATGCCGTAATGGCGGATGAAGTCATGGCCATCGATGGCTTGCGGACCCTGTCGCCGGCAGAGAAGAAGCGGGTTGATTTACAGTCGAAGTTTCATCCAACGGTGCTGGCCGTCATCGATCGTTTGAAGGTCCCCAACGCGAAGCCGGGCGCAGATGAGGCTAAATTCGTTCGCAACGGCAAAGCTGAAGTTCAGATCTGGTTGACTGAGAAATCAGACGAAACGACCGCCAGGCTCAAAGAACTCGGCTTTGAAGTCGTACTCGATCCTAAAACTGCCAAACTTGTAATCGGCTGGATCCCGATTGAAAAGCTGGCCGCGCTTGCCGAATTGAAATCGGTTCGGTATGTAGGTC
>JAWVEM010000541.1:0-3110 GCA_033856735.1 Blastocatellia bacterium
CGGCGGTCTGGGCGGCATGGGCGGCGCGCAGCCACTGGCGGCCACTCTGAACGGCGCGGTGTTTCTTGGCATTGAAGTCGATCCCGCGCGCATCGAGCGCCGCGTGCTCAACGGCTATTGCGATCGGATGGCGTCGACTCTGGATGAGGCGCTGGACATGTGTGAGGACGCCCGCGAACAAAGGAAAGCTGTCTCAGTAGGCTTGGTTGGTAACTGCGCTGAACTCCTTCCCGAGATCGTCCGTCGTGGGCTCAAGGTTGATGTAGTAACCGATCAAACCAGTGCCCACGATCCTTTGAATGGGTACGTTCCTGCCGGGCTGACTCTCGAAGCGGCGGCTGATTTGCGTCGCAAGGATCCTCACGCGTACACAGAATGCGCGATGGAATCGATGGCCGTTCATGTTGAAGCGATGCTCGCGTTGAAACGGTCGGGAGCGATCGCGTTTGACTATGGCAACAACATTCGCAAGATGGCGTTTGACGCCGGCGTGAAAGACGCTTTTGAGATCCCCGGTTTCGTGCCTGAATACATTCGCCCGCTGTTCTGCGAAGGCAAAGGGCCGTTTCGCTGGGTGGCGCTATCCGGCGATCCGAATGATATTAGAAAGACCGACGATCTCGCGCTGGAACTTTTTCCTGAGGACGAAACGTTGAATCGCTGGCTGCGCCTCGCTCGGGATCGCGTGCGGTTCCAGGGACTGCCGGCGCGGATCTGTTGGCTCGGATACGGCGAGCGCGCCGAGATGGGCGAAGCGATCAACGAACTGGTGCGGCGCGGTGATCTGAAAGCACCCATCGCGATCGGCCGCGATCATCTCGACACCGGGTCCGTCGCTTCGCCTTATCGCGAAACCGAAAACATGAAGGACGGATCGGATGCGGTCGCCGATTGGCCGATCCTCAACGCGCTCTTGAACACGGCGAGCGGCGCCAGTTGGGTTTCGTTTCATCACGGCGGCGGCGTAGGGATTGGCTACTCGCTACATGCCGGACAAGTTTCGGTGGCTGACGGAACAGACGAAGCGTCAAAGCGTCTGAATCGCGTGCTGACAAACGATCCGGGGACAGGCATCGCGCGGCATGTCGATGCCGGTTACGAAGAGGCAATTGAGACAGCACAAGTGAAGGGTGTGCAGATTCCGATGATGGAACAAATCGACGGTTGAGGGGATCGAATAGATTTGTGAAACAGATTGAACTAATTCTCGCTTCGCTAGTTTGCGCCTGCGCATTCTCTTCGGCACTGGGCCAGTCGAAACCATTAATGACCGAGTGGGTTAACGAAGATATCCAAGGCGTTTCTGCAATAACCAAGTTGATTCCCTTTGAGAAGCAGAACATGGAAAGAGTGAAAGCACGACTCCGTAAAGACTGGCACGTTGAGGAATTCAATCTCGGTTTCGGAGCGAAGTACTTGGAACTTGAACGGGGATGGGGTTATTCGAAGGGTTACGTGCATGCCCTGACATACAACGACCGTGTCGCTCAATACGAGGCTGGGATCGAGAGCTATTCAGAACATTGGACGCAGATCAAAGCGCGGATCGTTAGCGAGTGGAAGAGGAGCAAGGGACCAGGAGCGTCCGAGGAGGAACATGGGCTAGTTTTTAGACAGACGCTTGCCACTGTTCTACGTGCCGCCAGAGTTGAAGAAGAGCTATCGATCTCTAACTGATCCCATGGAAAACACAACATTGTCAGGCACACATGGAGACGAAGACATCGAAACACTGGTAAAGGCTAAGAGAATAGACCTATTAGAGAATGTTCTTAGGGGATATAACCCCGGAGCCCGAGTTTTGTCAGCGCTAGCACTGCTTGAACTTGAGAAGTCAGAAGCTAGGCCTTCGTCTCAAACGCCAGCGGCGATTGACAGAGTGCTGAATCTGAATATTCATTTGCATGCTTGCGTTTATGATATGTGTAGTTCGGTCACCGCTCAGGAAGCGATGCGGTGGTTTGACTCAGGACGTGCTTGGCCCAGGATTCGGCTGCCACAAAAGAAGCCGTGAGATGTTAAAATCAAAGCCATGACAGTCACTCTAAAACCAGACCTTGAAGAAGAGATGACCGCGCGAGCTCAGGCCGAGGGCTTGTCCACTGAAGAGTTCGTCAATCGCGAGCTTGAGAAGTTGGTGGCCGGCGCGTCGGCCAAATCGAACTTGACGGCGGAAGAGCGCGCGCGACTTTGGGAAGAATGGCTGGAGAGTCATTCCGTCGGCGGCCCCCCTCTTTCTGATTATGCAGTAAGCCGCGAGAGCATCTACAAGGAGCGCGAAGATGCGCAGCTATGATCTACCTGGTCGACACGAATGTATTGCTGCGAAGCATTCAGCAAGGCGACCCGATGCACGCAGCTGCCAGGCGCGCCGCAGCTACTTTAACCCGCCAGGACCAGCAGCTTTCAATTGTCGCTCAGAATCTGATCGAATTCTGGGCTGTCGCAACTCGCCCGGCAGTTAACAATGGTCTTGCCCTTTCGATTGACGAGACCGCTCAACACGTCGCCATCTTTAAGAGAATATTCACGCTTCTACCTGAGACTCCCGACATACTTCCCGAATGGGAACGACTCGTCGATCAACATAAGGTGATCGGTAGGCAAGTCCATGACGCACGCCTCGTCGCGGCGATGAAAGTACATAGCGTCACGCACCTCCTCACCTTCAACACAGACGATTTCAAACGCTACGACGAACTCACCATCGTTAATCCGCAAAATATTATTTAAGGTTACCAAATATGCGCTACTTTATTTCTCTATTTTGCCTGACCCTCCTAGTTGCTCCGGCAACGCGCGCTGCCAAGATCAAAACTGCAGACAATCTGATCCAGGCCATGCAGCAGAAGTACGCGAAATCCTGGTACCGGACGGCGACCTTCGTGCAGAAGACCACGGACTATGACAAGGACGGAAACAGGAAGGTCTCAACCTGGTATGAAGCTCTCTCTGTGCCCGGATCGTTGCGCATCGACTTCACCCCGGTGAAGGAAGGCAACGGCATCCTCTTTACCGATCGAAAGATATTCTTGTTCAAAGACGGCAAGCAGGAAAACACCAAGCCCTACGTTCATCCGCTGATGATTCTCGGCTTTGATATCTACAAA
>JAWVEM010000542.1:0-3279 GCA_033856735.1 Blastocatellia bacterium
ATCAGAGGCGGCAATCATGAACGTTTCATCGAGTTTGGCATTTGTTCCATTGCCCATTTCACCGGTTTATTGCGCCACCAAGGCCGGTCTGCATTCGTTCACCGAGTCTCTTCGTGTGCAACTGAAAGACACCAAAGTGAAGGTATTTGAGCTCGCGCCGCCGGCGACACAAACCGAACTCTTGGGCAACTTTGATGTTGAAGACATGAAAGGCGCTTCCACCATGAAGGTGGAATACATGGTTAAAGTCGCCGTAAAGGGAATGCAAACCGATCGATTTGAAATTCGTCCAGGTCAAGCAAATCAGCTCAAAATGATGAGTCGCTTGGCGCCTGGATTTATTTTGAAACGAATGAGCCGATCGGTCGATCGTATGCTCAGAACACAGGATTAATTCGAAGGGTTGCGATCAAACGTGCTTCATAGAGCGGAGACCGCCCTATCAGGTACGTCAGGATCAAGGACAGTGGCTGGCCAAAAGCAAGCCGAAGAGCTTGACAGGTTTGCCTGCCCCGTTGACGCACTGGGGCCAAGCCATGTGTCCCGCCCTGGACGCCCCACTTGAATGGGCAGCGGCACGGCCGGCGGCGACCAAGCCTGACTCAGGCGCAAGGCCGCTAACCACCCGCCCCGGCGGTCCAACGGCGTGGTCTCGAATGACGCATTTGGCGCATGAAGACCAATTCCTGCCGCCGAAGCTGAACGCCCGCTGTCGGTTTGTAGCGGAGACCTTCGCCGAAACGAGCGCCAACGGGCGAGACGCGCCGAGAGCGGCCGCCATCGCAGGAGAGCGGGTGCTATCGGGCGAGTGGCCCCGCAATCGGAGACCGTTCGACTACCTTGCTGCTACGCCCTTTTCTGTGGACTATCGAATGCGCTGTCGCGCTGGTCCTGAAAGGTCTTTGCGGTCTGGGGCTTTACGAAAAGTGCGACAATCTCAGGATTTTCCCCCCGCACCTTCTCTTCCAGACTTATGACCGCCTCCTCGATCTGCGGCGCCAGCATCGAATCCGCAAACTCCAAGCTGAGCATAGCGACGACCTGCTCAGGACCCAGTTGCACAGTGAGAAGTCCGTTGGCCTGTAAACAACCCGGGTGCGCATTTGCGATCGTTAAGATTGACTTTCGGACGGACGGATACGCTCGCTCGCCCATGAGCAGGCTTTTACTTTCCCGTGCCAGGAAGACAGATGTACTCGCCAATAGGAGGCCGATTGCGACGGAACCGATACCATCAATCTCAGCGTGGTTTAGGGCGCCAGCGGCGAAGGTGGCTGCCGCCGCGATCAAAATGCCGATGAGCGCAACGCTGTCTTCGAAAAGCGTCATAAACGAGGGTGGATCTTTGCTGAGTTTAAAGGCGTCAAAAAAACCTATGGACCCTTTTGCTCGACCAAACTGCCTCAGAGCCACCAGCCATGAGCCGCCTTCAAAGACAAAAGCCATCGCAAGAACGATATAGCTGACGATTGGTGACTCAATCGGTATCGGCTTTAGCATGCGGCTGACACCCTCGTAGATGGAAACGCCAGCACCCAGCGCGAAGATGAGCAGCGATACGACAAAGCTCCAAAAATAGACTTCACGACCATATCCGAAGGGATGATCGGCATCGGCTTTTCGCTTTGAGCGATGGATGCCGTAAAGCAACAGCACCTCGTTTGTGGTATCAACGAAGGAGTGGATGGCCTCGCTCATCATTGCAGCGCTGCCAGTCCAGACAGCGGCAACCGTTTTGCAGGCTGCAACCAACAGATCGCCGATCAGGGCGGCGTACACGGCTGCCGTAGAGGACGATTGGCCCCCTCGCCATTTGTTAGATGTTTCTTTCAAATGGCGCTCCCGGCGTTCATTTTGCCGAGGCACCATCGGTGATCAGAAAAAATGCACTCGAAGGAAGCTGCGGCCGATGCATCATGTGACTTGTTCAATGTTCTCATTTGGAGATAAGAACCTAAGAACTTCGTCAGAGAAATCTTCTGCATATTGAAACAGGAAAGCGTGGCCTGCGTCAGGGTAAAGGATCAGCTTCGCTCGTGGTGCGTTCCGCGCGATCGCGAAGCTATGCTCGGCTGGCACCATGACGTCCGCGACGCCGTTTCCGACCAAGACCGGCATCGCGAGCTCTGCGAGATGCGGCCGTGCCGCGCCATCTCCCTTCCACCATGACAGGATTGCCTCGCGTTGCCTCCGCCCCCCTTCCACCGCGACAGGCGGGCGTTTCCCAAAACGAATACGATCGAGATGCTGGGCGGCTGCCGCGCCTCCCGCTTCACTTTCGGTGAAGAACAGAAATCGAAAGTCTTCTTTAGTTGGAGCCGGCTTGCCTGCGATCTCCGCGACACGCGGGTGCGGCGGCGGGCCATCAGGACCCCCCGGACCAGACCCGGCGATGACTAGGCGACGCACACGTGCTGGCCAAGATAAAGCGACTGTCTGCGCGACGTAGCCGCCAAGCGACCAACCCAGGAAATCGGCCGCGTTGATCCCGAGCGCATCAAGCAGTAGGGGCACGACTTCCGCCATTCCCCGTACCGTATTTGGCGTCTCGCCGCTTGATTCGCCGATTCCCAGGTTGTCAAAGCGAATGACACGCCGCGCGGTTGCGAGCCGCGCTACAAACTCCGGGTCCCAATCATCCATTGTCCCGCGGAAGCGCTGGCAAAGGAGCAGCGGAGCTTTATGCGGATCGCCGTCAACTCGAACGGCCAACGACCCGTCCTTCGTAGGGATCCGCGTTGAATCCCTGCTGGTGTTCCAAATCATTTGCGGACCACCAGGTTGGTGTAGTCGAGAATGAAAGACGTACGTCCTGACAGGAGGGGGCCCTCCGGCGTGCGCCTCACAACGCGCCGCAAAGTCGGAAAGACGAGTCCGTCTATCGTCACGTGGTCATAGCAGTAATGCGCTGCGACGCCGCCGAGCACGTCGGTGGTGTAGTCGAGCCGTCTCAGCATGAAGTCGTCGCCGAAATACAGCTTTTGCACCTTGGTATGCGCAGGCACGTCGTCGGGGTAGGTCACCTCGAGAACGCGCCAGGTTTCACGACCTTCGACATGGGCCTCGAGCTCTCGCGTCGTGAAGCCCGTCCGAGCAAAGAGGAAGGGTGCTGACAGATAATTCCAGACCGCATAGCCGAGAAAATAGGTCATGTGCAGGCGATCCCAGGGCGTTTCGCGTACATGCCCCGCAAAAGCCGCGCGCGGATCGGAGCGCTCTTCGACGACCGTGCCGTCACGGCGTTCGATCCAAACCCGATTCGGGGTGAAGATCCACCGT
>JAWVEM010000543.1:0-2690 GCA_033856735.1 Blastocatellia bacterium
GCCGTGCTGCCCCTGGCCAAGAACAAACCCGAGATCGTCGGCATGGCGAAAGCGATCAAGCGCTCGCTGCAACCTTTGGTACGTGCGGTTTACGATGACACCGGCGGAATCGGAAAGTTGTACGCACGGCAGGACGAGATTGGAACGCCTTTCTGCGTGACGGTCGATCATCAATCGCTGGAAGACGAAGCCGTCACCGTGCGCGACCGCGATACCTGGGAGCAGGAGCGCGTTAAGGTAAGCGACCTGCCCGCTTACATCCGTGGACGACTTAGTCCGTAGAGCTGCCGTATGAGAAAGAGCGCTCTGGCAAGTGTCTGCTCGGTACTAGCCTTGCTCATTGTCCTGGCCATGGGCTTCTTTCGCGTCAAGACCCCTCACAACATTCCGTTCTTCGTTATCTACCTTGTTTTGATGCCGTTCTTGTCGATCGTGATGACGCCGCTGAATAAGCGTCTGTTGGCTTGGCGGAAAGCGCGAGGTCGCGATCTTGAAGAAAAAGGGAAGCACGAAATCGAAGAGGCCGATAGCATCAGCGTGCGACCGCAGCCGGAATCTACGGCGTCGATACTGAACCGCTCGCGGAGCGGGTAATCCTGTTTGGAGTGCGCTGACTTGTCAGCGCTTTAAAAGGCGGCGACTAGTCGCCGCACTCCAAATTACACCCTTCCTCACGGTCGGGCTACTGCCCCGAAACCTTGAGCACGTGATAGTTCTTCGCGCCCTTGCGCAAAACCAAGACCTGGCCATCGATTAAGTCTGCATCAGAGATCGTCTGCCGCGGATCGCTGACTCGACGATTGTTCACACACACGCCGCCGCCCTGGACCAGGCGCCTGGCCTCGCCTTTGGAAGGCGAAAGACCAGAGAGAACCAATGCATCGGTGACGTTGAAGCCATCCAACTTTGATTTTTCCAGTTCAGTCGAAGGAACGTCGGCGAAGACATCGAGGATCTCCTGGACCCCCAGCCCGCTGATCTCCTTGCCGAAGAGAACTTCCGACGCCCGCAAAGCTTTCTCAAGCTCGGTCTCGCCGTGAACCAGCGCCGTCACGTGACGGGCCAGCTCTCTCTGGGCCCGACGTTTCTCCGGCTCAGTCCGCACACTCTCTTCCAGTTCGGCGATCTCTTCCTGCGACAGCCAGGTGAAGAATTTCAGATAAATTATCGCATCGCGATCATCGGTGTTCAGCCAGAACTGGTAGAACCGGTAAGGCGAAGTCAGTTCAGGATCTAACCAGACCGCACCGGCTTCGGTCTTGCCGAACTTGACCCCGGCCGCTGTAGTCACGAGCGGAAAGACCAGACCGTGCGCCCGCGCACCTCGCAAGCGGCGAATCAGATCAATTCCGGCGACGATGTTGCCCCACTGATCGCTGCCGCCCATCTGCAGGGTGCAACCGTGCCGGTCATGCAGGATGAGGTAATCATAGGCTTGCAACAAAGGATAGCTGAACTCAGTAAAGGAAATGCCCTCATCCGTTTCCAAACGACGCTTAATAGCTTCTTTGGCCAGAAGATTATTTACGGTGAAGTATTTTCCGACGTCGCGGAGGAACTCCATCATGGAAATAGGAGCGAGCCAGTCGGCGTTGTTGATGATGCGCGCCGGATTAGCCTTCGCGTCAAAATCAAGAAAGAGGCTTAACTGCGCTTTGATACCGGCAAGATTTTCGTCGACCTGGTCCGGCGTTAAGAGTTGGCGCTCCTTCGTCTTCCCACTCGGATCGCCAATCAAACCGGTGCCGCCACCCGCAATCGCAATCGGCGTGTGCCCGAACCTTTGTAAGCGCGCCAGCCCCATCACCGGCAAGAGCGATCCGACATGCAGACTCGCCGCCGAAGGATCAAAGCCAATGTAAGCCGTCAACTTTTCCTCAGCCAGGATCTTTTGCAAGTCAGGCGTGGCTTCGTGGAGCATTCCACGCCAATGGAATTCGTCGTATAGGTTCATGATCGAAATTGCTGAAGCAGTGAGGATAATAACACGGCCTTATTTTGGAGTGCGGTAACTTGTTACCGCTTTCATAGGCCGCGACTTGTCGCGGCCAGCCTGGAAGACCGAGCTAAACCTGGCGGCGACTAAGTCGCCGCTTCCCAAAGCGCTGACAAGTCAGCGCACTCCAAATTTACTTCCAATCGCACCAATCGCGATCCGCCCGGTTCCACCAGTCCATGCCGATCGGCTGGCCGTCGGGTGGATCGTTCGGTTTGCTGAGGTTCATCTTTTTCGGATCTTCCTGAAAGCGATTGATCTGGTTCGCGGCGTAGGCCAGAAATGCTTTCTGATTCTCGTCACGCGTAAGATCCTGTTGCTGAATCAACCAACTCTTCAACTCTGCCAGTTTTGCTTCCGCAATCGCGCGGACCTGATTCGACGCGCGTTCTCCCGACGCCAGTGACATTAGATCCATCAGCAAGACCATGTTCACGGTGCGTTGAATCTCAGCGTTGTAACCCGTCCCCGTCGGCGCCTTCCACGTCGATGCGATAATCCGATCGAGCACTTCACCAAATCCTGGATAGCGAAGATCGCGGGCGTGATATTCGACCAGTCGCGCGGCGCGCTCCTGATTGAGCAGAAAATCTGAGACGTGGTTGGCGATCACTTCAGCCGGCGCCAAGCCGTCAAAGTTCGGAAACGTGCGAATGCGAAAGTCTTCGCGCGTGCGCGGATAACCCGGCGGCCG
>JAWVEM010000544.1:0-3112 GCA_033856735.1 Blastocatellia bacterium
CTCAATGTCGAATACGTCAATCGCCGCGCCGGCGATTTGCTTGTTCTTCAACACGCTGATCAAAGCTTGCTCTTCGACGATCGGCCCGCGCGACGCATTGATCAACCAGGCCGTTGGCTTCATTCTCTCCAGCTCTGCGGCCCCTATCAGGCCTCGCGTGCGGCCGCTCAACACCAAATGGATCGTCAGGATGTCGGCCTGCTCGAATAGCTGCTCCTTGGAAACCAGGATTGCGCCCGCGGCTTCGGCGGCCTCGGGCGTCATGTTCTGGCTCCACGCAATCAGATTCATTCCAAAAGCGCTCCCAATCCGCGCGACCTGTGATCCAACCCGCCCAAGTCCTAGTACACCCAGGGTCTTTCCATGAAGATCGGTGCCCACTGTTTGCTGCCAGCCACCGGATCGGACGGAGTTGCTCTCTGTCACGATATGTCGCGCGGAGGCCAGGATCAGCGCCCAGGTAAATTCGATCGTCGGGTCCGAGCGATATCCCGTGTGAACCACTGCGATCCCACGATCGCCCGCGGCCTCGATATCGATCGACGAGTTTCCACGTCCCGTTGAGGCAATGAGCTTGAGATTGGGAAGGCTCTCAATGACGTTGCGGGGCAGCGGCGTCCGCTCGCGCATGACACAAACAACATCAAAAGGCAGCAACCTCGCAATCACGGCGTCCGGATCGGCTAGGTGGTCCTGAAACACGGCGATGTCTGCTCGATCGCGGAGCACCGACCAGTCGGCGCTCTCAAGCGCCGCATTTTGATAATCGTCCAGAATAGCGATCTTATATTTCTTCATTGCCAATCCATCCCGCAGTGATTGCTTCGAGCTTGTCAGGGCTTAACGTTAGCCTTCGCGCCCCGTTCGATTGCCAGGAGAAGGTCGGCGGATGGGAATCTTTCCTTCATTGTATTAATGAGGCTATCGGGATCTTTGGCTTTCTTGAGTTCTTCTTCAAAAACTAATAAATAGTTTTCGGTAAAACTGACGGCGGTAGTAGCGTCAAGGGGAGCTCCAACCTTGCTATGTCCTGGAATAACAACCGAGGGTTTCAAGTCTCTGATTTTTTCTAATGAGTTCAACCATTTCTCTCTCGCCTTACTGTCTGTTTCGGCGGTGTAGACGTGCATGTTATTGAACAAGACATCGCCGGTAATGATGATTCTCTGTCCAGGAATCCAAAGCATCGTGTTTTCGTCGGTATCGCCCCGGATGTTTTTAAAGACCTCTATTTTTGAGCTCTCAAATCTAATGACGTTGCCGGCGAATTTTTCGATCGCAACAACTTGAGAGGTTGCACCTGAGCCCAGGATCGTTTTCCATTTATCTATTTTCTCTTGATAGACCTTGTTGATTCGGTCTACTACCGCGGAATTCGCAATAATCCGAACTCTCGGGTAGGCCTCTTTAAAAACCTCCAAACCAAGAAAATGATCGGCGTGCTCATGGGTAATGTAGATAATGGACAGTGGCTTTTTAGTCTCTTTGATTTCCTGCAGTACTCTTTCAGCATTGGTTTTTGTTAACTGCGCATCGACCAACATCACTTCATGTGTGCCCTCGATGATGACGGAGTTAGTCCAAAACTGATCGTCGAGTGAGGTGAACACCTTGATTGAAAACCCGTGCTGACCACGCGCAAAAGCAGAGGGACTCGACATTAGAAAAAAGAGACTGGTCACCGCTGAACAAACAGCAAGACCGCTCACAAATCTAGAACGTAGATTTTCATGAACACGCTCTTTTTTTGACGGCTTCATAAATTCTCCTATCTTGATTTCACCCATGATGGCTACTATTTGTCGTCCCATCGATCGGTAAATACCAACGGCACCCAGCTGTACCCATTCCCCTCCCTACGCAAGCTACCCAGGGCAGGAAATGGCATATGCGGCCCAGCGATCAAAACATGCTCGCGCGCGAGCCTGGGCAGCAATTGAAGCCGCGTCGCCGCAGCCGCATTCTGGTCGATGTCGAAAGTCGCGGTGACCTCGGGATGCTGCAGCTGGACGCGCTGTGCATGGACGATGTCGCCCCAAAACAGGATTTTTTGTCCCCTTGACGAAAACTCATAGCCGGTATGTCCCGGGGTATGACCAGGCAGCGGGATGAGTTGCATGCCGTCGACGATTGGCTCGGAGCCAGTAAACGTGTGCCACTTACCGGCTTTGAGGTACGGCGCTGCGATGGCTTGCGCACTCTGGAAGAACGTTTGCGCATCCTTCGGCGCCTTGGCAGCGATTTCCGGCGACAACCAAAAGTCGCTTTCTGCCTTCGCGACGTAAACCTCGGCATTTGGAAAGACGCGCTTTCCGTCCTGAGTGGTCAGGCCGCCGACGTGATCGGAATGGAGGTGCGTGACCAAAACGAGGTCGACTTCTTCCGGCGTGTAGCCGGCACTGCGGAGGCTCCCCAGCAAGCGGCCGAGTACTCCTCCACCCCACCAGGTGCCGGCACCCGCATCGACGAGGATCAGTTGCTTGCCAGTGTTGACCAGGAAGCCCTCATCAGAAACATCCAGCAGGCGCGGATCTTCGCGCAATGCCTCTCCAACCCCATCCATCGTCGCCTTCGTTCCGTTCAGCCAGTGCAGATCGAATACGCCGTGACCATCGAATAGGGCCGTCACTTCGAGGTCGCCGACTTTCTGTCGGTAGAAGCCCGGCACCTGATCATGATGTTGCGGTGCTTGAATCAGAGCTGCGTTCGGAGCAGCGACAAAGCTGGCTAGCGCTACCAGGAAAGCGACGAAGCGCAGCGCATTTTTCCTGAGCACGTTCCTGGTCCTAACAACTGGTGAAGTCATACCTACCTCCGTTGATGTTTTGCGAAACCATTTCTTTGATCTCCCCATTGTTCTTTTCATTTGCACAATTCGAGTCAAAAAAAGTCAATGCGCCTTTTCGCGGATATTACGAACCAGATCTGCCACGGTTATTTTCGCGAGTGATTTCTCGAAGCTGCCCTGCGCTTGAGAAAGAACCCCTGACAGGCATTGCTTGAGGTTGCAACTGACCGGACACCTCTTTTCCACAGGATACGAGTGGATCGCAAACGCCGGTGGGGCCGCACTTGCACGGTATATATCCAGCAGCGTGATCCGTTTGGGCGC